>CALMFH010000254.1 GCA_937864925.1 uncultured Alphaproteobacteria bacterium | reverse complement strand
GCCACTTGAACACCGGCGGCACGGCGCAGGCGTAGAGATCGATCTCGGCGACGCAGAGATCCGGCAGCACCCGCGGGATGTTCTCCAGGAAGCCGCCGCCGGTGATGTGAGCCATCGCCTTGACCCCACCGATCGAGCGCATCACCTCGAGGATCGGCTTGACGTAGATGCGCGTCGGCTCGAGCAGGGCGCGAGCGACCGAGGTACCGGGCTGGAACGGTGCCTCGTCGTTCCATTCGAGCCCGGCCGACTTCACCAGACGGCGCACCAGCGAATAGCCGTTGGAATGGACGCCGGAGGAGCCGAGGCCGAGCAGCACGTCGCCGGGACCCGTGGTCTTCTTCGGCAGGAGATCGTCACGTTCGACCGCACCGACGGCGAAACCCGCGAGATCGTAGTCGTCGGCCCGATACATGTCGGGCATCTCGGCGGTCTCGCCGCCGATCAGCGCGCACCCCGCCATGCGGCAGCCGCGGGCGATGCTCTCGATCACCCGCTCGGCGACGTCGATGTCGAGTTTGCCGGTGGCGAAATAATCGAGGAAGAACAGCGGCTCGGCGCCTTGAACGACGAGGTCGTTGACGCTCATGGCGACGAGATCGATGCCGATCGTGTCGTGGATGCCGGTCTCGATCGAGATCTTGAGCTTGGTTCCGACGCCATCGTTCGCGGCGACCAGGACCGGATCACGGAAACCGCAGGCCTTGAGGTCGAAAAGGCCGCCGAAACCGCCGATGGCGGTGTCGGCGCCGAGGCGGGCCGTCGCCTTGGCGATCGGTGCGATGCGCCGGACCAGCGCATTTCCGACCTCGATGTCGACGCCCGACTCGGCGTAGGTCCAGCTGTTCTTGCCCTCGGACATGTCGCTTCTCCGCGTCCCGACTGCTCGCCCGTGGGGATGGACGATCGGCGGCGCTTTGGCAAGCCCGTAAGGAGACGAGTGTCGCGTGTTCGTCAGAACACCTCTTGGAGTTCGTGCCCGTCGGCGCCACATTGGAGACCGGCGCCGACGAGCGGGGAGCTGACCGTCCTTGAACCGCAGCATCACCATTCCCAATCTGATCTCGGTGTTCCGTCTGGTTCTGGTGCCGATCGCCATCGACGCCATCCTGTCGGGCCATTTCGCGCTCGCCTTCTGGGTGTTTCTCGTCGCCGGCGTCTCCGACGGCATCGACGGCTTCATCGCCCGCGCGTTCGACCAGAAATCGGAACTCGGCGCCTACCTCGACCCGCTCGCCGACAAATTGCTGCTCGTCTCGATCTTCGTCACCATGGCGGTGATCCGGGAACTGCCGGTGTGGCTGGCGATCCTGGTGCTGTCGCGCGACGTGTTGATCGTCGGCGGCGTGATGCTGTCCTGGGGCCTCGATCGGCGTCTGCCGATCCAGCCCAAGCTGGTGTCGAAGGCCAATACCATGGCTCAGATCGGCTTCGCCGCGCTGGTGTTGGCGGCGAAGGCCTTCGGTTTCGATCCGGGCCCATTGTGGACGGTGGGCATGACGCTCGTCGTCGGATTGACGCTCGTCTCGGGGACCGCCTATGTCGTCGACTGGCTCCGCGCCATGTCGTCGGAGCCGGGCGACCCCGGTCGGGCGGGTTGATGTCGCGCCGCCGACGATCGCAGGAGAGAAAGACGTGACGCTCGAACGGCAATTGCGGTTCTGGCTCGGCGCACTCGCCGGCTTCGTGCTGTTCCTGTGGCTGTTCAAGGGCGTGTTGCTGCCCTTCGTCGCCGGCATCGCACTCGCCTATCTGCTCGATCCGCTCGCCGACCGGCTCGAGGGGTGGGGTCTGTCGCGCGGACTGGCGGCGCTCACCATCGTGCTCGCCATCTTCGTCGCCCTCGTGGCCGGGCTGATCCTGGTGGTGCCGCTGCTCGGCCACCAGCTCGCCGGACTGCTCGATCGGCTACCGAGCCTCTTCACCCGCCTTCAGGAGTTGGTCGGACCCTGGTTCGACGGCGAATTGCGCAAGCTGCTCGGCGGCGACGCCAAGGCGCTCGAGGGTGGCCTGCAGACGGCGCTCAGCCAGGGTGCGGGCTGGGTCACCCGGGTGTTGCAGTCGCTGTGGAACGGCGGCCAGGCCATCGTCTCGGTGCTGTCGATCCTGGTGATCTCGCCGGTGGTCGCCGCCTACATGCTGGTCGACTGGGATCGGATGATCGGTCTCATCGACGCCTGGGTGCCGCCGCGCCATCGCGACACGGTGCGGCTGCTCGCCGGTCGCATGGACGACGCCGTCTCCGGTTTCGTCCGTGGACAGGTGTCGGTGTGCATCGCCATGGGTATCTACTACGGCCTCGGCCTCGCCCTGGTCGGGCTCGAATTCGGCCTGCTCATCGGAATGATGTCCGGCCTGCTCGGCATCATCCCTTATGTCGGCTTCGGTTCGGGACTCGTCGTCGGACTGATCGTGGCGCTGGTCCAGTACTGGCCGGATTGGCACGGTCTGGTGATGGTGGCGGCGATCTTCGCCGGAGGGCAGGCGCTCGAGGGCTGGATCCTGACGCCGCACTGGGTCGGACGTTCGGTCGGGCTCCATCCGGTGTGGCTGCTGTTCTCGCTCTTCGCCTTCGGCTCGCTCTTCGGTTTCGTCGGTATGCTGGTGGCGGTTCCCGCCTCCGCTGCGATCGGCGTCCTCACCCGTTTCGCCATCGACCAATATCTGGCGAGCCCGTTCTACACCGGCGCGACCCCGCCCGGCGCCGCGGAGACGCCGGATGGCTGAGCCGCCGCGGCAACTGACGCTCGCTCTGCCGGTCGAAGCCGCGCTCGGGAGCGACGACTACGTCGTCTCCACCGCCAATCGCGCCGCCTTCGATCTGGTCACGGCCGAGCTCTGGCCGAGCGACGTGCTGCTCCTGATCGGACCGGAAGGGGCGGGCAAGACCCATCTCGCCACCGTCTTCGCCGCGGCGACCGGCGCCGTCACCGTCGCCGCCTCCGACCTCGCCGACCTCGACCCGCTGGCGCTCGCGTCCGCGACCGTCGTCGTCGAGGACGCCGGCGAGGACACCGACGAGCGGGCACTCTTCCATCTGCTCAACGCCGTGCGCCAGCGCGGCGGTCGCTGCCTGATCACCGCCCGGCGGCCGCCCGCCGCCTGGGACGTCGACCTGGCGGATCTCGCCTCGCGCCTGCGTGCCGCGGTGGCGACAGAGCTCGGCCTGCCCGACGACCCTCTGCTCGAGGCGGTGCTCGCGAAACTCTTCGCCGATCGCCAGACCACGGTGGATCCCGCGGTCGTCGCCTTCCTGGCGCGACGGATGGAACGCAGCTTCGCCGCCGCCGTCCATCTCGTCGACGTGCTCGACCGCGAAGCGCTCGCCGCCAAGGGCCCGATAACCCGGGTACTCGCCGCCGCGGTTCTCGCCCGCGGCTTCGATGCGGAACCGCAACTCCCCGGACTGGACGCCGCCGCCGCGGAGGAAAACAATCCGTCACGAAACGATGATGAAAGATGAGAACGATGGCCCGGTTCGCCGAAGCCGTCGCGGCGGAAGGAGATCCAGTCACGTGACCCCGAGGACCGAGAAACCCCAGTCGCCGCCGAGCGACCTCGTCGGCAGCCCGCGGCGCTTCCTCAATCGCGAACTGTCCTGGCTCGCCTTCAATCGCCGGGTGCTCGAGGAAAGCGCCAACACCGATCACCCGCTGCTCGAGCGGCTGCGTTTCCTGTCGATCTCGGCAGCCAACCTCGACGAATTCTTCATGGTCCGCGTCTCCGGCCTGGTCGAACAGCAGCGCGCCGGCATCCTGGCGCGCTCCGACGACGGCCTGACCGCCGCCGAGCAACTCGTCGAGCTCGGTGTGGCGGTGGCGGAACTGACCGCCGAGCAACAACGGCTGTGGCGCGAGCTGCACGTCGACCTGCAGACCGCCGGCATCGTCCTGGTCGAGGGCGACGGTCTGACCAAGACGGAGCGGCAGTGGCTGGAGAATCATTTCCTCGCCCACATCTTCCCGGTCCTGACCCCGCTCGCCTGCGATCCGGCCCATCCCTTCCCGTTCATTCCCAATCTCGGTTTCTCTCTGGTGCTCGATCTGGCGCGCAGCAACGGCGGGGAGGGGATGACCGCCCTGATCCGTATGCCGTCGACCCTGACCCGCTTCATCGAGTTGCCGACGCCGGAGGGGCAGCCCGGGGTCCGCCGCTTCATCGCGCTCGAAACCGCCATCTGTCTGCACATCGAGGGCCTCTTCCCCGGCTACACGGTGAAGTCGAAGGGCGTCTTCCGGGTCATCCGCGACTCGGACATCGAGATCGAGGAGGAGGCCGAAGACCTCGTGCGGGTGTTCGAGTCGATGCTCAAGCGGCGGCGGCGGGGCAGCGTCATCCGGCTGGAGATCGAGAACGCCACGCCGGAACGCCTGCGCGAATTCGTCGCCGAGTCGCTCAGCTGCGACGCCGACGGCGTCTTCCTGGTCGACGGCCTGATCGCCCTCAACGAACTCTCGCAACTCGTCTCGATCGATCGACCGGACCTCAAGTTCACGCCCTATGCGCCGCGCTTCCCCGAGCGCATCCGCGAATTCGGCGGCGACTGTTTCGCTGCGATCAAGGCCAAGGACCTCGTCGTCCATCACCCCTACGAGAGCTTCGACGTCGTCGTGCAGTTCCTGATGCAGGCGGCACGCGACCCGGACGTGGTGGCGATCAAGCAGACTCTCTACCGCACCTCCAACGACAGCCCGATCGTCCGCGCCCTGTCGGAGGCGGCGGAGGCCGGCAAGTCGGTGACCGCGGTCGTCGAACTCAAGGCACGCTTCGACGAGGAGGCCAACATCCGCTGGGCCCGCGATCTGGAGCGCGCCGGCGTCCAGGTGGTCTTCGGCTTCATGGAGTTGAAGACCCACGGCAAGCTGTCGATGGTGGTGCGCCGTGAACAGGGTGCACTCGCGACCTATTGCCACATCGGCACCGGCAACTACCACCCGATCACGGCGCGCATCTACACCGACCTCAGCTATTTCACCGCCGATCCGGCGACCGGCCGCGACGTCGCGCGCATCTTCAACTTCATCACCGGCTACGCGCAGCCGGAGGAGTTGGAACGCATGGCGGTGAGTCCCCTCAGCCTGCGCCAACGCCTCGTCGGCCACATCGATACCGAGATCGAACACGCCAAGGCCGGACGCCCTGCCCAGATCTGGTTCAAGATCAACTCGCTGGTCGACCCGCGCATCATCGACAAGCTCTACGAGGCGAGCCGGGCGGGGGTGAAGATCGACATCGTCGCCCGCGGCATCTGCTGTCTGAGGCCCGGCGTGCCCGGCCTCTCCGACAACATCCGGGCGAAGTCGATCGTCGGCCGCTTCCTGGAACACTCCCGCGTCTTCTGCTTCGGCAACGGCCACGGCCTTCCCTCGGCGCGGGCGATCGTCTACATCGGGTCGGCCGACATGATGCCGCGGAATCTGGACCGGCGCGTCGAGGTGCTCGCTCCGATCACCAACCCGACGGTGCACGAACAGATCCTCGACCAGATCATGGTCGCCAATCTGAAGGACAACCAGCAGAGCTGGCGCCTCCTTCCGGACGGCGGTCACGAACGCATCCGTCCGGCGGAGGGCGAGGAGCCCTTCAACGCGCACAAGTACTTCATGACCAACCCATCGTTGTCGGGCCGTGGCAAATCCTCGAAGACCGATCAACCGCGCAACATCGTCCGTGACCGGCGCAAGTGAGCCGGGCTGGCGCGGGCTCGTCTGCGACCCGAAGGCCCCCGGCCGCATCGGCGGTTCGGCGCCGATCGCCGTCATCGACATCGGCTCGAACTCGGTGCGTCTGGTCGTCTACGAACGCCTGACGCGCTCGCCGACGCTGATCTTCAACGAGAAGGTGCTCGCCGGGCTCGGCAAGGGCCTGTCGAAATCCAACACCCTCGGCGAAGGACCGCTCCGCAGCGCGCTCGCCGCGGTCAAGCGTTTCAAACACATCGCCGACCAGTGCGGCGCCGCGACGCTGCACGTGCTCGCCACCGCCGCGGCGCGCGAGGCCACCAACGGCCCCGCCTTCGTCGCCGAGCTCGAACGCATCTGCGGCGTGCCCGTGTCGGTGCTCTCCGGCGCCGACGAGGCACGGCTCGCCGCCTTTGGCATCGTCGCCGGCATCCACGACGCCGACGGCATCGCCGGCGACCTCGGCGGCGGTTCGCTCGAACTGGTCGACATCAAGGGCGACATCATCGGCGACGGCCTGACCTATCCGCTCGGCGGCATCCGCCTGTCGGAAGCGGCCGAAGGATCGATCCGCAAGGCCGAACGGCTCGCCCAGCAGATGCTCGACAATTCCCCGGTGCTCGCCGGGCTCGCCGGCCGCAGCTTCTACGCGGTCGGCGGCACCTGGCGCTCCCTCGCCAAGCTGCACATGCACCAGGTCGACTACCCCCTGCACGTCATGCACAACTACGCCATGCCGGCCGAGGTGGCTCTCGAGTTCTGTCGACTGGTCGGTCGCGGCGCGGTGGAGACGCTGCCGAAGATCGAGACGGTGTCGAAGCAGCGCCGTGATCTCCTGCCTTTCGGCGCCGTGGTGCTCGCTCAGGTGATCAAGGCCGGCAAGCCGAAGGAAGTGGTGCTCTCGGCACTCGGCCTGCGCGAAGGGCACCTCTACGATCTGCTGCCGCCGGAAGAGCAGGCGCGTGATCCACTGATCGCCGCGGCCGAAGAACTGGCCTTCCTGCGCTCGCGCTCGCCGCGTCACACCGAAGAGATGGCGACCTGGACCGACATGGTGTTCCGCGCCATGGGCATCGGCGAGACCCGCGAGGAGGCGCGGTTGCGCGTCGCCGCCTGCCACCTCACCGACATCGGTTGGCGCGCCCACCCCGACTATCGCGGCGAGCAGAGCCTCAACATCATCTCCAACGCCGGCTTCATCGGGGTCGATCACCCCGGTCGCGCCTATCTCGCGCTCGCCAGCTACTACCGCCACATGGGCCTGATCGACGACGCTCTCAGCCCGCGGGTGGCGCGTCTGGCGACGCCGCGGCTGATGGAGCGCGCCAAGGTGCTCGGCGCCGCCTTCCGCGTCGCCTTCATCCTGTCGGCGGCGATGCCGGGGATCATCCTCGACGCCCGCATCCGCCGCGAGGAGGGCCGGCTGGTGCTCGACCTGCCGCTCCATCTCGTCGATCTCGACGGTGAAGTGTTGCAGCGCCGCTTCCGCCAGCTGGCGAAGCTCGCCGGCCTCGACATCGAGATCCGCTCGGCATGAGCGGCGACGGCGAGATCCGCCGCGTCGCGGACCTCGTGGCGCGAGGCCTGATCGACGGCGACCGCGCCGCGGCGATCGGTCGTGTCGTCGACCGCTTCGCCCTGTCGATCACCGACGACATGGCGGCGCTGATCGACCCGAGTGATCCGGACGACCCGATCGCCCGCCAGTTCGTTCCCGACGAAGACGAACTCCACGTCCGCCCCGACGAGGTCACCGACCCGATCGGCGACGCCGCCCATCGCACCGTCCCCGGCATCGTCCACCGCTATCCCGACCGGGTGCTGCTGACGCCGACTCATCTCTGCCGGATCTATTGCCGATTCTGCTTCCGCCGCGACGCCGTCGGCGACGGCGAGGCGACGCTGACGGAGGCCGAAGTCGACGCGGCGGTCGCCTATGTCGCGGCGCGGCCGGAGATCTTCGAAGTGATCCTGACCGGCGGTGATCCGCTGGTGCTGTCCGATCGGCGGTTGTCGCTGCTTCTCGACCGGCTCGAAGCGGTGCCGCATGTCGAGGTGGTGCGGATCCACTCGCGGGTTCCCGTCGTCGATCCCGCCCGCGTCACCGAGGAGACGGCGCGGCTGCTGCGGCGGCGCTTCGCCACCTGGATGGTCGTCCACGTCGACCACCCCCGCGAACTGACGCCGGCCGCCGGCGCCGCCATCGCCCGTCTGGTCGATGCCGGGGTGCCGCTGCTGTCGCAGACCGCACTTCTCGCCGGGGTCAACGACGAGGCGGAGGTGCTGGAAGCACTGTTCCGCGCCCTGGTGCGGCTCCGGGTCAAGCCCTACTACCTCCACCATCTCGACCGTGCCGAGGGCACCGCCCGCTTCCGTGTGCCGGTGGCGAAGGGCCGGGCGTTGATCGCGAGCCTGCGCGGTCGGGTGACCGGTCTCGCCCAGCCGACCTACGTCCTCGACATTCCCGGTGGTCACGGAAAGGTGCCGATCGGCGCCGATCCACTCGAACGGCTGGGGGAGGGCGGCGAAGCGGGAACGAGTCGCTGGCGTGTCACCGCCCCGGACGGCGGCTCCCACGACTGGGAAGGGTGAGGCGAGGGCCCGGCCACCGTGACGCCCGCGACGGGGCGACCACCACGGCCCACCACGCGGTTCCCCGCTCTTTTCAGCGATCCCCGAATGGGTTATGCGCTTAATCAGGGAGTAACCGGCACGTGTGAATCTGATCGGATCGAAAGATCCGGCTCGACCGTGCCGCGGGGAGGGGTGTCGCAGTCCCCCGTAACCGGTGTCGAAGTCGCCCGGAGCGACGCATACCGGCCGCCGTCGGAAGCGACGGTCGGACGAGCGAGAGCTTCGTCCGGTGCCGGTCCGAGAGAAGGACAAGTCGATGAGCCACGCGCAGACGACCGTCACGATCCGTCCTCGGGTCGTCGTCACCGTCACGGTCGTCGGTATCGCGGGTGCGTTCCTCGGCGGTTGCGCTTCCTCGCCGTCGAAGACGGCACTGCTCTCCGGCGCCGAGCCGCTCGAACGGGTGGTCGGTCCGCACGACAAGGTCACTCCCGGCGGCGGGCGCTATCAGGTCGGCAAGGCCTACACCATCGGCGGGCGCACCTACGTGCCGCACGAGGATCCGAACCTCGATCAGAGCGGTCTCGCCTCCTGGTACGGCGGCGACTATCATCACGGCACCAAGACCGCCAACGGCGAGGTCTACGACCGCACCACCATCACCGCCGCACACAAGACGATGCCGCTGCCGTCCTATGCGCGCGTCACCAATCTGAACAACGGCCGCTCCATCGTGGTCCGCGTCAACGATCGCGGCCCCTATGTCGGCGGCCGTATCATCGACCTCTCCGAGAAGACCGCCGACCTGCTCGACATGAAGCGCTACGGCCTCGGCAAGGTACGCGTCCAGTACGTCGGCCGTGCCGGCCTCGCCGGTTCGGACGCCCGTGTCCTCGCCGCCACGCTGCGCGGTCCCGGCATCAATTCCGGCCACGACGAGCGCACCCTTCTCGCCCAGGCCGACCTGGGGTCCGGCCCGCGCCGCAATCTGCCGGATGCGGTCCCGACGCTGGTCGCTTCGGCGCCGCAGGCGGCCCCGGTCGGCGCCGCTCAGGCGAGCCTCTACGGCCAGGCCCGGGCAGCGACCCCGCCGGCCGCGCTGCGCTCCGTCGCCTTCGTCCAGACCGACGCCTCGTCGTTCGAACTCGCCGGCGTCGATGCCGCGACCATGCGCGCCGCCCTCGCCGCCGCCAGACCGGTCACCGCCGCCACCTTCGCGACGGCCTCGGCCGTGCCCTCGACCGGTGCGCCCATGTCGATCCTGCCCGGCTCCGCACCGGCCTCCGCCATCGCCGCGAGCGACGACGACGAAGCGACGACACTGCCGACCCGCACCTCGTCCTACGCCGCCACCGCCCGCATCGACGCCGCTCACGCCGTGTTCCGCGCGATGGGCAGCGGCGAGCGGCTCGCTGCACTCGGCGACTGATCGTCGCTCCCGCCGCCCCTCCGCGATCTCGCCGAAAATCACCCCCACGGTGCGGGGCGTGGTTCCCGGCCGTCGACTGCACTATGGTGGCGTCGCTGGTCGTTCACGACAGAATCGGTGACCGACGTCCGCCGGGGCCACGGCGGAGGCGGCGCGCGAAAGGGACGGTGATGGCGAAGTCGACCTCGACGGCGGGCGGTGTTCGGCGGATGGTGATGCGGGTCGCGGTGGCTGTCGCCTGTCTGGCGGCGGTCGCCGCGGGCAAGCCGACGACACCGGCTAAGCCGGCCACATCGGGACAGGCGCAACAGGGCATGGAGGTGAAGGCGGACGTCGCCCTCCTCGTCGACCATGCCACCGGCGCGGTGCTGTTCGAGAAGAACGCCGACAAATCCTTCCCGCCGGCGAGCCTCACCAAGATGATGACGGTCGCAGTCGCCTTCCGCGAGGTCAAGGAAGGCCGCTTGGCGCTCACCGCCGACTTTCCGGTCTCCGAACACGCCTGGCGCACCGGCGGCGCGCCGTCTCGCACCTCGGCGATGTTCGCCCCGATCCACTCGCGCGTGACGGTCGAGGACCTGTTCCACGGCATCATGATCCAGTCGGCCAACGACGGCGCCATCACACTGGCCGAGGGCCTCGGCGTGACCGAGGCCGGCTTCGCCGAGAAGATGAACGCCCGAGCGAAGGAACTCGGGATGGAGGCGACGAGCTACGCCAACCCGACCGGTCTGCCCGACCCCGGCAACCGAACCACGGCGCGTGACCTCGTCAAACTCGGGTCCCATCTGGTGCGCGAGCACCCCGATCTCTACAAGATCTATTCGAAGCCCGAATTCACCTACAACAAGATCCGACAGTTCAATCGCAACCCGTTGTTGCGTGATTTCCCCGGCTCGGACGGCATGAAGACCGGCTACATCAAGGAGTCGGGCTACAATCTCGTCGGCTCGGCGGTGCAGAGCGGCCAGCGCCTGATCGTCGTCATCGGCGGGGCGGCGAACGAGAAGGAGCGTGCCGAGGACGCCCGCAAGCTGCTCGACTGGGGTTTCCGCACCTTCGAGACCGTCCACCTCTACGGCGCCGGCGAGGCGATCGGCGAGGCAGCGGTGTTCGGGGGCCTCGCCGACGGCGTCAAGGTCGCCTCGCCCAAGCCGATCGACATCCTGATCCAGCGTGGCAACCGCGACAAACTCAAGGCGCGCGTCGTCTACACCGGCCCGATCAAGGCGCCGGTGGTGAAGGGCCAGCCGATCGGCCGATTGGAGGTCACCCGCAACGATGCGATCGTCCAGGAGATCCCGGTGGAAGCGGCGGAAGCGGTGGAGGTCGGCTCGATCCGCCAGCGCGCCATCGACGGCACCCGTGAAGTCCTCATCGGTCTCCTCAGACGATGACCGCCGATCCGCGACCCGCCACCGACGAAACCGCAACCCCGGCGCAACGGCCGCCCGGCCGCTTCCTGACCTTCGAGGGCGGGGAGGGGGCCGGCAAGTCGAGCCGTGTCGCCGAACTCGCCGAGCGGCTACGGCGACGCGGCGTCGAGGTGGTGGTGACGCGCGAGCCCGGCGGCTCGCCCGGCGCCGAGGTGGTGCGCCACGTTCTCCTCTCCGGCGGAGCGGAAGCCTTCGGCCCGCTCGCCGAAGCCATCCTCTTCGCCGCGGCGCGGGCCGACCACGTCGACCAGACCATCCGTCCGGCACTGACGCGCGGCGCCTGGGTGATCTCCGATCGCTTCTACGATTCGACCCGCGTCTATCAGGGGGCGACCGGCGATGTCCCCGGCGACACGGTGGCGGCGCTCGAAGAGATCGCGGTCGACGACGTTCGTCCCGATCTCACCATCCTGCTCGACGTGCCGGTGGAGATCGGCATGGCGCGGGCGGCGGCGCGGCGCGGAGCCGACGTCGCCGACCGCTTCGAGAAGGAGGAGAAGAACGTCCACGAGAGCCGCCGCCGCGCCTTCCTGGCGCTGGCACGTGCCGAACCGAAGCGTTTCGTGGTGATCGACGCCACCCGCGACCCGGCGACGGTCGCGGATGCCGTCTGGTATGGGGTATGTTCGCGCCTCGGGCTTCCCGAAAAGGACTGAACCGCCCCATGGCCCCGCGCACCTCCGCCGTCGTCGACGCCGCCCCCGAGATCGACGCCCTCGACGATCTGCCGCTGCCGCGCCAGCGCGGCGACCTGATCGATCAGGTCACGGCCGAGCGGACCCTGCTCGACGCCTATCGCTCCGGCCGCATCCACCACGGCTGGATCCTCGGGGGCCCCAAGGGCATCGGCAAGTCGACACTCGCCTTCCGCTTCGCCCGCTTCGTCCTCACCCATCCCGACCCACGCTCGCCCGCCGTCGAGGCGGCGCGCGACCTCGCGGTCGACATGGAGACGGCGATCGCCCGCCGCATCGCCGGCGGCGCCCACACCGACCTTCTCCACCTGCGCCGGCCGTGGGACGAAAAATACAAGCGCTTCAAGACCGATCTGCCGGTCGACGAGATCCGCCGCACCGTCTCTTTCTTCGGCTCGACGGCGGGCGAGGGCGGCTGGCGCATCGCCATCGTCGACGCCGCCGACGATCTCAACGCCAACGCCGCCAACGCCCTGCTCAAGATCCTGGAAGAGCCGCCGCCTCGGTCGCTCTTCCTGGTGATCGCCCATGCCCCCGGCCGGCTCCTGCCGACCATCCGCTCGCGCTGCCGTCGCCTCGACCTCGAACCACTGGCACCGCACCGTATCGCCGGAGCGCTCGGCGACTTCGGTGTCGAAGGCGATCCGGCGACCTTCGCCGCCGCGGCCGAACTCGCCGACGGCAGTCTCCGCCGCGCCATCCTCCTGGTGCGCAACGACGGCGTGAAACTGTGGCGCGGCCTCGAGGCGATCGTCGCACGTCTGCCCGATCTCGACGTGCGCGCCGCTCATGCCTTCGCCGATCTGGTTGCGACGAAAGGCGCCGACGACGCCTTCGACATCGCCGTCGATTTCATCCGCGACGCCGCCGAAGCCCGTGCCAAATCGGCCCTCGAGGCGGGCGGGCCGGCGAGGGCGGCGCGCTGGGCCGAGGCCCACGACGCCGTCGGCCGCCTCGTCGGCCGCAGCGAGGCGCTCAACCTCGATCGCAAAGCGGCGATCCTCGCTGCCATTCGGACGCTTGCCGAGGCGGCGCGGAATTGAGTAGGACGAAGAACGACATGCCGATGACGACGTCGGCAGGGGCGAGAAGCGGTGCGGGGATCTCCTCCCGCCCGAGGAACCGAGCATGACGCGCGAAAAATTCTTCATCACCACGGCGATCGATTACCCGAACGGCCGGCCGCACGTCGGCCACGCCTACGAGAAGCTCGCCACCGACGCGCTCGCGCGGTTCAAGCGGCTCGACGGCGCCGACGTGTTCTTCCTCACCGGCACCGACGAGCACGGCCTCAAGATGCACCAGACGGCGAGCCGCGAGGGGATGACGCCGCGCGAACTGGTCGATCGCAACTCGGCCGTCTTCCAGGAGATGGATGCCCGGCTCGGCGTCTCCTACGACGACTTCATCCGCACCACCGAGGCGCGCCATCGCTCGTCGGTCCAGGAGATCTGGCGGCGCATGGCCGCGGCCGGCGACCTCTACATGGCCAAGTACGGCGGCTGGTACTCGGTGCGCGACGAGGCCTACTACACCGAGAGCGAGACGGAAGTCGGCGAGGACGGCCAACGCCGCGCCACGCCGACCGGAACACCGGTGGAGTGGACCGAAGAGGAGTCGTGGTACTTCCGCCTCTCCGCCTTCCAGGAGCGGCTCCTCGCCCACTACGAGGCCCATCCCGACTTCATCGGCCCCGACGCGCGTCGCAACGAGGTGATCAGCTTCGTCAAGGGCGGGCTCGAGGACCTGTCGATGAGCCGCACCACCTTCGACTGGGGCGTGCCGGTTCCCGATTGCCCCGGCCACGTCATGTACGTCTGGGTCGACGCGCTCACCAACTACATCACCGGAGCCGGCTTCCCCGATGAGGATTCGGAGAAATATCGGCATTGGTGGCCGGCCGATGTGCATGTCATCGGCAAGGACATCGTCCGTTTCCACGCGGTCTACTGGCCGGCCTTCCTGATGTCGGCCGGTCTGCCGTTGCCCAAGCGCGTGTTCGCGCACGGCTTCATCTTCAACCGCGGCGAGAAGATGTCGAAGTCCGTGGGCAACGTCGTCGACCCCTTCGACCTGATCAAGGCCTACGGCGCCGACACCGTGCGCTACTTCTTCCTGCGCGAAGTGCCCTTCGGTCAGGACGGCAACTACAGCCACGAGTCGATCGTCGCCCGCATGAACGCCGACCTCGCCAACGATCTCGGCAATCTCGCCCAACGCTCGCTGTCGATGATCGCCAAGAACTGCGGCGGCGTGGTGCCGACCCCGGGTGCGCTCGCGCCGGAGGACGAGGCGATGCTCGCGTCGGCCGACGCGCTGCTCGCCACCTCGCGGGCGGCCTACGATCGCCAGGAGATCCACAAGAGCCTCGAGGCGATCTGGGGCGTCGTCGCCGACGCCAACCGCTGGTTCACCGCCGCCGCCCCCTGGGCGCTGAAGAAGACCGACCCGGAGCGGATGGGGACGGTGTTGTGGGTGACGGCGGAGGTGCTGCGCATCGTCGCGCTGCTCGCCCAACCGGTGATCCCGGTGAAGGCTGCGGCGCTGCTCGATGCGCTGGCACAGGCCCCGGACGCCCGCGACTTCGCCGCGATCGCCCGCCGCATCGCCCCCGGCACCGCACTGCCGGCACCGACGCCGATCTTCCCCAAGTGGGTGGAGCCGGTGGAGGAGGGGGCCGAGGCAGGGAAGGGGGCTTGATGCTGGTCGACAGCCACTGCCATCTCGATTTCCCCGACTTCGCCGACGACATGGAGGGCGTGCTGGCGCGCGCCGTGGCGGCCGGCGTGACCGAGATGGTGACCATCTCGACCCGAGTCCACCGCTTCGACCGGATCCGCGCCATCGCCGAGGCCCACGACCCGGTGTGGTGCTCGGTCGGCACCCATTGCCACCACGCGGCGGAGGAGCCGGACGTCGACCGCGACATGCTCATCCGTCTCGCCGCCCACCCGAAAGTGGTGGCGATCGGCGAGGCCGGGCTCGACTATCACTATGATTTCAGTCCGCGTGACGTGCAGATGGCGAGCTTCCGCGAGCACATCGCCGCAGCGCGTGAGACCGGTCTGCCGTTGGTCATCCACGCCCGCGAGGCCGACGACGACATGGCCCGGGTGCTCGAGCAGGAGACGGCCGGGGAGGGGGCCTTCCCTCACCTGCTGCACTGCTTCTCGTCCGGCCCCGACCTCGCCCGCCGCTCGCTGGCACTCGGCGGCTACGTCTCCTTCTCCGGCATCCTGACCTTCAAGAAGTCCGACGAGGTCCGCGCCATCGCCGCGGATGTGCCGCTCGACCGATTGCTGGTGGAGACCGACGCGCCGTATCTTGCGCCTCAGCCGTTTCGTGGCAAACGTTGCGAGCCCGCCCATGTCGCCGAGACGGCCCGCGTCCTGGCTACCGTCAAGGGCGTGAGCGCAGACGAGATGGCGCGGATCACGACTGAAAATTTCCATAGACTTTTCAAAAAAATACCTGCGTGATTTCAAGTATCGTAGGAAGAAGGTGAGAGCAGGGCCATGGGCACGAAGATGACCTTCCGGATCCTCGGATGCGGCGCGTCTCCGGGCAATCCGCGGATCGGCGACGACTGGGGTCGGACGGATCCGCGCGAGCCGCGCAATCGCCGTCGCCGTGCCTCGTTGCTGGTCACCCGAACCGCACCGAGCGGCGCCACGACGCGCGTCCTGGTCGACGTCGGTCCGGATCTGCGCGAACAGATGCTCGACGCCCATGTCGACTGGGTCGATGCTGTCCTGATCACCCATGCGCATGCCGACCACATCCACGGTATCGACGATCTACGTGCCTTCGCGATCAACCGGCACCATCTGGTCGACATCTGGATGGACGACGCCGCGTCCAAGCGGGTACGCACCGCCTTCGACTACTGTTTCGCCACGCCGCCGGGTTCGGCCTATCCGCCGATCCTCAAGGAGCACCGCTTTCACGAGAGCGAGACGCTGACCGTCAACGGCGACGGCGGGCCGATCACCGCCATACCGTTCCGCCAGACCCACGGCGACCTCGACAGCTACGGATTCCGCTTCGGCGCGGTCGCCTATTCGCCGGACGTCAGCGCGTTCCCGGACCAGAGTCTGGCGCATCTGGCGAAGCTCGATCTGTGGATCCTCGACGCATTGCGTTGGAAGTCTCATCCGAGCCATCTGTCGGTCGACGAAGCGGTCGATTGGATCGGGCGGTTGAAGCCGAAGCACGCCTGCCTGACCCATCTCCACAACGACATCGACTACAAGACCTTGGCCGACCATCTGCCGCCGGGTGTCGAGCCGGCGTGGGACGGGATGGAGTTCACGTTCCGGGTCGATTGAGGGCGCTCTCGTCGGTCGCCACGCCGTCTCGGTCGATGAGCCGAACCCATCGATGACTTCGTGCGAGCTCGCAGCATCCGGCTCCGAGCCACGGATGACGCGAAAGAATTCGAGCGACGCGATCCGGCCCCCGCGAACCCGTGGCCCACACCCTCGGGAGCCTCGCCGGCACGATATAATTCCATAATCCGTCTTATGCGAATCGAAATGCACCGAATCTCCGCCACCGGGAATGGACGGCGAAGTCGCGCTTCCCGCGGTGAACCTCCCTCGCTTGGCCTCGGTTTTCATCGTCCTCCCCCTCGGCCCGGCGCGACAGTCGTCGGAGCTCGAGTTAGGCTTCGGCGCATCGTGACCTCGATCGCAGCTCGATGACGATCCCACCATGACGAATGCCGAACCGCTTCCACCCACCCCTGCGACCGCACCAGCCGTGCGGCGTCGGCGACCGCCGGTCATTCGCCATCTCGCCGCCCGGCCGCTGCTCGCGGTGGCGTTGACGGTCTTCGTCGGTGCGACGATCGCCCTGTCCCGCGTCACCGACTGGTCGTGGCCGACCATCTGCCTCGCCGCCTGGAACGTCGCGGTGGCGCTCCTGCTGGCCCTCGACTTCACGATGATGGCGCGCTCGGACCAGAACACGCTGTTCGTCCGCGCCGCCCTGCTCGACGACGGTCAGGAGGTGATCCTCGCCCTCTCGGTCGCCGCGGCGATCGCCAGCCTCGTCGCCATCGTCGCCGAACTCGGCGCGGTGCGAGAGCTCACCGGCTTCACCCGCGCCGCCGCCATCGGGCTCGCCGCCCTCACCGTGGTCACCTCATGGAGCTTCATCCAGGTGATGTTCGCCGTCCACTACGCCCATGACTGGGCGCGCCGACGAGCCTCACCCTCAGGTCCCGGTCTGCGCATCCCCAACGAGACGAACCCCGATTACTGGGACTTCCTCTACGTCTCGGTCGTCATCGGCACGTCGGCCCAGACCGCGGACGTCGAATTCGTCTCCAAGCGGATGCGCCGGACCGGCCTCGTCCATTGCGCCCTCGCCTATTTCTTCAACACCGTCGTCCTGGCGTTGACCATCAACATCGCCGCCAGTCTGATCTGAAATATCACAGCGGCCCGGATCAATCCTCGGACGGCCGCCCCTGCCTCAGGCTCTTGACCGCGCCGCGCTTCTTCTTGCCTTCGACCCGTCGGACCTGGGAGGCTCGCGTCGGTTTCGTCGCCTTGCGTGGCGGCGGCGGCGGTTCGGCCGCCCGGCGGATCAGCTCGAGCAACCGCTCCTGCGCATCGGCGCGGTTTCGTTCCTGGGTACGGAAGCGATCGGCGCGCAGCACCAACACCCCCTCCCCGGTCAGACGGCGCCCGGCCAGCCGCGTCAGACGTTCGCGTACCGGATCGGGTAGCGACGGCGAACCGGCAACGTCGAAGCGCAGCTCGACCGCGGTCGCCACCTTGTTGACGTTCTGTCCGCCCGGGCCGGAAGCGCGCACGAAACTCTCGACCAGTTCGGCCGGATCGAGGCGTATGGAACGGGTGACGACGATCGCTTCGGCCATGACGGTCCTCTCGATCGGGGCGGCACCGTCCGATCGCCGCCCCTTCTATCACGGCGTGCCCGACCCGCCCTCACCTTTCGTGCTCCTGCGGATGCCCGAACGTCGCGACTCCTGTAAGAATTACCGATGGGAACAGTCGAAGCCCGCCGATCGAGGAGGCGACCGATGCCGACCCGGACACCCCCACGTGATGTCACGGCGCCGCTGCGTCCCGCCTATGCCCGCGCCATGCTCGACCGCGCCGGAGTCGACGACCCGGCGGTCGAACGGGCCTTCGCCGCCGTTGCGCGCGAGGAGTTCCTGCTCGCGCCGCCGTGGGCCGTCTACACCGGCACGACGATCGAGCATACCGGGGATCCGGTGGCGCTCTATCGCGACGTCCTGGTGGCGCTCGCGCCCGATCGGGGAGTCAACAACGGCAGCCCGTCGCTCCACGCCGGCTGGATCGCCGCCCTCGGCGTGAGGCCCGGCGAGCGCATCGTCCACATCGGTGCCGGTACCGGCTACTACACCGCGATCCTGGCGCTGCTCGCCGGCCCCGAAGGACGGGTGACCGCGGTCGAGATCGACCCCGACCTCACCGCCGTCGCGCGTCGTGCCCTGCCCGCGGCGCTCCCCGACGGGCCTCCCGTCGAGGTGATCGCCGGCGATGGCGGACAGTGGCCGCAGAGCGAGGCGGACGTGATCTACGTCTCCTACGGTATCGCCGCCCCCTCCCCGCCGTGGCTCGATCGGCTCGCGGACGGTGGTCGCTTGCTCTTCCCGCTCTGCACCCCGCGGGGGGCCCTTTCGGCGACCCGTCATTGGCAAGGCGCCGAGGGCGTCGGCATCCTGGTCGAGCGCACCGGATGCGGCTTCGCCGCCCGCAGCCTCGATCGCTGCAGCTTCGTCTACGGCGACGCGGCCGCGGTGCCGTCGCTCGATCGCGCTCTGCTCGATCAGGCGTTCCGCCGCGGCGGCTGGGGACGGGTCAGGAGCCTGGTGCGCGGTGCCGCGGCGGACCCGACGCGCTGCTGGTATGCGGGCAGCGACTGGGGGCTCTGTTACGATCCGCCGGCGCCCCGAGTCGCCGGCGACGGGGCGTGATCCCGAAACGATCCGAGGTCCCCGCATGAAGCCCTCCCGTGACGTCGCGCGTCTCCTCGAGATCATGGCGGCACTGCGCACGCCGGTGACCGGCTGCCCGTGGGATCTCGAGCAGAGCTTCGCCACCATCGCGCCCTACACCATCGAGGAAGCCTACGAGGTCGCCGACGCGATCGAACGGGACGATCTCCACGACCTCTGCGACGAACTCGGCGATCTCCTGCTCCAGGTGGTGTTCCACGCCCGCATGGCCGAAGAGGCCGGCGTCTTCGATTTCGGCGCCGTGGTCGAGGCGATCACCGCCAAGATGATCCGCCGCCATCCCCACGTCTTCGCCGACGCCGACGGCAGGACGGTCGCGACCGTCCAGGACGCCTGGGCGCGGATCAAGGCGGAGGAGAAGGCGGCGAAAGCCGCCCGTCGCACCGCCGAAGGTCGGCCGCCGGTCGCGAAGGGCCTGCTCGACGAGATCGGGGCCGGGATGCCGGCCCTGACCCGCGCGGTGAAATTGCAGGAGAAGGCCGGCACCGTCGGCTTCGACTGGAACGACCGGCACGCCGTCCTCGCCAAGATCCGCGAGGAACTCGACGAGATCGAAGCGGAGATCGATGCCCCCTCCCCGTCTTCGGCCCGTCAGCAGGACGAACTCGGCGACGTGCTCTTCGCCGTCGCGAACCTCGCCCGCCACCTGAAGCTCGATCCGGAGGCGGCGTTGCGCGGTACCAACGAGAAGTTCCGCCGCCGCTTCGCCTTCATCGAAGCCCGCCTCGCCGACAAGGGCCTCACCCCGGCCGAAGCGAGCCTCGACGAGATGGAGGAGATCTGGCAGGCGGCGAAGGGGGCGTGACGTCCGGATCGTGTCCTCGCGGTCACGCCGTAAATATTTCCGCAACGTATACGACTGCACCGAGAATTCGCCTTCCGGTGGCGTCGGCGCGACGTTATCTTCTCCCGACCGACAGGCGGACTTCCGCTCCGAGCGGAAATGTCGAATAGAAAATAGTCGGTTGGGAGGGAGTACGCATGTCTCGCGTTGTTCGGGTACGTTCGCACGTCGCGCCGGCTTTCGGTCTGGCTCTGACGCTCGCGGTTCTGCCGACCGTCGCCCAGGCGCAACAGGTCACGCTGCCGGCCGGCGGTCGCTTCGTCACCATCGGTGACAGCCTGTCCGACAACGGCAATCTCCACGGCCTCACCGGCAGCCCGCCGGCGCCCTATTACAGCGGCCGCTTCTCCAATGGTCCGGTCTGGACGGAGTTGATGGCCGGTACGATGAACCAGCCGTTCCTCGGTGGACCGGTGACCGGCAACGTCAATGTCGCCTTCGGCGGCGCCCGAACCGACAACGCCGCCAATCTGAACGGCCCGATCCCGTCGTTGCCGACGCAGCTGGGGACCTATCTCGCGCTCGGTGGCACCTTCGGCGCCGCCGATACGGTGACGCTGCTCGGCGGTGCCAACAACATCTTCCAGTACTTCACCATCGCCGGCCCGGGTGCCACGCCGACCGGCATCAGCACGACGTCTCTCGCCGCCGCGACCGACATGGCCACGATCACTCAGACGGTGGCCACCGCGGGTGCCGGGCGGATCCTCGTCTCCAACCTGCCGGATCTCGGCGTCACGCCGTCCTACAACGGTTCCCCGGTGACAGCCGGCGCCGGGACGCTCGCCACGACGATCTTCAATCAGTCGCTGGCCACGCAACTGCAGTCGTTGGCGCTCGCCAACCCGAACACCAACATCGTCCAGATGGACCTGGCCGCGGCGCTGAACGTCATTCGCGCCAATCCAGCGGCCTACGGCTTCTCCAACGTGACGAACTCCTGTCTCGCCACCCTCGCCTGCGTCACCGGAACGACCTCCGTGCAGAACAGCTACCTGTTCTGGGACGGCGTGCACCCGACCGCGCGGGGCCATCAGTGGGTGGCCACCTACGCTGCCCTGTTGCTCATGCCCGGCGCCTCGGCCGCCGATGCGGCGGTGCTCGGCGATGTGGCGATTCGTGGCCGCCTCGCCGCCGCCGACGACGTGCTCGACCGCGCCATGGGCTACAGCGAGGGCCAGTATCAGCGCAGCAACGGCCTCTGGGTCACCGCGACCGGCAACCGTGGAGTGATGGGCGCGCGCGGCGACGTCGCCGCCTACGACCACACGACCGGCGGCATGCGCATCGGGCTCGATCAGGCGGTGTCCTCGAACCTGCTGCTCGGTGCGTCCGCCGGCTTCGGCGTCGGTCGACTGGGTGGCGCGATGCGATCGGATCTCCTGTCCTTCGACGGTGACGTCTACGCCAACTACACCGCCGACGCGTTCTTCATGTCCGGCACCCTCGGTGCGTCCTGGATGGGCTTCGACGACCTGCGGCGTGCGACCGGCTTCGGGCCGCTCGATGCCCGGGGCTCGACGTCGGCGACTCAGTGGTCCGCCGCGATCGAATCCGGCTTCATGGCGCGCACCGGTGGGGTCACCTGGGTGCCCTCGGCCCGCGTTCAGTACGTGCGTGCCGACGTCTCCGGTTACACGGAGACCGGGGCGCTCCTCGCCATGTCGTACCGCGACCGCTCGTCCGAAGCCGTTCTGGGCGGCGTGCGCCTGAGGGCCTCGACGCTGGCCGACCTCTTCGGTACGAACGGCCGCGCCTACGGCGAAATCGGTTACGAACATGCTCTCGCCGAGAACCACGACGGTGTGCTCGCCAGTTTGGTCGGCAACACCGCGAAGCCGTTCGTCGGCAACGTCGATGGTTTCACCGGACGAGGCCTGAACTTCAAGGTCGGCTACGACGCCAAGGTCAACGACAAGGTTTCCCTGACGCTGGCCTACGGCACCGCCCTCAACGACGGCGCCGGCACCTCCCATACGGGCCAGATCCGGGTGAAGATGCCGTTCTGATCGCACGCCGAGAACCGTGCCGCGACCGTCCTCTCTCGGGTGGATGGCGCGGCACGAGTGTCCTCGCATTCCGCTTCGTCACCCTCGGGATCGCGCCCGCGGAATGCCGGCGCGGGCGTCGGGGCAGGTCCACGCATGCGGACGTCGGGGCGGGTCCACGCATTCGGCCCCGGCGGGCTCATGTCGCCTCGCCGTCTGCCAGCCGCACCACGAACCAGCGATAGGGGCTGTCCGGGTCGTTCTCGAGTTCGACGCGGTCGTAGTCGATCGCCAGGGCATTCATCCGGGCGCGAGAGACCGGTTGTTCGGTGACGACGAGGACCATCTCGGGTCCGCCCCGGTCGAGGTCGCGACGCGCCAATCCGTACCGGCCGAAGTCGTCCATGATGCCCTCCCGGCGCGAGATGCGAAGATCACCCGAGCGGATCGTACCCGCCGCCCGTCGCTTCGGGTTCGTCGCGATCCACCACCTTCCCTCGCACCTCGCGGATGAACCGCCCGGCGCGCGTTCGAAAATGGTCCAGCGCCTTCTCCGGCACCCTGAGGCGCAGCGACACAACGTCTTCGCCGTCGACCCGCTCGACCACCTCGGCGTTGCGATGTAGCCAAGCGACCAGCTCGCCCTGCGCGACCGGGATCTCGACCCGGAAGACGGCGCGGCCGCGGTTGAGCCGCTCCTCGATCAGATCGAGGAGGGCGGCGACGCCCTCCCCCGTCACCGCCGAACAGGGGATGGCGGTCGGAGCATCGAGCGCCGGCCGTGCGCCCTCGGCGAGCAACTCGGCGCGGTGAGCGGCTTCGAGCCTGTCGATCTTGTTCCACACCTCGATGACACGGTCGCGGTCGTCGGGGTCGATGCCGAGCTGGGAGAGGACGTTCGCCACGTCCTTGGCCTGTGGGCCGGTGTCCTCGTGGGCGATGTCGCGGACGTGGAGGATCAGGTCGGCCTCGATCACCTCCTCGAGCGTCGCCCGGAAGGCCGCGACCAACGTCGTCGGCAGGTCGGAGACGAAGCCGACGGTGTCGGAAAGGATGACGTCGCCACCATGCGGCAGCCGCACCTTGCGCAAGGTCGGGTCGAGAGTGGCGAAGAGCAGGTCCTTGGCGAAGACCTGGGCCTCGGTCAGCCGGTTGAACAGCGTCGACTTGCCGGCATTTGTGTAGCCGACCAGCGCGACGATCGGATGCGGCACCTTCTTGCGGTTCTTGCGATGCAGTGCCCGAGTGCGCGCGACGCTCTCGAGCTCCCGTTCGAGCCGGGCGATGCGTTCCTGGATCTGCCGCCGGTCGGCCTCGATCTGGGTCTCGCCGGGACCGCCGAGGAAGCCGAAACCGCCGCGTTGGCGCTCGAGGTGGGTCCACGAGCGTACCAGACGGCTCTTCTGATAGGTCAGATGGGCGAGCTCGACCTGGAGGCGTCCCTCCTTGGTGTGAGCCCGCTCGCCGAAGATCTCGAGGATCAGACCGGTGCGGTCGAGTACCTTGGCGTCCCAGGTCTTCTCCAGATTGCGCTGTTGGATCGGTGACAGCGGATGATCGACGACGACCAGTTCGATCTTCTCGTCCTCGATCGCCCGCTTCAGCTCCTCCACCTTGCCCTGACCGATCAGGGTGGCCGGCTTCGGCTCGGTGATCCGCACCGACGGGTTCGCCACCACGTCGAGTTCGATGGCGCGGGCGAGGCCGACCGCCTCCTCGACCCGCGCATCGAGTGAGCGGGGCGTCGTGTCGCCCCCCTCCCCGCGTGCCGGCCGCTCGGCTCGCCACGGCACGACCACCAACGTCCGGGTCGGCGCCGCATCGCGCGCGACACCCTTGCGGGCGCGCTCGTTGCGCCGCTCCACCCCGACCTCGTCGTCGTCGTCGTCGATGTGGCTCGAGGGCATGTCGCCCCTCGTCATGCGTCCTCGGACGGCTCGAACAGCTGCACCGGCCCGCCGGGCATCACCGTGGAGATCGCATGTTTGTAGACCAGCTGCGAATGTCCGTCACGACGCAGCAACACACAGAAGTTGTCGAACCAGGTGACCACGCCCTGCAGCTTGACCCCGTTGATCAGAAAGATGGTGACGGGAGTCTTGTTCTTTCGAACGAAGTTGAGGAACGTGTCCTGGAGGTTCGGAGCGCGGTCCGCCATGTTCTTAGACCTTTTTTCGGTACGTTCTCATGTTATCGTCTCCCACTTCACTTTCGAGTGGGATGTTCTTCCGCGGCGACGCGGAAACTCCGCCAAGCATGGGAAATGATAGGTGGTCGCCGCAATGCGGCAATCCCCATGAAGTCGCAATCATGGCCATTTCTTGCGCAGAACCGTTCACGACGGCGCGAGCGGGGGCATTCCGGTGCATTCGGTCACCCGGCGTGTGATCTCGGCCACAGGTGTCGAGCGGCGGTGTGGACGGGCACCATCTCGGTGGAATCGTGGAAAGCGTGGCGTAGCGCGAGCGCGGTCGTGCCGGGCGCACCGTTGCCGATCGGTGCGTCGTCGACGGCGACGACCGGCATCACCAGCGTCGTCGCCGCGGTGACGAAGGCTTCGCGAGCGTGCTTGGCCTCCTCCACCGAGAAGGCTCGTTCCTCGACCTTCAGCCCGAGTTTCGCCGCCACCTTCAGGGTGACGGTGCGGGTGATGCCGCGCAGGATGCCGTATTCGGCCGGCCGGGTGACCAGTACACCGTCGCGGGTGACGATCCAGGCGTTGGTCGATCCACCCTCGGTGACGCACCCGTTCGCGTCGACGAACCACGCCTCGCGCGCTCCCGCCTCCTTCGCCGCCTGTTTGGCGAGGCAATTGGGCAAGAGCGACACGCTCTTGATGTCGACCCGGCTCCAGCGGTTCTCCGGCACGGTGATCACCTTGATGCCCTGCTCGGCGAGTGCCTCGCCCTTGGCGCGCGCCACCGGCTTCGCCGTCATCACCACCGTCGGCGGCACCGCCGGAGAGGGGAAGACATGGTCGCGTCGCGCCTGACCGCGCGATACCTGGATGTAGAGCGAGCCGTCGTGGACCCGGTTGAGCGCCGCCACCCGGCGCATCACCACCAGCATCGCCGACCGGCTCGTCGGCACCGCGATCGCCAGTTCGCGCAGCGACCGCTCCAGCCGCTCGAAATGCAGCGTCGGGTCGACGAGCGCCCCGTCGCGGATCTCGCAGACCTCGTAGACCGCGTCGGCGAACTGGAAGCCGCGATCCTCGATGTGCACGGCCGCGGCCGAGTGGGGCAGATAGCGGCCGTTCACGTAGGCGATGCGGCTCATGACGGGTTCCTTCGTGGTTCCGGGGACGTCGGCGTTCGGTCAGCCGACGCCGAGGGACTTCAGCTTGCGATGCAGCGCCGAGCGCTCCATGCCGACGAATTCGGCGGTGCGCGAGATGTTGCCGCCGAAGCGGTTGATCTGGGCGACGAGATACTCGCGCTCGAAGATCTCACGTGCGTCGCGCAACGGCAGGCTCATCAGATGTTCACCGCCGGTGGTGGTCGGCAGCGACGGCAGCATGGCACCGATCTCGGCCGGCAACAGATCGGCGGTGATCACCGCCTCCGGATCGCCGCGGGTGAGGATCATCAGCCGCTCGACGTTGTTGCGGAGCTGGCGAATGTTGCCCGGCCAGTCGTGCGCCTGCAGCACCGCCATGGCGTCCTCGCCGATACGGCGGATCGGCAGGCCGGTGGTGCGCGAGATCTGGTCCATGAAGTTCTCGACCAGCATCGGGATGTCGTCACGCCGCTCGGCCAGCGCCGGCACGCGGATCGGCACCACGGCGAGACGGTGGAAGAGATCCTCGCGGAAGCGCCCGTCCTGGATCTCGCGCGGCAGGTCGCGCGCCGTCGACGAGATCAGCCGCACGTCGACCTGCACCCGCGTCGAGCCGCCGACACGCGCGAAACTCTGCTCGACCAGGACACGCAGGATCTTCGACTGGGTCTCGCGCGGCATGTCGGCGACCTCGTCGAGGTAGAGCGTACCGCCGTGCGCCTGTTCGAGCGCGCCGATCTTACGGCTCGACCCGCCCTCCTCCTCGACGCCGAAGAGTTCGGTCTCCATCCGCTCCGGCGTGATCGCCGCAGCGTTGAGCACGACGAACGGCCCGCTCACCCGATGCGAGGTCTGGTGGATCATCCGTGCCGCCAGCTCCTTGCCGGCACCGGACGGGCCGGTGATGAGGATGCGGCTGTTGGTCGGTGCCACCCGATCGATCTGCTGGCGCAACTGATTGACCACCGAGGAGCCGCCCAGCAGTTCGGACGAATCGCTCGACTTCTCTCTGAGTTCCTTGACCTCGCGGCGGAGCTTCGAGGCCTCCAGCGCCCGTTCGGCGATCAGCACCAGGCGATCCGCCTTGAACGGCTTCTCGATGTAGTCGTAGGCGCCACGCTTGATCGCCGAGACCGCGGTCTCGACGTTGCCGTGGCCGGAGATGATCACCACCGGCATGTCGGGATGCTGGCTCTTGACGACGTCGAGCAGCGCGAGGCCGTCGAGCCGGCTGCCCTGCATCCAGATGTCGAGGAAGATCAGCGACGGACGTCGCTTCTCGATCGCGGCGAGGCACTCGTCGCTGTTGGCGGCGGTACGGGTGCCGTGGCCTTCGTCTTCGAGAATGCCGGAGACCAGCTCGCGGATGTCGTTCTCGTCGTCGACGATCAGAATGTCGGACGCCATGATGTCACGCTTCGCTCTGTTCCAGGGACGGGTTCGGGGCGTCGCCGCTCGTCGCGGTGGTCGCCGATGCGGCCGGGGGCGGCAATGCCGCCTCGGCCGTGAAAAGTGTCGGGTGCGGCTCGGCCGGCGGGGCCTCCTCGACGCCCGCCGCCGGCAGGGTCATCCGCACCAGCGTGCCGCGACCGCCGATGACGACGGCCGGCGCGTCGAGCAGTTCGATCCGCCCGCCGTGGTCCTCGAGGATCTTGCGGACGATGGCGAGACCGAGGCCGGTGCCCTTCTCGCGGGTGGTCACGTAGGGTTCGAGCAGCCGGTGGCGGTTGGCCGAGGGCAGCCCGATGCCGTTGTCGACGACCGCCACGGTGACCAGACCGCCCTCCTGGGTGATGGCGACGTCGATCGTCCCCTTGTCGTCGCCCATCACCTCCTCCGGCACCGCCTCGACCGCCTCGGCGGCATTCTTGACGATGTTGGTGAAGGCCTGGAGAAGCAGGCGATGATCGAACCGGCCGAAGATCGGCTGGTCCGGCAGATGGGTGCGGAAATCGATCTCGGGCTTGGCCACGGATTGCAGGAACACCGCCTCGCGCACCGCGTCGACCACGTCGGCGCGTGCGATCTGCGGCTTCGGCATCCGCGCGAAGGAGGAGAACTCGTTGACCATCCGCTCGATGTCGCCGACCTGGCGGACGATGGTATCGATGCACTGGTCGAAGACCTGGCGGTCGTCCTCGATCTTCTTGCCGTAGCGACGCTTCAGCCGTTCGGCCGAAAGCTGGATCGGGGTCAACGGGTTCTTGATCTCGTGGGCGATTCGCCGGGCGACGTCGGCCCAGGCGGAGGAACGCTGCGCGGTGACGAGATCGGTGATGTCGTCGAGGGTGACGACGAAACCGCGACCGACCGCATCCGAGGTCTCGGAAGTCAGACGAACCGTGAGGGTACGCTCGCGCCCTCCCCGCTTCAGGGTGATCTGCGTCTGTTGCGGCCGACCCGAAGCGTCGCAGAGCGCCGCCTCCAGGATGGCGCCGAGTTCTGGGGCGACCTCGAACACCAGCCGACCGACGATCTCGGTCTCCGCCTCGTCGAGCAACGCCGTCGCCGAACGGTTGGCGAGGGTGATCCGCCCCGCCCCGTCGACGCCGACGACGCCAGCCGTCACCCCCGCCAGCACCGCCTCGGTGAAGCGCCGGCGCCGGTCGATCTGGTCCTTGGCGGCGATCAATTCGGCGCGCTGCGCCCGGAGCTCGTTGGTCATGGTGTTGAAGGTCTCGGCGAGGTGGGCGAGATCGCCCTCCTTGCGCCGGACCGGCACCTGCACCGCGAGATGGCCCTTGGAGACGTAGTCGGCGGCGAGGATCAGCCGCCGGATCGGCGAAACCAGCCGATTGGCGAAGCCGATGCCGATCCAGATCGCCGCCAACAGGAAGATCAGCGACACACCGACGAAGATCAGGCCGAAGGCGAGCTGCGCCCCGAAACGCGACTGATCGAGCTGGCGATATTCCTCCGCCGCCGCGTTGGCGAGCCGCAACGGCTCCAGCACCTGCGGCTCGAGCGGCCGGGTGACGTAGAGGAAGAGATCCTCCAGCGACTGCAGTTTGACGATCACGCCGACCTGATTGGTCCGCCCCGGCGTGAGCACCACCGGCTCGCCCCCCTCGGCCTCCGGGAACGCTTCCGGCGGCGGCATCTGCAGCTCGGTCCAGTTCGGATCGAGCAGGGTGCGCGTCATCACCGACCCGTCCGCCTTGAGCAGGAAGATGGCCGGCAACACACGCAGTTGCGCCTGGGTCTCGAGGAAGCTGTCGAAGCGGTCCGGCTCGAACTCGAAAAGGTCCTTCGCCCGGTCGACGTCGGCGGCCAGCCCGATCACTTCGGCGCGGATGGCGCGACCGTGCTCACGGATGTAGGCCTCACCGACCCCGGCGGCGGCATTGACGATGGTGCGGGTGCGATCCTCGAACCACCGGTCGAGACCGCGATCGAGGGTGACCGAAGCGAGGATGGCGACGATCAGCGCCGGCGCGGCGGCGACCGCCGAGAAAGCGCCGATCACTCTCAGATGCAGGCGCGCCGCCGCCCGCCCGGCGCGCCAGGCGAGCCACAGGGTGAGCAGCTCCCAGGCGATGAGGCCGACGAGGCCGGCGAGCAGCGCCAGATTGACCGTCAGAGTGACGCCGAGCACCGCGTTGGTCGGGATGATACGCGTCATGCCGGTCAGAATGGCGAAGCTGACCGCGACCGTGACCAGCGCCAGGATGGTGAGCACGAGGCCGATCTTGCGGATGCGCCGCGTCGCGTCACCGACCGGTGCCAGCGCGTTCTTCGGAATGGTCAGGATCGGTTGGGAATCCAGGATCTGCCCCCGTCGTCGCCGGCTGAACTCGACTTCCCGCCGGTTCGGTTCGGCCGGTGGGAATCGAAGATGCCGATCTCTCGACCCGAATTGTTGCCGATTTGCGGCAGTGTGGCGAGAGAACCACAGCCGATCGGCTCCCGACAAGAGGAACACCGTGACGTGGTGACCGATCGATCCTCCGGAAACGGGCGTCAGCCGCGTGTCCCGCCGGCGACCGCGTCCCAGGCGGTCTTGGCCCCGAAGGCGACGAAGAGCAGGCCGATGGCGCGCGAGATCGGGGTGCGGAAGCGCAGGAAGAGCCGTCCGACCGCCGGAAGCCCGGCCCAGCCGACGGTGACCACATCGCCGATCATCATACCGAACGTCGTGGCGAGAAAGAGCCCGCCGGCCTCCGCGAGGTCGAGGCTCGGGCCGATGCCGACGGAGAGCGCGCCGTACATGGCCAGGGAAAAGGGATAGGCCTTGGGATTGGTCAACCCGAAGATCATGCCGGTTCGGATCGGCGCCGTCGCCCCGATCGAGGGCGCGGTGCTGTCACTGCGGCTCGCTGCCGCCCGGAGACCGAGCCAGACGAGATAGAGGCCGCAGACGAGCCCGAGCATCCGGAAGAGGTCGGGTCCGAGCCGGCTCGCCCCGAGAAGCGCGGCGAGCGCCAGCGCCGACCAGGTGAGATCGCCGACGCCGTGACCGAGGAAGAAGGCGAGCCCGTGCCCCCGTCCGTGGGTGGCGGTGATGCCGAGGACGGCGAGCGTCGCCGGGCCGGGGGTGACGACGTAGACGACCCCTGCGAAGACCGCGGTGAGGAAGAGGGTGAGCGACATCGCCGGTCTCCTCGGTCGTTCCGATCGCTTCACCGCGACGAACGGATCACCTGGACGTCGAGATCGCGGATCTTCTTCCTCAGCGTGTTGCGGTTGACCCCGAGCAGTTCGGCCGCCTTGATCTGGTTGCCCCGGGTCGCCGCCAACGCCGCCGAGATCAGCGGATATTCGACCTCGCGCAGGATACGGTGATAGAGCCCGGGCGGCGGCAAGTGGTCGCCGAAGCCGTCGAAATAGGTGGCGAGGTGCTTCTCCACCGATACCGACAGGCCGTCCTCGCCGGCCTTTTCCTCCGGCGGCGGTGCGAGCACCGGCTGCGCCAGTTCCGACTCGATCACCGAGGCGGTGATCACGTCCTGCGGATAGAGCGCCGCGAGACGCCGGATCAGGTTCTCGAGCTCGCGAATGTTGCCGGGCCAGCGATAGCGCCGCAGCCGTTCCAACGCCGCCGTTTCGATCTGTTTCGCCGGCAGGCCTTCCTTCTCGGCCAGCGTGAAGAAGTGCCGGACGAGATCGCCGATGTCCTCCGAGCGCTCGCGCAAGGGGGGAAGCCGGATCGGCACGACGTTGAGGCGGAAATAGAGGTCCTCTCGGAACAGACCCTGGTTGATCAGCTGCCGCAGGTCCTTGTTGGTGGCGGCGATGATCCTGACGTCGGTCTTGATCGGGGTTCGCCCGCCGACGGTGGTGTATTCGCCCTGCTGCAGAACGCGCAGCAGCCGCGTCTGGGCATCCATCGGCATGTCGCCGATCTCGTCGAGGAAGAGGGTACCGCCCTCCGCCTGCTCGAAGCGACCGGCCGAGCGTGACGCCGCCCCGGTGAAGGCGCCCTTCTCGTGACCGAAGAGTTCCGATTCGATCAGGTCGCGCGGGATCGCCGCCATGTTGATGGCGACGAAGGGCCCGGAGCGACGCTTGCCGTAGTCGTGCAGGGCGCGGGCGACGAGTTCCTTGCCGGTGCCGCTCTCGCCGGTGATCATCACCGTGAGGTCGGTCTGCATCAGACGCGCCAGCACCCGATAGATGTCCTGCATCGCCGGCGACCGGCCGACCAGCGGGATGGCATCGCCGTCCTGATCGGCCCGGTCGGGCTCACGCTTCTGCTTCGGCTCGGCCAATGCCCGTCCGACGATGGCGATCAGCTCCTTCAGGTCGAAGGGCTTCGGCAGGTACTCGTAGGCGCCGCGCTCGGACGCCCGAATCGCCGTCATGAAGGTGTTCTGCGCGCTCATGACGATGACCGGCAGGTCCGGCCGGAGCTTCTTGATGCGGGGAAGCAGGTCGAAGGCGTTCTCGTCCGGCATCACCACGTCGGTGATGACCAGATCTCCCTCGCCTTGCGCCACCCAACGCCACAGCGTGGCGGCGTTGGAGGTGAGACGCACCTCGTAACCGGCACGCGAAAGCGCCTGATTGAGCACCGTGCGGATGGCGGCATCGTCGTCCGCGACGAGAATGTTGCCGGTGGGCATGGTCGGTGTCCTCGTCGATGTCAGAATCCGAACCGCGGCTTCTCGTCCTTGCCGGCATAGGCCGGCATCAGGATGCGGAAGACGGTCCGTCGGGGTTGGGATTCGCATTCGACCACGCCGCCGTGGTCGCGGATGATCTTGGCGACGAGCGCGAGCCCGAGGCCGGAGCCGTTGGTCTTGGTGGTGACGAACGGATCGAAGAGATGTTCGATCAGATCGGACGGTACGCCGGGGCCGTTGTCCTTGACGCAGAACTCGAGCGGCAGGGTCACCTTGTCCTTGGACCCCGGCACCGACAGGCGCACGCCCGGCCGGTAAGCGGTGGTGAGCACGATCTCGCCGTCGCCGGCATCGCCGATCGCTTCGCAGGCGTTCTTCACCAGATTGAGGAAGACCTGGACCAGTTGATCGCGGTTGGCGAGAACCGAGGGCAGCGACGGGTCGTACTCTTCGACGATACGGATGTTGCGGCCGAACCCGGACTGGGCGAGCCGCTTCACGTGATCGAGGACGGTGTGGATGTTGACCGCCGCCCGCTCCACCGGCCGCTCGTCCGAGAACACCTCCATTCGGTCGACCAACTTGACGATGCGGTCGGCCTCGTCGGTGATCAGGCGGGTCAGCGCCCGGTCGTCGTCGGAGGCCGACTGTTCCAGCAGCTGCGCCGCGCCACGGATGCCGGAGAGCGGGTTCTTGATCTCGTGGGCGAGCATGGCGGCCAACCCCGAGACGGTGCGTGCCGCGCCGCGATGGGTGAGCTGACGGTCGATCTTGTCGGCCATCGAGCGCTCCTGGAGCATCACCACGACGCAATCCGGCCGCTCGATCAGCGGAGCCGCATAGATGTCGACCAGCTTCTCCCCCGGCAGGCGTGGGCTCTCGAGGTCGACCCGGTACTCCGAGACCGGCGCACCGCGTTCACGCACCTGGGCGATGAGTTCGAGCAACGGCGAGCCGAAGGGGATGAAATAGGAGAGTTGGTGGCGCCGCATGAACGGGATCGACGCCTGGAAGAAATGCTCGGCCGCATCGTTGCCGCCGAGGATCATGCCGTCGGCGGCGACGGTGATCACCGGATGCGGCAACGCGTTGAGCATGGTCGCCGCGGTCAGGTCCGGTGGCGCGGCGGCCGAGAGGGAGCGGGGCTGACCGGCGCTCATGCGGCCCTCCTTTCGAGGTCCGAGGTGAAGATCGTGCGGATGGTACGGAGCACCTCGGCCGGATCGGTCGAGCCGAGGAGGCGGGCACGCAGCGGATGCGACGACGGCCGTCCCTTGGTCACGGCCCGACCCGGTTCGGTGACCGCCGCCTCGAGGTACCAGTCGAGATGCTTGCGCGCCGCCTTGAGGCCGACGGCGCGGCCGTGGTGGACGAGCATCGCTTCGTAGTGGTCGGAGACGAGATCGGCGAGATCGTCGCCCTGCGGCGGGGCGAGGCCCTCGCGCCCGGCGAGCCCGGCGGAGACCTGCCCCGGCAACCACGGCCGGCCGCAGGCGCCGCGCCCGACCATCACCGCATCGGCCCCGGAGGCGGCGAGCGCCACCTCCGCATCGTCGAGCGAGGCGATGTCGCCGTTGACGACGAGCGGGATCGAGATCGCCGCGCGCACCGCCCGGACGGCGCCCCAGTCGGCGGCGCCGTCGTAGAACTGATCGCGGGTACGGCCGTGGACGGTGACCAGATCGACACCTTCACTCTCGGCACGTCGGGCGAGTTCCGGCGCGTTCAGCGAGGCGCGATCCCAGCCGAGCCGCATCTTCACCGTGACCGGCACCGCGACCGCGGCCCTGACCGCCCGCACGAGTTCGATCGCCTGGTCGAGATCCTTCATCAGGGCCGCACCTGACCAGCCGTGAACGACGCGTTTGGCCGGACAGCCCATGTTGAGGTCGATGACGTCGGCCCCGGCATCGACCGCCTGGGCCGCGGCACGCGCCGTCGACGACGCCTCGCGACCGGCGATCTGCACCACGTGGGTCGCCACCCCCTCCCCGGCCAGACGTACCGTGGCGTCGACGTCGCCGACCGCCAACGCATCGGAAGCGACCATCTCGGTCACCACCAGATCACAGCCGAAACGCAGGGCGAGGCGGCGAAAGGGCAGATCGGTGATCCCCGACATCGGCGCCAACATCACCGGTCGGCGAAGCACCACCTGACCGAGGCGAATCTCTCGGACGAGGTCGGTCGGCGGCGGGGAGAGTGGCGGGACAGTTTCGATGCTCATTCGATGTGCAGCTCTTGAGGTGTCTATATATTTGGCAGATTTTTGCTCGAGGGCAAGCGCACTTCGAGACTTTCCCTGCGACCCTTTGGTGACGACGCCGGATATGGTGTATCTCGACGGATGTCGACGCCCTCCTCTGCATGTCTCTCGAGCAGCGCCCGAGGAGTGCGATCGGCCCGTGCGGACGGCGGAGGAGGACGGGCGTGCAGACGAGCGACAGGGTCGCCGCCGTGGTGGTGGCCGGAGGAACGGGAACGCGGGCGGCGGGCGCCGACGGCCTGCCCAAGCAGTACCGGGTCATCGCCGACCGCACAGTGCTCGCCCACACCCTCGCCGCCTTCCTCGACCACCCCCGCATCGGCCGGGTGGTGACGGTCGTCCATCCCGACCATCGCGCCCTCTACGAGGAGGCCGTCGCCGGCTTCGCCGGTGATCCGCGTCTCGCCGCACCGGTCGTCGGTGGCGCGACGCGCCAGGCCTCGGTGCGGGCGGGACTGGCGGCACTCGCCGTCGACGCCCCCGACCTCGTCCTCGTCCACGATGCCGCCCGTCCCTTCCTCTCCGCCGCGATTCTCGATCGCACCCTCGCCACTCTCGCGACGGCGGATGCGGCGTTGGTGGCGGTCCGCGTCGTCGACACGCTGAAGAAGGCCGACGCCGGCGACCGGGTGGTCGGCACCGTGCCGCGCGACGGCATGTGGGCGGCGCAGACGCCACAGGGCTTCCGCTACGCCGCTCTCGCCGCCGCCCATGGCCACGCCGCGGCGGAGGGCCGCGACGACTTCACCGACGACGCCGCCGTCGCCGAATGGGCCGGCTTGACCGTTCATCTGGTCGAAGGCGAACGCGGCAACCTCAAGATCACCACGGCCGAGGACCTCGTCGAGGCGGAGAGGCGCATGACCATCGATCGTTTCGCTCGCCTCGCCGACATCCGCGTCGGAACCGGCTACGATGTCCACGCTTTCGAACCCGGCGACCACGTCACCCTGTGCGGCGTGACCATTCCCTACGAGAAGAAACTCTCCGGCCATTCCGATGCCGACGTGCCGCTCCACGCCCTCACCGACGCCATCCTCGGCGCCCTCGGCGACGGCGACATCGGCGCCCACTTCCCACCGTCGGAGGTGAGATGGCGCGGCTGCGACAGCGCCGTCTTCGTCCGCGACGCGATCCGGCGGTTGCACGAACGTGGCGGCATGCTCGCCCATGTCGACATCTCTCTCGTCGCGGAGGCACCCAAGATCGGCCCACACCGGGAAGTCATGCGATCCCGTGTCGCGGAGATCTGCGAAATTCCAGTGGATAGGGTCGGAATCAAAGCCACGACCAACGAGAAGCTCGGGTTCGTCGGACGTCGGGAGGGGATCGCCGCGCTGGCTGCGGCGACGATCCGCCTGCCGCTCGACTGATCCCGCCACGAGCCCGGGGGGGAACATGCTCGAACTCGCCACTTTCGTGGCCCGCGCCACACGTCTCGTCGAATGCGCCACGGCGAGCCGGCAGATGATCGCCACCGCCGAATCCTGTACCGGCGGGCTGATCACCGGTGTGCTCACCGCCGTCCCCGGTTCCTCCGAGGTGCTCGAACGCGGTTTCGTCACCTATTCCGACGCCGCCAAGGTCGAGATGCTCGGGGTCGACGTCACCACACTCGATCGCTTCGGCGCCGTATCGGCCGAGACCGCCGCCGAAATGGCGCGCGGGGCGCTGGCTCGCAGCCGCGCCGACATCGCCGTATCGGTCACCGGCATCGCCGGACCCGGCGGCGGCAGTGCGGTGAAGCCGATCGGCCTCGTCCATTTCGGCCTCGCTCGCCGGCCGAACGGGATCGTCACCGTCGAACGGCGCTTCGGCGATCTCGGCCGAGACGGAGTGCGCATGGCGAGCCTCGATCAGGCGCTCGCCCTGCTCGAGGAAGCGCTCGGCCTCGCCTGAGACCGACGCGTTCGGTCGTCGCGGCCGGTCGCGAGCCGAATCACCCCGCCTTGGCGATTCGATCGAAGGCCTGGAGGCGGGCGAGCAGCGCCGGCATCTCGGCCAAGGGCACCATGTTGGGGCCGTCACAGGGCGCGCGATCGGGATCTTCGTGGGTCTCGATGAAGAGACCGGCGACACCGACCGCCACCGCGGCGCGCGCCAACGTCGCGACGAAGCGGCGCTCGCCGCCCGACGAGGTCCCCTGCCCGCCCGGCTGCTGTACCGAATGGGTGGCGTCGAAGATCACCGGGGCGCCGGTCGCCGCCATGATCGGTAGCGACCGCATGTCGGAGACCAGCGTGTTGTAGCCGAAGGAGACGCCGCGCTCGGTGAGAAGGACGTTGCGGTTGCCGGCACCGGTGAGCTTGGTGACGATGTTCTTCATGTCCCAGGGCGCGAGGAACTGGCCCTTCTTGACGTTGACCACCCGTCCCGTCGCCGCGGCGGCGAGCAGCAGATCGGTCTGGCGGCAGAGGAAGGCGGGGATCTGCAGGATGTCGACGGCCTCCGCCACCGGCGTGCACTGCGCTGCGTCGTGGACGTCGGTGAGGACCGGCAGACCCAACGTCTCGCGGATCTCGGCGAAGACCGGCAGCGCCGCGTCGAGGCCGACGCCGCGCGCCGCCGACGCCGAGGTGCGGTTGGCCTTGTCGAACGAGGTCTTGAAGACGAGGCCGATGCCGAGCTCTTCGGTCATCTCCTTCAGCGCCGCGGCGGTCTCCAGCGCGTGGGCCCGGCTCTCCAACTGGCAGGGTCCGGCGATCAGCGCGAAGGGCAGATGGTTGGCGAAGCGGACGTTGCCGACGACGACTTCCGAATTGGGCGACATGCGCACTCCCGAGATGTGGTTGGCCCGAGGCGCGGGCGATGGGGTCAGCGGGCCGGTTCGAAGGCGAGGCTCGCACCGCCGAGATCGGCGACGACGAAACCGTTCGCATGGTCGGTGACGGCGTAACCGCCGGCGATCACCTGCTCGGCGGCGCGGCCGAGGTCGGCGACGGCGAAGCGCAGCCCCTTGAAGACCAGCGTCTTCGGGTCCTCCGGCAGAGCCTCGGCGCCGTGGCGCCAGCGGTAGGCGGCGGGTGTCAGCAGTTCGATGCGGCCGCGCGGCGTGACGATCTCGAGCCCGAGGCTCGAGGCGGTGAATTCGCGCACCCCGGCGAAGGCGGCGAGCCCCTCGTGGAAGTCGGACGGGTCGGGCGCCACCATGACGACCGCGGCGAGTGCCTGGGCCGTGTTGGGATGGTCCTGGTACTCGCTGCGCCAGAAGTTCTCCGGGAAGCGCTGGCGGCAGGTGAAGAAGCCGAGGTCCGGCTCTCCCGTCGCCCCGGAGAAACCGGTGAAGGTCAGATCGAACCCGACGCGCCGTTCCTCGCCCTCGGGCGAGACGGCGATGCGCTCGAAGCCGAAGGGGTCGTAGGTCCTCAGCCCAGCGGTGGCGAAGGCGGCACGATCGGCGGCGGCGTCCTTCGATTCGAGCACCAACATCGACAGGCCGTCACCGTGGCCAGCGAGGAAGTCGCGATTGAAAGCGCCGAAGGAGAAGGCGGTCGCCGTCGGCTCGGGGATGGCGGCGCCGTCGCCGATGCCGAGGATCTCGACGAAGGAACCAGCGAGCTGAATCAGGCGGTTCTCCGTGCCCCACGGGTGGCGGGCGAGCGGCGCCAGCCGGAATCCGGCGCGTGACCAGCCGTCGGCGGCGAGCCCGAGATCGAGGGTGGCGGCGACGACGTGGTCGATGCCGCGTTCCGTCCCGGAGTGATGGAGATCCCGCATGACGTCACCTCCGCCGCCGCACCGAGGCGACGGTCGTTCCGGCCGGCCGTCTCACAGGCCCATCGCCGCGGCGTCGACGATGCCACCGGCGAGCGAGGCGGCGGCGAGCATGATCCCGGCGGCGACCTCGCCGCGATCGATCCGGGCGGAGACGTCGCGCAACATCAGCAGGCGGAAGAACCAGTAGATCGCCACCTGGACGACGATCGCCACCACGCCCCACACCATGAAGACCAGCAGCGTCGCCGAGTGCTGCGCGGCTACCGCCAGCGGCAGGGTGTAACCGAGAAGGCTGCCGGAGAAGGCTATGGCCGCCGCCGGATTGCCCCGGCGGACCTGCCCCAGTTCGTCATGGGCGGTCGCCAGCATGTAGACCGCCGCATAGACCGCGATCATACCGAGCGACAGACCGACGTAGACGACGAAGGGCCCGAGCCCCGCGAGGCTGTCGATGACCGGCGACCAATCCATGCGTCACTCCTCGTGTTGCCACCTCCGGCGGCGTCGCCGGCGATCCTATCTCCTCCGCGCGCCGCACGGAACCCGTCGCGATGCGCCGCGTTCATCCGCCGCTCGGCGCGACGTGCTCATCCTCCATTCGGTGCGACCCGCGCCATCGCGACGAGCCGTGGCGCCCGCGTGACGAAGAGTTCGGCGACGTGGCCGGTCGCCGTGACCGCCCGCCCGGCAACGAGATCGACGGTGATGTCGGGCCAGTCGAGGACGAGACCGCAGAGCGGATGGACCGCCTTGTAGACCGCCTCCTTGGCGACGAAGACGAGCCGCGACGAAAGCGGGTCGGTCGGATCGGCGACGACGTCGCCGGGAAGCACCACCAGATCCGCGACGTCGGCGGGTAGCGGTTCGGCCGGCTCGACGTCGACACCGAGCCCCGCCGCGACCTCGCTCCGTCCGACGACGGCGATCGCGACGGTGTCGTCGTGGGCGAGCGATCCGACGAAGCCGGTCGGCCAGACCGGCGCTCCCGCCGGCGTCCGCAGGATCGGGTCCTCCGCCGCCGCGAAGCGGGCGAGAAGCCGCCGTGCCGCCGTCCGCGCCGCGCCGCTCGCCCGCCGTGCCGCCGGCACCGCGGTGGTGAGGACCGCCGCCTCGGCGTCGAGAAGCATCGCCGCATCGTCGCGATCGATCCGCCGGCAGGCGGCACCGGTGCCCGGCGGCGCCGACCGATCGAGGATCGCCTGGAGATCGGCGACGAGGTCGTCCGGCGCGGTCATGCCGTCCCCTCGCTCGGTCGGAGCGGAGCGACGGCGCGGCGCGCGATGACCTCGCCGTCGGCATCGACGCCGATCTCGACGAATCCGGCCGCGGCATAGAGCCGGCGGGCCCCGGTGTTCTCCGGGACGTAGCAGATCTCGATCCGCTCCAGGCCCGGCAGAGCGGAGATCTCGGCGATCAGCCGATCGAGCGCGGCGCGGCCGAGCCCCCGGCCCTGCGCCGCTCGGTCGATCATGAACCGGTAGATGTTGGCTTCGCGGCCGCGGTCGATGACCTCGTACATCAGGAAACCGACGATCCGCCCGTCGGCGACGATCGCTCTGGGGCGAGCGCCGGAATCGGCGTCGGCCTCTTCGAGCGATTCGGCGTTGCTCGCCACCAGTTCGCGCTGGTCGTCGGCGAGACGCAGCGCCGCGACCGCTGCTCGTTCGGCCGGCCCGATGGGGATCAGGCGCACGTCGTCGCTCATCGCAGGCTCCCTCACCGCTGGAAGGCGATCAGGCCGGGACGATGTTTCCCCCCGACGCCCGCACCGCCGGTTCGGCCTCGACCGGTTCCAACCGCCGGTGCGGCTTCGCCGGATTGCCCCGCCACACGCCGTAGGCCTCGACCGTCTCGCCCTTCATCAGGAAGGCGTCGGCATCGAGCACCGACCGCTCCTCCAACGTCACACCATAATGCACGAAGGCCGCCGGGCCGAGGCTGCAACCGGTACCGATGCGGATCCGGTCGGACTTGAAGGCGCCCTCTTCGAGCGAATGGGCCTGGATGACGCAGGCCTCGTTCAGCGTGGCGAAATCACCGATCTCGACCAGCGATCGCTCGGTCATGATCGAACCGCCGTCCCACACCCGCCGTCCGATCTTCACGCCCATCATGCGGAAGATCAGCGGCCGGAAGGGCGTGCCGGGGAAGAGCCGGGTGATCGGCGAATCCGACAGTTTCCAGTGCCGTTCGTGCGACCAGAAATAGGGATCGTAGATCGTCGCGATGCGCGGCTTGAGGCGGTGGAAGCCCAGGCTCGCCCGTTCGACCACCGGATAGAAGACGAAGGCCGCCAACGATGTGGTGATCGTCGCCACCCACAGCGCGATCGCACCCCATTCGAAATAGAGGTCGAGCGCGGCGTCCCACACCCGCAGCGTCACGTAGAACATGAACCACTGACTGAGCAGGAACAGCATCGCGGTCGCGAAATTGTGCCGGTTCTTGCGGGCGAGCCGCCGCAACCGGCTCGCCTCGTCGAGGGCGCCGATCAGCGACTTGTCGCGGTCGACCATGCGCGGGATCTCGAAGGCCGGCGAACCGAGCAGTCCGACGTTCTCCCGCACCGGGCCGTCGATCGGCACCATCACCTTGGTGCCGAGCAGCACGTTCGCCCCGGTCTTGCCGTCGGGCGGATAGTGGATGTTGTTGCCCAGGTAGTTGCGCTCGCCGATCCTGGTGTGCGCCAGACGGAAGGACGAGGCCGACTTCTCCAGATTGATCATCGACAGCCCGTCGGAGACCATGGTTCGGCTGCCGATCTCACAGTAGAGCGGGTTGTCGTGCTGCTGGTTGGTGCCGAAGTTGGAGCCGGTCTGCTCGACCTCGTTGAGGTTCCAGCCGATCGCCCGGATGTAGTGGACGACCGCCGACGAGTCGCCGAACAGCAGATTGAGGATCCGCGAGTTCGACACCCCGGCGGTGATCGTCTGCATCCAATGATGGATGCCGTAGAGAGAATAGACCTCGCCCGGCTTCAGGAAGGGTCGGGTGAGCCGCGGCACCACCACGGCGACGAAGGCCGACACCAGCAACGAGCCGACGAGCAACACCAGCGAAGCGATCAGCACGCGGCCGCCACCCTCGTCGTCGTCGGCCGCTTCCGCCAGCTTCTCCCAGTAGCTCATCGCCAGGAGCGGCAACGGCATGGCGATGGCGAACAGGCCGACGAGCTGGATGGTCTCGTAGACCATGCGACGAAAGGCCGAGCACGGCTCGTTCGGCACGGTGCAGTAGTTCGCGGTGGTCGGCACCGCCGGCGAACCGTGGGCGCGTTCGCCGGCGGGGATGCTCTGGCCGCTCTGCAGCGACGAGGCATGACCGAGCTGGGCACCGTTGCCGACCGCGGTGTGGATGTCGAGCACCGCGGCCTCGCCGACGAAGGCGTCGTCGCCGATGGTCACCGGCCCGGTGTGGATGTGCCCCGACTGCGCCCGATAGCCGAGCACCATCGATTCCTTGCGCAGGATCGAATTGTCACCGATCGAGATCAGATCGGTACACACCGGCATGTAACGGCATTCGACCACGGCGTTGCGGCCGATGCGGGCGCCGAGCAGCTGCAGATAGAGGCTGTAGAGCGGGCTGCCGGTGAACAGGACGACCGGCGCCGTCCGCATCATCGTCATCACCAGCCAGAAGCGGTAGTAGCGCAGGCTCCAGATCGGGAAGCTCTCGACCTTCCACCGCCCGATCAGCAGCCATTTGACGGCGATCGCCGCGAAGGACATGCCGAAGAACGAGCCGGCACCGACGATGATGCAGCGCAGGTAGAGCGTCTGCCAGTCGTCGAGCGCGTCGTAGACCCAATCGAGTCCGATGTCGAAGGCCCACAGGGTGATGTAGCCGTAGAGCCCGTAGAACGCCGCCTGCAGCGCGCCCGTCCCCCAATAGGCGAAGGCGGAGGGTTCGTGGAACACCTCCTCCACCGCCTCCACCGCCGGTACCGACGCGGGTCCGCGCAGCAACGCCGCCAGCTTCGCCACCGTCGGGTGGAGGTAGACGTCGCGCATCGACACCGGCGGGAAATCGGGCCGGGCACGCAGGCGGGCGCAGAATCGCGCCATCAGCAGCGAATTGGCGCCGAGTTCGTCGAAGAAATGGTCCTCGACCGAAACCGAGTCGAGTTTGAGGATGTCGGCGATGGTCGTCGCCAGTATCCGTTCCTCTTCGCTCGAAGGGGCCACCATCGGCCGTTCCGAACCGATCCGCGCACCCGTCGGCGGCGGCAGACGTCGGTGGTCGGCCTTGTTCGAGACCGTCATCGGGATGACGTCGAGCTGTTCCAGCCAGGCCGGCACCATGTAGTCGGGCAGTCGCGCCTTGAGCGCCTGGACGAGGGTCGACCGCGACGGCGCGGCCATTCCGCTCTTCACCGCGAAATAGCCGACGAGTTGAACGTTGCCGGGCTCCGGCTCGAAGGTCGTGACGGCGGCCTGATGGACCGCCGGCTGGTCGAGCAACACCGCCTCGATCTCGCCGAGCTCGATACGATGGCCACGGATCTTCACCTGGGTGTCGATCCGGCCGTGGTACTCGACCTCGCCGTCGTCGTTGATCACACCGATGTCACCGGTGCGGTAGATCCGCCCCGACGGATTGTGCGGAATGCCGACGAAATCGGGGATGAACTTCGCCTCGGTCAGATCCGGTCGGTTGAGATAGCCGACCGCGAGACAGATGCCGGCGATGCCGATCTCGCCCTGCTCCCCGGCGGGGACGAGTTTCGACTCGCTCGGATCGAGAATGACGATGGCGTAGGAGGGCAGCGGCACACCGATGGTGACCGGCTTGTCGGGCAGGAGCTCGGTCAGCGTCGCGGTGACGGTCGCCTCGGTCGGGCCGTAGGAATTGAGGATGCGGCGCCCGGCACGCGCCCAGCGCACCACCAGATTGTGCGGACAGGCCTCGCCGCCGACCAGCAGGATGCGCAGGAGCGGGACGTCGGTCTCGATGGTGGAGAGCAGCGTCGGGCTGCAGGCCATGCAGGTGATGCGGCGCGACCGCAGGAACTCCGCCAGTTCCTCGCCGAGCAGGGTCAAGCCGATCGGCCCGGGGACGATCGCCGCACCGACCATGAACGGCACCCAGATCTCCTCGATCGAGAAGTCGAAGGCGATGGTCATGCCCTGGTAGATGCGGTCGTCGGCGCGGTAGCCGTAACTGTCGGCCGCGACCAGAACGAAGTTGCAGATGCTCGGATGCTCGATCACCACGCCCTTGGGATTCCCGGTGGTTCCCGAGGTGTAGAGGATGTAGCAGACGCGATCGACCGGGGCGCCGACCTCATGGGGCGCCAACGGCGCCGGCGACTGCGCCGTGACCTCGTCGTCGATGCGGTCGAGCAGGAGATGCGGCACCTCGAAGGCGCCCAGTCGTTCCTCGAACAGCGAGATCGACACCACCATGCCGATCGCCGCGTCGTCGAGAATGTAGGCGATGCGGTCGTTGGGGAAGGCGGTGGCGAGCGGCACCCACGACGCCTTGGCCTTCATGACCGCGAGAAGGCCGACGTAGGTCTCCAGCGAGCGGTCGAGCAGCAGGCCGATCCGGTCGCCCGGCCGGACACCGCGACGGATCAGCACCCGCGCCACGCGATTGGCTCGCTCGTCGACCTCGCGGTAACTCCACACCGTCCCATCGGAGACGACCGCATCGCGATCGGCATGACGGCGCGCCGTCTCCTCGAAGAGCAGTTCGAGGCGGTCGCCCTCGCCGGCCCGCGGTTGCCCGCCGAGCGCGGTGAGCACCGGCGAGAGCTCCGCGGACCCCGACGCGACGACTCGGCCGCGCTGATCCGAGGCCGTGGTCGGGAGAGCCGAATCGAATTCGAGAAGGCCGATGCCGTGCGCCATCATGCTACTCTGGGCACCGTCGCGCCCTGTTCGTCCACCACCGACCCGTCCCGGAGTCCCTCTCCGTCGGGCAAACGAACGCCGCGGACCGACCGCACCGACGCCGTCTCGACGTCGATCTCGCCGTTCCACCGGCGCAGAGCCGTAATCGAAGCGGAAGCGAAAGAAAAGACACGGTTCGGAAAGATTCGAAACGAGATGAACACCGACGGCGCGTCGACCTCACCTCGTGATCGAATCACACCTGCTCGTGATCTTCGCCCGCTTCCTCGCTCTTCTCCGCGATGACGCGGAGAAGCTCGTCCTTCGTTCCTCCGCTCGCCGCCGCTCTCGGATCACACCAGCCGGCTCTGCTCCTTGGCCGCGGCGATGAACGAGGTGAAGAGCGGGTGTGGTTCGAACGGCCGGCTCTTGAGTTCGGGATGATACTGAACGCCGATGAACCAGGGATGATCGGCGATCTCGACCGTCTCCGGCAGTTCGCCGTTCGGCGACATGCCGGCGAAGTGCAGGCCGGCCCGTTCGAGCCGGTCGCGATAGGCGACGTTGACCTCGTAGCGGTGGCGATGACGCTCGGATATCTCGGTCGAGCCGTAGATCTCGGCGATCTTCGACCCCGGCTCGAGCCGGGCCTCGTAGGCGCCGAGCCGCATGGTGCCGCCGAGATCACCGCCCTCCTCGCGCACGTGCAACTCGTTGCCCTTGACCCATTCGGTCAGGAGGCCGACGACCGGCGCCGGGCACGGCCCGAACTCGGTGGAGTTGGCGCCATCGACCCCGGCCATGTTGCGCGCCGCCTCGATCACCGCCATCTGCATCCCGAAGCAGATGCCGAAATAGGGGATCTTCTTGCGCCGCGCATGCGAAGCCGCCCGAATCTTGCCCTCGGTGCCGCGCTTGCCGAAGCCGCCCGGCACCAGGATGCCCTGGACGTGCTCCAGATAGGGGCCGGGATCCTCCTTCTCGAAGATCTCGGCATCGACCCAATCGAGCTTGACCTTGACCCGATTGGCGATCCCGCCGTGGGTCAACGCCTCGATCAACGACTTGTAGGCGTCCTTGAGCTCGGTGTACTTGCCGACGACGGCGATCGTCACCTCGCCTTCCGGGTTGTGGACCCGGTCGGAGATCTCGCGCCAACGCGTGAGGTCGGGTTGCGGCACCCCGGTGAGCCCGAAGGCGGCGAGCACCTCGTCGTCGAGCCCTTCCTGGTGATAGGCGATCGGCACGTCGTAGATCGACGCGACGTCGAGCGCCTGGATCACCGCGCTCGGCCGCACGTTGCAGAACAGCGACAGCTTCTTGCGCTCGTTCTCCGGGATCTGCCGGTCGGCGCGCACCAACAGGATGTCGGGGGCGATGCCGATCGAGCGCAACTCCTTCACCGAATGCTGGGTCGGCTTGGTCTTCAGCTCGCCCGCCGACGGAATGTAGGGCATCAGGGTGAGGTGCACGTAGACGGCATGGCCGCGCGGCAGCTCGTTGCCGAGCTGGCGGATCGCCTCGAAGAACGGCAGACCCTCGATGTCGCCGACCGTACCGCCGACCTCGATCAGAACGAAGTCGTAGCCGTCGTTACCGGTGACGACGAAGTCCTTGATCGCGTCGGTGACGTGCGGGATCACCTGGACGGTGCCACCGAGGTAGTCGCCGCGGCGCTCCTTGGTGATGATCTCCTGGTAGATCTTACCGGTCGTGATGTTGTCCTGCTTGTTGGCGGGACGACCGGTGAAGCGCTCGTAGTGACCGAGGTCGAGGTCGGTCTCGGCGCCGTCGTCGGTGACGAAGCATTCGCCGTGCTGATACGGAGACATCGTCCCCGGATCGACATTGAGATAGGGGTCGAGCTTGCGAAGCCTGACCTTGTAGCCACGTGCCTGCAGAAGCGCTCCGAGGGCCGCCGACGCAAGCCCCTTGCCGAGCGAGGACACCACGCCGCCGGTGATGAAGACGTACCGCGCCATGGGAATCGTCCATTAGCTCATCGACGCGCGATTCGCGAGGACACGAAAGCCACGACGTCGGAAAGATCGACAGAGCCACCCCGCACCGGGATGGTCACGACGAGAAACCGGGACCGGTGGGGGCTCGCCCGCCGGTCCCGGAAGACAGCCGCCGAACGCCCGGAGGCGCCGGGATCAGTTGGCCGGCTGGGCCGGAGCGGCCGGCGCCGCCGGCTGGTTGGACTTCTGCATCTGCTGCAGCGTGTCGAGGATGCCGCCGCCGGATCCGGCCGGAGCCGCCGGAGTGGCGGGCGCGCCGGCCGGCGCCGTCGGCGCCGCCTTCTCGATGATCGAGGACGGCTTCTCCGTCGACTTGCCGGCGAGGATCGCCAGGATCAGCGAGGTGGCGAAGAAGCCGGCGGCGAGAATGGCGGTGGCACGGGTGAGCACGTTGGCGGTGCCGCGCGACGACATCAGCCCGCCGCCGCCGCCCATGCCGAGGGCGCCGCCCTCCGACTTCTGCAGCAGCACGACGCCGACCAGCGCCAGCACCAGCATCAGATGAATCACGATGATGACGGTTTCCATCGATCCCAACCGGTTCTGAAACGAGACTCGCGGCGCCGAGCCCTTCGCCCCGCACCGCTGTCGAAGTGGTGGAACGGGTCGCATCCCGTTCGTGTCGGCGGCTGTTTACACGATCCGCGACGGCCACGCCAGTGCGTCGAACAGGGCGACGGAGCGCCTGACGATCGTTCGAAATCCGCCGTCACGACCCCCACGAGACCCGTCGATTGTTTCAGATCGTGCAACGATGCGTCGCCACGTCCGTGGCTTCTGCGAACCATTTGCATCCGGCATGGTGACACCATCGAAGGGGCGTCGGCGACGGCGCCCTGCCCCGTTCTCGAACGACCCCGGAGTTCCCCATGTCTCTCGCCGACGCCACCGCTTCGAACGGCCTCGCCGCCGCCCTCACCGCCCGCGCCCCGCAGGCCCTCGCCGTCCTGCGCATCGTCACCGCGGCACTCTTCCTCGCCCACGGCACCGCCAAGCTCTTCGCCTTCCCCCATGTCGCGATGTTCGACAACCTGCAGATCACGTCGATCTATGGGCTCGCCGGCATACTCGAGGTGGTGGGTGGCATCCTGCTGATCCTCGGCCTGTTCGTGCGTCCGACCGCCTTCGTGCTCTCCGGCTTCATGGCGGTCGCCTACTTCATGGCCCACGCACCGAAGAGCGTCTTCCCGATCCTCAACGGCGGCGACAGCGCCATCCAGTACTCGTTCGTCTTCCTCTACCTGGTCTTCGCCGGCGGCGGCGCCTGGACCCTCGACGCCAAGCGCGGCGCCTGATCGACCCCCGAACGCGGCCCGAAACGACGAACGGCGGCTCCGCGCAGGGCCGCCGTTCGTCGTTTCGTAGGTGCGATGAGCCGCGGGCGAACCGCACCGGCGATGACTTCGGTCGCCCCGAGGTTCACCGTCGTCTCGGCCGGTGACCCTCGCTCGCGCTCGATGCAACCCGCGTACGCCCTACACCGTCCTCACACATACGCGGCGGCGATCGCCAGGAAGTCGGCCGCCTTGAGCGAGGCGCCGCCGACCAACGCACCGTTGACGTTCGCCACCGACAGCAGTTCCTCGGCGTTCGACGGCTTGACCGACCCGCCGTAGAGGATGCGGACCTTCTCGCCCTCGGCGCCGTAGAGCTTCACCAGCTCGGCGCGGATGAAGCCGTGCACCTCGGCGACGTCGGCGACCGTCGGCACGAGGCCGGTGCCGATCGCCCAGACCGGCTCGTAGGCGACGACCAGCGTCGCCCCGGTCATGCCTGCGGGCAACGAACCGCGCACCTGACGGCCGACCACCTCGAGGGTGATGCCGCCCTTGCGCTCGGCTTCGGTCTCGCCGACGCAGACGATGGCGAGAAGGCCGGCGCGCGCGGCCGCCTCGGCCTTGGCCTTGACCACGGCGTCGGTCTCGCCGTGGTCGGTGCGACGCTCGGAGTGGCCGACGATGACGGCGGTGGCACCGACGTCCTTCAACTGTTCGGCGGCGATGTCGCCGGTGTGGGCGCCGGAGACCTTGGCGTGGCAATCCTGGCCACCGATGGCGATCGGCCCGGACTGGGCGGCGAACAGCGCCACCAGCGTCGCCGGCGGGCAGATCATCAGGTCGCAGGCCGCCTGCGACGAGGCGCCGTGGCCGGCGATCATACCGTGCAGTTCGGTGACCGAGGCGGTCACTCCGTTCATCTTCCAGTTTCCGGCGACGAGCGGCTTCATCGTGGTCTCCTCGTTCGTTCTCGGCGAATGGTCGGCCCCGTGGGTACCACTTCCGCGCCGCGCCTCGCAACGGCGTGCGCTGCGGCGGCCCGCCGCTCCCGCGTTCAGTGTCGGGCCGCGGCGCGGCGATCGCGCAGGAGGGCGCAGAGGGCGGCCGGCTCCAGTCCGAAGGTGGTGACGAAGGCCCGCCGGCCGAGACCGGGATCGATCGGCAGGCCGAGGATCGTCCGCGCGCCGACCTCGCCACCCACGTCGAGCGCCACCGTTTCGCCCTGCCAGCCCTCGGCCACCTCGATCGATCCGACGTCGCCCCACCGAATCCGGCGCCGGAACAGGTAGAAGATGCGGATGGTCAACCCGGCGTCGTCGACCGTGAGGCACGCCGACCCGGGTGTCGCGGCGGCGACGGCGACCGACACGAAGGCGACGCCGACGGCCGCAACGGCGATCGAGAAGATGTTCGGCACGTCGATCGCCACCCAGATGGTGACGGCCGCGATCGCCGCGAGAACCAGAAATTCGCGGACCATGCGGCCGAGGTCGACGATCGCCTCGCAGAGCCGGACAGGCGGACGAGATGCCATCGCTCTCCCCCTTTCCGCCCGATTGGACCGGGGATCGCCGGCAAGATCAAGTCGCCCCCGCGCGTGGCGGGCGAACCCGCCGCACCGGAACGACCGCCGCCGCCGTCGATCGCGCCTTGCTTCCACCGCGGTGCGTTTCTATGATCCGCGCCGCCCGCGCCGGGGGTCGCTCCGGTCGATCACACTCGCACGTTCGGTCCCCTCGCCCCATGCTCGACGTTCTGCGCCGCGGCGCCTCCACCTGGATCTCGAAGCTTCTGCTCGCCGTGCTGATCGTCAGCTTCGGCATCTGGGGCATCGCCGACGTGTTCCGCGGCTTCGGCTCGAACGTCGCCTTCCGTGTCGGCTCGACCGAAATCGGCATGGGCCAGTTCGACCAGACCTTCCAGCGTGAGTTGCACCAGTTGTCGCTGCGCCTGAAGCGGCCGCTCAACAAGGAGGAAGCCGCCAAGCTCGGCGTCACCCGGCAGATCATCGACAAGGTGGTGACCGAGGCGACGATCTCGGAAGTGGCGCGCGACCTGCGCCTCGGCGTCTCCGATCAGGAGATCGCCACCGACATCACCCAGGACCCGAGCTTCAAGGGAGCGAGCGGCGCCTTCGATCGTAACCGCTTCGTCGATCTGCTGCGCTCCAACGGCTGGAACGAGGACTATTACGTCGTCAAGCGCCGCGCCGACCTCGTCCGTGGCCAGGTGCTGGAGGGTGTCTCCGGCGGCATGACCGCGCCCGCCGCCCTGCTCGAGGTCATCGACCAGTTCCGCAACGAGCAGCGCTCGGTGCGCATGGTGACGCTCTCCGCCGAGACCCTCGGTGAGATCGCCGCGCCTTCCGACGCCGACCTCGCCGCCTTCTTCGAGGCCCGGAAAGCGGCATTCCGCGCCGGCGAGACCCGCTCCTTCGACGCGCTGCTGCTCGACACCGCGTCGATGGCGCGCGCTTCCGACATCACCGACGACGACGCCCGGGCCGAATACACGCGCCAGAAGACGCGCTTCACCTCGCCGGAGAAACGGCGCGTCCATCAGCTCACCTTCGACGATGCCGCCGCCGCCGAGGCGGCCGCCAAGAAGCTCGCCGCCGGCACCTCCTTCGCCGATCTCGTCGCCGAACGCGGCGCCAAGCTCGAGGACCTCGACCTCGGTCTCCTCACCAAGGCGAACTACCTCGACGCCAAGGTCGCCGATGCCGCCTTCGCGCTCGCCAAGGTCGGCGACGTCTCGCCGGTGGTTCCGGGCCGCTTCCGCAACGCCGTCCTCCAGCTCGCCGAGGTCGTCCCGGGCGCCGAGAAGCCCTATGCCGAGGTGGCCGACGAGCTGAAGCTCGACCTCGCCAAGCGCCGTGCGGAAACCGAGATCCTCGCCCGCCACGACCAGATCGAGGACGCCATCGCCGGCGGCGGCAAGCTGCGCGACATCGCCCAGCGCTTCGGCATGACGCCGATCGTGGTGGAGAAGATGGCCAAGGACGGCACACTTACCGACGGTACCACCTTCGCCGCCATCCCCGATGCCGCCAAGCTGATCGGCGCCGTCTTCGAGAGCGACGTCGGCGTCGAGAACGAGACCCTCGATCTCGGCGGCAAGGGCTTCGTCTGGTACGCGGTGACCGCCGTCGCGCCGGCCCACGACCGCCCCCTCGCCGAGGTCCGCGACCGGGTGCTCGGCGCCTGGAAGACCGAGGAGATCCGCAAGCGTCTGGTCGAGATCGCCGAACGCATCACCGATCGGGTGAAGAAGGGCGAGGACCTCGTCGCGGTCGCCAAGGAGCTCGGCTTCGAGGCGACGACCACCACCGAATTCAAGCGCGACGATCGCCCCGAGGGTCTGTCACCGGCGGCGGTCGCGGCCGCTTTCGAGGGGCCGGAAGGCCATATCGCCTCGGTCGCCGGCAACGGCGACGCCCGCATCGTCCTCCAGGTCGCTTCGGTGACCGCGCCGGCCTATTTCGGCGAGACCGAAGACGCCCGCAACGTCGCCGAACGTACCGCCATGACGATCCAGAACACCCTGCTGGAGAGCTGGCTCGCCCAGGTCCAGAAGGACGTCGGCGTCTACACCCACCAGGCGAACGTCGCGCGCGTCATCGGCCGCGCCAAGGACTGACTGCGATGCGGATCGAACCGACCGAAGAGGCTTTCGGCGCCTTCTACGAAAACGGACCCTCGACGGTGGTGTGGACCACCCTCGTCGGCGATCTGGAGACACCGGTCTCCGCCTACATGAAGATCGCCGCCGGCCGCGATCACTGCATCCTGCTCGAGTCGGTCGAGGGTGGTGCGGTGCGTGGCCGCTATTCGATGATCGCCTTCGATCCCGATCTGGTGTTCCGCGCCCGTGGCGAGGTCGGCGAGATCAACCGCCGCTTCGCCACCGATCGCACCGCCTTCGAGCCGACCGAGGGGCGCTCGCTCGAGGTGCTGCGCGGCCTCGTCCATGCCGATCGCTTCGACCTGCCGCCGGGCCTGCCGCCGATGGCGGCCGGCATGTTCGGCTATCTCGGCTACGACATGGTCCGGCAGATGGAGGAGATCGGCGAGCCCAATCCCGACGCCCTCGGCCTGCCCGACGCCATTCTGGTCCGCCCGCGCACCGTACTCGTCTTCGATTCGATCAAGGACGAGATCTGGGTGGTGACCCGGGTCCACCGCGAAGCCGGCGTCTCCGCCTCTCAGGCCCACGCCCGCGCCGTGGAGCGCATCGCACAGGTGGTCGACGCCCTCGACCGACCGATCGACAAGACCGCCTACGAAATCGGCGAGCTCGCCCTCGACGTGCCGATGGTGTCCAACACCACGCCGGCCGAATACGAGGCGATGGTGGAACGCTCGAAGGAGTACATCCGCGCCGGCGACATCTTCCAGGTGGTGCTGTCGCAGCGCTTCGAGGCGCCGTTCGCGCTGCCGCCCTTCGCCCTCTACCGGGCGCTGCGGCGGGTCAATCCGGCGCCGTTCCTCTACTACCTCGATTTCGGCGACTTCTCGGTGGTCGGGTCGAGCCCGGAGATCCTCGTGCGCGTCCGCGACGGCGAGGTCACCATCCGCCCGATCGCCGGCACCCGGCCGCGCGGTGCCACACCGGCCGAGGACAAGGCCAACGAAGCGAGCCTGCTCGCCGATCCGAAGGAACTGGCCGAACACCTGATGCTGCTCGATCTCGGCCGCAACGACGTCGGCCGCGTCGCCTCGATCGGCACGGTTCGCGTCACCGACAAGTTCTTCGTCGAGCGCTACAGCCACGTCATGCACATCGTCTCGAACGTGGTCGGCACGCTCGACCCGGCGCACGACAATCTCGACGCACTCGCCGCCGGCTTCCCCGCCGGCACGGTCTCCGGAGCTCCGAAGGTGCGCGCCATGGAGATCATCGACGAGCTCGAGAAGGAGAAGCGCGGCCTCTACGCCGGCTGCGTCGGCTACTTCTCCGCCGACGGGGCGATGGACACCTGCATCGCGCTCAGGACCGCCATCGTCAAGGACGGCCGCATCTACGCCCAGTCCGGCGCCGGCATCGTCGCCGACTCCCTACCGGCGATGGAACAGGCCGAGTGCGTCAACAAGGCCAAGGCCCTGTTCCGCGCCGCGGAAGAGGCGGTCCGCTTCGCCCATTCGGCCAGCCGGGGGCAGTGACCTCCGGTGGCGGAAAGCCGCGCCGGCGACGCCCCTTGGCGCCGTCGGCCGTCCTCGCGCGCCCGACGCAGGGATGGTGCGGCCATGCCGATCGAGCCGCCGAAATCTTCGGCGGTGAGCCGACTTTTCGGTGATCGTCCCAAGGGTTTCGTAACCTGGTCGTGCGACGATCTCGTCGTGTTCGCCGCTTCCGCGGTCGAACGGTCGTCTTCGCGAGGACCCGTATGTTCCGCCGCCGCATCGCCGTGATCTTCTGTGCCTTCCTCCGCGACCGCAGCGGCACGATGGCGGTGACGGTGATCTTCCTGCTGCTCGGTCTGGTCGTCGCGATCGGCATGGCGGTCGACTATGCCATGGCCATGCGCGACCGCACGACGTTGCAGGGTGCCGCCGATGCCGCCGCACTCGCTGCGGCGCGCGCCGCCTCCGATCACCTCGCCGCCAACGGTTGGTCGACGGCCAATGCCGCCGCCGCCGCCGAGAAAGGCAAGTCCGTCGCCGAGGCGACCTTCGCCGCCAATGCCGCGAAGGGGGTCTTCGCCGGCGCACCGTCGATCGCCACCACCATGTCGATCCCGTCGGTCAACGACGTCACCGCCAACGTCACGGTCGCCGGCGATGCGCCGACCTCGTTGATGTCGGCGATCGGCATTTCGAAGATCGCGCTGTCGGTCGACGCCTCCGCCAAGGCCACGCTCCCCGCCCAGTATTACCAGTTCGTCTTTCTGGTCGACGTCTCCGGCTCGATGGCGGTCGGCGGCACTCCTGCCGCCATCGCCAAGCTGCAGGGTTCCGGCAAGTACGACAAATGCGCCTTCGCCTGCCACAACCCGGATGGCTACTACTTCTATTATTCCAACGGGATGAAGGTGTCGAAGGACTACCGGGAACTGGCGAGGAAGGACGACATCAAGCTCAAGATCGACTACGTCAACTCGGCGACACAGACCTTCTTCACCTCGCTCGACTCGGCCATCACCGCGTCCGGCGGCAACGTCTTGACGACCATCGCCACCTACGGAACGAACTATTCGACCCTCGTCGCCAATGCCACGACGATCTCCGCCGCCGCCTCCGCCGCCGCCGCGATCGATGTCGAGCCGATCCAGCCGGCCTCGGCCAACTGGGGCTACTCCAAGACCACGGCGGCGCTCACCTCGCTCAAGAACAATCTCAAGAACGTCGGCGACGGCACCTCGGCGACCTCGCGCAAGACCTTCGTGGTCTTCGTCACCGATGGACTGCAGACCCTGCCGGGGACCTGTACCGGTTACGGCCGGTGCACCGACATTTCCTACGGCACCGCCTGCACCGCCATCAAGAACACCGGCGCGACGCTGATCAGCATCGAGGCCACCTATCCCGTGATCCCCGGCGATACGCAGTACGACCAGCTGGTGGCGCCCTATTCGACCCAGTTCTCGTCGGTGCTGAAGTCCTGTTCCTCCGGCGGCCAGTGGTACTTCTCCGCCGCCGACGGTCCGGCGATCCAGGCGGCGATGTCGACCATCGTCACCCAGATCACCAAGTCGCTGCGTCTGGCGAAGTGAAGCCGGATCGCACGACGGCGATCAGCCGTGCGACGAAACCCGCTCGCTCGATCGGAGCCAGCGGCGCAACTGGTCGAAGACCTCGTCGTTCCACATCAGATCGAGATGGCCGAGGCCGCGGATCACTCGTTGGTGGTCGGCGGCGAAGTCGAGCCGACGAACCGGATCGGCATGGCGACCGAGGGCGCTGTCGAGCGGCACCAGCCCGTCGCCGACGATGGCATCGGTCGGACCACTTTCGGTCTGCGCCACGGTCGCCGCGATCGCCCAGCAGTTCACGCCCCGCGGCAACGGCACCGGCCGGCGCGTGTCGCCGAAGGGACCGGAGCCTCCGCACTCCTGCCGGTCCTCGTCGAACAGAGCCCCGTGGCGCATGTCGTTGATGCCGGCGCTGCGGATGCGGCCGAGGCGAGCGAACGGCGCGGCATAGGGTGTGGCGCCGAGGACGACGTCGATCCAGTGGCCCGCCTTCTCCAGCGGCGCGCCGTGGTGGGGTGAGCCGAGGAAGACGAGGTCGCCGACGAGCTTCGGCCAGCGATGGCCCGCGGCTTCGCCCTGATGAAAGGCGCTGCGGGCGACGAGGCCGCCCATCGAATGGCCGATCAACACGATTCGCTCCAACCGCCGCGGCCATTCGTCGACCAGAGCTTCGAACTTCTCCGCCAGTTCGCGGCCGTTGGTGGAGACGTGGCGGCCGGTCGAGTAGTCGAGCCGGAGCGTGGTCAGGCCGAGATCGTCGCCGAGCTCGCCACCGCGGTCGCGTCCGCCGCGGATCCATTGCAGGTCGCACATGCACAAGCCGTGGATCAGCACGACGATGCCAGCCTCGGCGTCGGGCAGGGCGGCGGCGAGAGCATCGCGCCCACTCGGCAGTGGCCGGCCGTCGCGGCGCAATGCCATCGACTTGGCGAGCGGATTGCGGGTCGCCGCCAGATGGTCGCCGAGGACGCCGTTGAGTGCGGCGATCACCGCCTCGCGTGCCGGGTCCGGGGTCTCGGAACCGATCGGTGGCACCGTCAGGTCCAATATCGTCTCGACGCCGACGCCGACGGCGCGGGTGATGCCGCGGATTGCGTCGTAGACGAACCCGGTGACACCCGATGTGCGCCCCTCGCCGCGCGACGGCGGGAGGCCGGGCAAGCGGGCGATCCGTTCGTGCATCGCCTCGACCAGATCGGTGATGCCGGTGGTGGCGTCGATCACCAGACGGGCCGAGCCGAGCAGATCCGATTTGTGGACCGGGAATTCCAGTGCCATCGGCTCACCTCGCCGCCGACGGAGTGCCGGCAACGCCACCCTAGCAGGTTCGCGGCGATCGCGCCTCCGGAGGAATGCCGAGCGCGTCGCCGAGCGCGCGTCGTCGCACCCGCCCGCGCGTGACAAAAGCCCCCTCGCCCGCTATCTCTGACGCCTCGGAAAACCGGAAGGCGCGGGTCCCATGTTCCTGGTCGTCGACAATTACGACAGCTTCACCTTCAACCTCGTCCACTACATCGGCGAGGAAGGCGCGGTGATGAAGGTCGTGCGCAACGACAAGATGACCGTCGACGAGGTCGCGAAGCTCGATCCGGAGGGGATCATTCTCTCGCCCGGCCCCTGCACCCCGACGGAAGCCGGCATCTGTGTGGAGACGATCGAGCGCCTCGGCGCCCGCATCCCGATCTTCGGCGTCTGCCTCGGCCATCAGGCGATCGGACAGGCCTATGGCGGTCGGGTGATCCGCGCCCCGCACCTGATGCACGGCAAGACCTCGACCATCTCCCACGATGGCCGTGGCCTCTTCCGCGGCCTGAACCGCGAGTTCACCGGCACCCGCTATCACTCGCTGATCGTCGAGCGCTCCACCCTGCCGTCCTGCCTCTCGCCGGTGGCGTGGTCGGAAGACGGACTGATCATGGGGCAGATGCACCTCGAGCATCCGGTCCACGGCGTCCAGTTCCATCCCGAGTCGATCGCCTCGGAGAACGGCCACGCCATCATCCGCAACTTCCTCGAGATCGCCCGCGACTTCAACGACACCCGTCGCGACCGCGCCGCGGCCTGACACCCTCCCCGCCCGCGTCCACGGGCCGACCGATTTCCCGGAGTTTCCCGATGACCGACCTCAAGGCGCTGATCGGCAAGGCCGCCACCGGCGCGGCGCTGACCCGTGACGAGGCCCGCACCGCCTTCGACATCATGATGTCGGGTGCCGCCACCCCGGCCCAGATCGGCGGTTTCCTGATGGCGCTGCGGGTTCGCGGCGAGACCGTCGACGAGATCACCGGCGCGGTCGAGGTGATGCGCGAGAAGATGCTGCGCGTCGCCGCCCCCGCCGATGCCGTCGACATCGTCGGCACCGGCGGCGACGGCTCGGGCTCCTACAACGTCTCCACCGCGTCGGCCTTCGTCGTCGCCGCCTGCGGCGTGCCGGTGGCCAAGCACGGCAACCGGGCACTCTCCTCCAAGTCCGGCGCCGCGGATGTGCTGATGGCGCTCGGCGTCAGGATCGACATCGACCCGGAGAAGATCGCCCGCTGTGTGCGCGAGGCGGGCGTCGGCTTCATGTTCGCCCCGGCCCATCACACCGCGATGAAGCACGTCGGGCCGGCACGCGTCGAACTCGGTACCCGCACCGCCTTCAACCTGCTCGGGCCGCTGTCCAATCCGGCCGGCGTCAGACGACAGATGACCGGCGTCTTCGCCCGCGCCTGGGTCGAACCGATCGCCCGCGTGTTGGCCAACCTCGGCACCACTTCGGCCTGGATCGTCCACGGCTCCGACGGTCTCGACGAGATCACCGTCACCGGAGAGACACATGTCGCCGAGTTGAAGGACGGCAAGATCACCACCTTCGTCGTCGCCCCCGAATCGGTCGGCCTCGCCCGCCATCCGATCGAAGCGTTGCTCGGCGGCGACGCCGCCTTCAATGCCACGGCGATGCGGTCGGTTCTCGACGGCACCCCCTCCGCCTATCGCGACATCGTGCTGATGAATGCCGGCGCGACGCTGGTCGTCGCCGGTCGCGCCGCCACCCTCGCCGATGGCGTGGCGCAGGCGGCCACGGCGATCGACGACGGCAGCGCCCGTGCCCGGCTCGCCGCTCTGGTCGACGTGTCGAATTCCTGAGGGCGCGATGGCCGACATCCTGAAGAAGATCGAACTCTACAAGCGCGCCGAGATCGCCGCCGCCAAGGCGAAGGTCTCCGAAGCCGATCTGCGCGCCCGCATCGCCGGCGTCTCCTCGCCGCGCGGCTTCCTCGCCGCACTCCGGGCGAAGCAGGCCGCAGGCGCACGCGGTCTCATCGCCGAGATCAAGAAGGCGAGCCCGTCCAAGGGCCTGATCCGGGCCGACTTCGATCCGCCGAGCCTCGCTCGTGCCTACGAGGCCGGTGGCGCCGCCTGCCTGTCGGTCCTCACCGACACCCCGTCGTTCCAGGGTGCGCCGGAATACCTCGGCGCCGCACGCGACGCCTGTGCCCTGCCCTGCCTACGCAAGGACTTCCTGTTCGAGCCCTATCAGGTGCTGGAGGCCCGCGCCTGGGGTGCCGACTGCATCCTGATCATCATGGCCTCGCTCACCGACGACGAGGCGAACGCGCTCGAAGACGCCGCCTTCGAGCTCGGCATGGATGTCCTCGTCGAGGTCCACGACGAAGTGGAGACCGAGCGGGCGCTCCGCCTGTCGTCCCCGATGATCGGCATCAACAACCGTAACCTCAAGACCTTCGAGGTGTCGCTCGAGACCTCCGAACGGTTGGCGGCGATGGTGCCGGCCGATCGCCTGCTGGTCGGCGAGAGCGGCATCTTCACCTCGGATGACTGCGCTCGACTGGAGCGCGTCGGCATCTCCACCTTCCTGGTCGGCGAGAGCCTGATGCGCCAGGCCGACGTCACCGCCGCCACCCGCACTCTGCTGGCGAAGGCCTGACATGTCCGAGAGCCCTCGCCTCACCCATCTCGACGACGCCGGCGCCGCCCATATGGTCGACGTCGGCGAAAAGGCTGTGACCAGCCGCACCGCGATCGCCGAAGGCTCGGTGACGATGCTGCCGGCGACGCTCGCACTGATCCGCGACGGTCTCGCCAAGAAGGGCGACGTGATCGCCACGGCGCGCATCGCCGGCATCATGGCGGCGAAGAAGACGCACGAGTTGATCCCGCTCTGCCACCCCCTGCTCCTGACCAAGGTGACGCTCGACGTCGAGGTCGACGAGGCCCTGCCCGGCCTGCGCCTGCGCGCCCTCGCCCGCGTCACCGGCCAGACCGGGGTGGAGATGGAGGCGCTCACCGCCGTCTCGGTCGCCGCTCTCACCGTCTACGACATGGCCAAGGCGGTCGATCGCGGCATGGTGATCGGCAGCATCCGACTGATCGAGAAGTCCGGCGGCAAGTCCGGCGAATGGAAGGCGGAGTGAGGCGATGGCGCTGACCCCGGTCGACGTGGCGCTCGCCGCCGTCCTCGAAGGCATCGTGGCGACCGAACCCGAGATCGTGCCGATCACCGGCGCCCGCGGCCGGGTGCTCGCCGCCGATCTCGCCGCTCGCCGCACCCAGCCACCCTTCGCCGCCGCCGCCATGGACGGCTGGGCACTCCGCGCCGCCGATGCGGCGGAGGCCGGCGCCCGCCTGTCCGTCGTCGGCGAAGCCGCTGCCGGCCGCAGCTTCGAAGGCGCGGTCCCGCCCGGTTCCTGCGTGCGCATCTTCACCGGCGCACCGATGCCCGCCGGCGCCGACTGCGTCGTCATGCAGGAATACGCCACGCGCGATGGCGACCTCGTCACCTTCGGCGAGGCGGCCAGGCCCGGCCGCCACGTCCGCGCCGCCGGTGTCGACTTCCGCACCGGCGATGTCGGCCTGACCGCGGGAACGCGACTCGGCTTCACCAACCTCGGCCTCGTCGCCGCGATGAACCATGCCGAAGTGACGGTACGCCGCCGCCCGCGCATCGCCGTACTGGCCACCGGCGACGAACTCGTACCGCCGGGGGGTGACCTCGGGCCGGATCAGATCGTCGCCTCCAACGGCTATGCGGTCACCGCACTGATCGAGACGGTCGGCGGCGAGGCGGTCGACCTCGGCATCGTCCGCGACGATTTCGACGCCACCGTCGCCGCCATGCGCGCCGCCTTCGACGGTGGTGTCGACGCCCTCGTCACCATCGGCGGCGCCTCGGTCGGCGACCACGATCACGTCCATGCCGCGCTCGCCACCTGCGGCGTCGAATTCGGCTTCTGGAAACTCGCCATGCGGCCGGGCAAGCCACTGATGTTCGGCCGCCGCGGTGCGACGCGCATCGTCGGCCTGCCGGGTAATCCGGCCTCGGCCCTGGTCTGCGCGCTGCTCTTCCTGGCACCCCTCGTCCGCGCCCTCGCCGGCGAGCCCGACCCGGCGCCGCGCGAGGAGTTGGTGGCGCTCGGCCGCGACCTCGCCGCCAACGACCTGCGCCAGGACTATCTGCGCGCCCGTCTCGTCCTCGACGACGCCGGCCGCCTCGTCGCCGTGCCGGCGGATCTCCAGGACAGCTCCCTCCTCACCCGCTTCGCCGCCACCGACGGCCTGATCGTCCGCCCGCCCCATGCCCCGGCGGCGATCGCCGGCGAACCCTGCCGCTTCATCCGCTTCCCCTGAGCACCGACGCGACACCGCCCCGGGCGCCGGTTCTGCCGGAACCCGCCTTCCGTCGGTGACCGCGATCGCCCCGATACGGGAGCGACCGCCCCCTCCGGAGCGATCCCGAGACGCCGCCGGCCTCCCGGCCGCACCCCGGCATTCCCACACGGCGACCGGCACCCGACCGCGGCTGCGCCCGAGACGGCACATCCCGATCGTCTCTCTCCGATCGCCCGCACCGATCGCCCCTGTCGGACCACGGTCTTCGCCGAGCTCATGCCCGTTTTGTTCTCGGCTTCGCTTGCGGAACATCCGGAGAACGTGTAGGTTGAGTTCGTGATTTGTACTTGTGTCGAGTCGGCCCTTTCCACCGTGGCGGGGTAAGGCACCGATGCTGTACATGCGACCTTCGCGTGCCGGGGCATGCGGATGGTCGTGTTCTTCTGGCGATCCTGCTCCGCGGTGTGTCCCGTCACACCGGGACCGACGAGGTGTCGAGCCGATGCTGACGCGCAAGCAGTACGAGCTGCTGATGTTCATTCACGAGAGGCTCAAGGAGACGGGGGTGCCCCCCTCCTTCGACGAGATGAAGGATGCGCTCGATCTCCGCTCCAAGTCGGGCATCCATCGCCTGATCACGGCGCTGGAGGAGCGTGGGTTCATTCGTCGCCTGCCCAATCGGGCGCGAGCACTCGAGGTGGTGCGGCTACCGGAGTCGGTCGCCCCGGGCCTCGCCTCGACCGGCCGGACGGCCAAGGGGTTCGCGCCGTCGGTCATCGAGGGCAGCCTCGGCAAGCCGCGCACGGTTCCGGCCGGTGGCGAGGAACGCGCCGAGGTGATCTCGATCCCGGTGATGGGCCGCATCGCCGCCGGCACGCCGATCTCGGCGATCCAGAACTACACCCACGCCATCCCGGTGCCGATGGACCTCATCGGCGGCGGCGAGCACTTCGCCCTCGAGGTGCGCGGTGATTCGATGATCGAGGCCGGCATTCTCGATGGCGACACGGTGGTGATCCGGCGCTCCGACCATGCCGACAGCGGCGACATCGTCGTGGCGCTCGTCGACGAAGAGGAGGCGACGTTGAAGCGGCTGAGGAAGCGTGGCGCCTCGATCGCCCTCGAAGCGGCCAATCCGGCCTACGAGACCAGGATCTTCGGGCCCGACCGGGTCAAGGTGCAGGGGCGTCTCGTCGGCCTCATCCGCCGCTACTGAGGCTCGCCCGCTGTCCGCGTGGTGGCCTGCCGTGACGCCGCAGGGTGGCCCGTCACGGCGGCGCCGACCCGTCGATGTCGCCCGGTGGTCTGCGGTTCGACGATGGCGCCGGATCGATCTGAGGTTCGGGGAAGAGTTCGTCGTCCAGCGCGTCCGGTGGTGTCTCCGGCTCGCGGTCCCGCGCGCTGTCGATCGCGACGGCATTCCCCGCGCGGAACGCCGAGGCGGTTTCGGCGGCGTCGCGGTCGAGTTCGGCCAGACGTGGGTCGATCGGCGTCCACGGACGGGCGGGCACCGGAAGACTGGTACGGATACGGACGTCGCGGCGATCCGCGCCGACGAAATCGAGTGCCAGTGCTCCGCCACGGGCGAGGTCGAGGCGATCGACGACCAAGGTGTGATCGCGGCACCCCGGTGGTGCGATCAGCGTGGTGACGACGAGCGCCGCCCGTCGGCAATCCTCCTCGAAGCCGAGCGGGTGGCGTACCACGGCGATCTCGAACCCCGGCTCGCGGTCCGGGCCGCCACCGGTCGTCTTCGCGTCGAACGACCGCCCGTCCTGCGTCGCGGTGGTCTGTGAAATGACATCGCCGGGCGTCACGCCGGGGCCGGGCGGACCGGCCGCCGGGGCGGGATCGGCTCGGCCGGCCTGCGACGACAGCGGTCCGGCACCGTCCGGGCGCGGCGTCCGGTGAACGCAGCCGACGGCGTCGCAGCGCCACCCCTCGCCGAGTGTCGGATCGGCCGGCGATCGCGGATCGCGATCGGCGGCGAGCCAGATCGCCACGTCGAAGCGTTCCTGGCGTCCGCCGAGCACCTGCAACCGACCGTCGGCCGCCCGGACCGCCACCGCGCTGCCGTGGCGCCCGATCAGGACGTCCGGCCGCGGGCCGGCGACGAGCAGTGCGAGCGAGGTCACTGCGGGCAAGAGGCCGAGGAGGCGCAGCCGGCTCTTCCAGGCGGACAGCCACAGCACCGCGATCATGCCGAGCGGCATCGCCGCCGGGTGGGGAGCGCCGATCAGGCCGGCGCCGGCCGGGAGCGCCGCGGCCCAGCGACCGACGGCGATCATCCAGTCGACGCCGAGCCCCATCGCCTGCAGCGGCCGGTGATCGAGCCCGAACGGCATGGCGAGCGCCGCGACGACCGCCGCAGGCATGGTCACCAGACCGGTGACCGGGAGCACCGCCATGTTGGCGAAGATCGAGTAGGGTGCGGCACGGAAGAACGTACCGGCGATCACCGGCGCGGTGGCGAGACCGGCGACGAGCGAGGAGAAGGCGAAGCCCTCGACCTGCCGAACCGCACTGCCGAGGAGCCCGCGCGCGAGCCCGCGATCGCCCCGGACCGGTCGTCGCGACGCCCATCGACGGTAGAGATCGTAGGCGGCGACGAGCGCCATCACCGCCAGATAGCTCATGCGGAAACTCGGCTCCATCACCGCCGACGGCTCCACCACCAGGATGAGCAGCGCCGAGACCGCCACGGTGTGCATGGTGATCGCCGGCCGATCGACCATCACCGCGAGCAGCGCCACCGACAGCATCAGATGCGAGCGCAGCGCCGCAACCTGGTTACCCGACAGCAACAGATAGACCGTTGCCGCCAGGAACGCCGCAGCCGCGGCCCATTTCTTGATCGGAAACCCCAGCGCCAGTGCCGGGACCAGCGCCAGAAGCGCCCGGATCGCAACGATGACGCCGCCCGCGACGAGCCCCATGTGCAGGCCGGAGATCGACACGATGTGAGTGAGTCCGGATGCCCGCAGTGGTTCGGCGACGCTTTCCGGGATCGCCCGCTGTTCGCCGACCATCAGCGCCGCGGCGATCGCCCCGGTCGGTCCCGGCAGGCTCTCGCGTACGCGCTCGGCGATCGTGTGCCGCAGCGAACCGATCGCCTGCAGAACCCGATCGCCCCGGCCCGGCGGTCCGAGGTCGATCGGGGTGACGCGACCGAGCACGTAGCCGCCCGCGCCCCGCCCCTCGAACCACGCCCGCCGGGCAAAGTCGTAGCCGCCCGGCATCACCGGGCCCTCCGGCGGCTTCAGCCGCGCCTTGAAGCGCACCCCGTCACCGACGTCGGGTCGCTGCCCCTTGGCACTCACCGTCGCGGTGATCCGCCGCGGCGTCGTCTCCGCCAGGAGCCCGCGCCCCTCCATCCGGCTCACGTCGACGACGAGGCGGAGGCTGCCGGTCGCCGTCGCTTCGAGATCTGCGACCCGCCCTTCGACGGTGACGGTACGCTCGTGATCGAGCCGTGGCGCCGCCACCCGCCGCGCTTCGAAAGACGCCGCCGCCACGCCGAGGAGCAGCGCGGCGATCGCAGCCGCGATCCGGGCCGCGTGTCCCGTCCGCCGCCGCACCCGGGTGATCGCCACGGCGATCGCCGCGACCGTCGCCACCGCCGGCGTCCACGGTTCCCGTGGGAGTTCGAAATAGAGAGCGATGCCGAGCGCGAAGACGACGACGAGGCCCGGTAGGGCGAGCCCGCCGTCGAGATCGTGCCGGGCGGCGTCGAGGGCGCGTTCGCCGACGAGTTCCAGCCGCAGCCGCAGCCGCTCCACCCGACCCGGTGCCATGAGGGCCCGATCCGGGTCGACGCGCGCCGGCCGAGCGGCGCCGGTCGTCCGGATCGGACGATCGCTCTCCGCTTCGGTTCTCTCGCCCGCGCGACCGTTCACCGCTCACGCCCCTTGGGTTTCCGCGCCTCGCCATGCTAGAGGAACCCGCCGGTTCCCGATCGATACGCCTCGTCACGTTCGGTTGCACCCTCCCACGCCGCTCAACTTCCGTCGAGACCCAAGCTCCATGGCCGACACCGTCGTCACCCGCTTCGCCCCCTCCCCGACCGGCTACCTGCACATCGGTGGCGCGCGCACGGCGCTGTTCAACTGGCTCTTTGCCCGCCACACCGGCGGCAGGATGCTGCTCCGGATCGAGGACACCGACCGCGAACGTTCCACCGACGCGGCGATCGACGCCATCCTCGACGGTCTGCGGTGGCTCGGCCTCGAGGGTGAGGGCGAGCCGCTCTTCCAGTTCGCGCGGATGAACCGCCATGCCGAGATCGCCCACGAACTCCTCGCCCGTGGCGAAGCCTACCGCTGCTGGGCGAGCCCGGCCGAGCTCGAGGAGATGCGCGAGAGCGCGACGAAGGAGGGTCGGCCGCCGCGTTACGACGGCCGCTGGCGCGATCGCGACCCGGCCGAGGCGCCGGCGGGGGTGCAACCGGTGATCCGCTTGAAGATGCCGAGCGAAGGCGAAACGGTGATCGAGGATTGCGTCCAGGGCCGCGTCGTCTTCCGCAACGACGTGCTCGACGACTTCATCCTGCTCCGCTCCGACGGCACCCCGACCTACATGCTCGCCGTCGTGGTCGACGACCACGACATGGGTGTGACCCACGTCATCCGCGGCGACGACCACCTGACCAACGCGGCGCGCCAGACTCGGATCTATCGTGCCATGGACTGGTCCGTGCCCACCTGGGCCCACATCCCGCTGATCCACGGGGCGGACGGTGCCAAGCTGTCGAAGCGCCACGGCGCGCTCGGCGTCGACGCCTATCGTGCCATGGGCTACCTGCCGGAGGCGCTCCTCAACTATCTCGCCCGCCTCGGCTGGAGCCACGGCGACGACGAGATCTTCTCGACCGAGCAGGCGATCGCCTGGTTCGACATCCACGACGTCAACAAGGGCGCCGCACGCTTCGATTTCGCCAAGCTCGAGAACCTCAACGGCCACTACATGCGCGCCACCGCGGACGACGCGTTGTGGACCGCCTTCCTCGCCTTCCTGCCCCACACCGAAGACGGCCGCGCCCTCGCCGCCAAACTCGACGCACCCCTCGAGGCGAAGATCCGCGCCGCCCTCCCCGGTCTCAAGGAACGCGCCAAGACGCTGGTCGAGCTCCTCGACGGCGCCCGATTCATCCACGCGGTGCGCCCGCTGGAGATGGAGGAGAAGGCCGCCGCCCTGCTCGATGCCGCGGGCCTCGCCGTGCTTGCCGCGCTCGCGCCGCGTCTGGCGGCGATCTCCGAGGACGAGTGGTCGGCGGCCTCGACCGAGGCCGTGGTGCGAGCCTACGCCGAGGAGACCGGCCTCAAACTCGGTAAGGCGGCGCAGCCGCTGCGTGCCGCTCTGACCGGCCGGACGACCTCGCCGGGCATCTTCGACGTGCTCGCCGTCCTCGCTCGCGACGAGACCCTCGCCCGCCTCGCCGATCGGCTGCCGGCCTGAGCCGCCCGTCACGCCACCGCTCGCGGGGCGTAGCTACGCCCCGGGGGGCGCGATCGCCGGCACCGGCGCCATGCTGCGACGCGACGTAGCACTTCGCAGTCACGGGAAGCGGTTGGTTCGCCTCAATTTTGACCAAGAGTTCGGAGGCCTGATACCTAGGAAGTGCTTGTCGGCGGATCGGGAATGAGCTAGGCCTCGAACTCGGCACCATGGCGCCGGGATCTCGGTCCCCCTTCTGTCGGAACCTTCAAACGGTTAGATGTGAAGCGCCTGCCAGTCCGTTGGATCTCCGCGCCCAGGGGGTATCTGCATGAGCGAAAAGTCCGCCACACTCACCATCGGCGACAAGTCGTTGACCCTGCCGGTTCGGTCCGGCTCGATCGGTCCCGACGTCATCGACATCACCAAGCTCTACGGGGCGACCCACTGCTTCACCTACGATCCGGGGTTCACCTCGACCGCTTCGTGCGAATCGAAGATCACCTACATCGATGGTGACGAGGGCGTTCTGCTCCACCGCGGCTATCCGATCGATCAGCTCGCCGAGCACGGCACCTTCGTCGAGACCTGCTACCTGCTGCTCTACGGTGACCTGCCGACCCGCAGCCAGTTCGAAGACTTCAAGGCTCGCGTCTACCGTCACACGATGGTGCACGAGCAGATGATGAAGTTCTTCACCGGCTATCGTCGTGACGCCCACCCGATGTCCGTCATGGTCGGCACCGTCGGCGCGCTCGCCGCGTTCTATCACGACAGCTTGGACATCACCGATCCGCACCAGCGCATGGTCGCGTCGATCCGCATGATCTCCAAGATGCCGACCATCGCGGCGATGGCCTACAAGTACTCGATCGGTCAGCCGTTCGTGTACCCGGACAACAGCCTCGACTACACCTCCAACTTCCTGAAGATGTGCTTCTCGATCCCGTGCGAGGAGTACAAGGTCAACCCGGTCCTGAGCCGGGCGCTGGACCGCATCTTCATCCTGCACGCCGACCACGAGCAGAACGCCTCGACCTCGACCGTGCGTCTGGCCGGTTCGTCGGGCGCCAACCCTTTCGCCTGCATCGCGGCCGGCATCGCCTGCCTGTGGGGCCCGGCGCACGGCGGCGCCAACGAGGCGGCGCTGCAGATGCTGCAGGAGATCGGCTCGGTCGATCGCATCCCACACTACGTCGCCCGCGCCAAGGACAAGAACGATCCGTTCCGTCTCATGGGCTTCGGCCATCGGGTCTACAAGAACTACGACCCGCGCGCCAAGATCATGCAGAAGACCTGCCACGAGGTGCTCTCCACCCTCGGCATCAAGGACGATCCGCTGCTCGACGTGGCGATGGAACTCGAGCGCATCGCGCTGCACGACGAGTACTTCATCGAGAAGAAACTCTATCCGAACATCGATTTCTATTCGGGTATCACGCTGAAGGCGATGGGCTTCCCGACCTCGATGTTCACCGTGCTGTTCGCGC
>CALMFH010000253.1 GCA_937864925.1 uncultured Alphaproteobacteria bacterium | reverse complement strand
CCAAGGTCGCCGACATGTACGTCGAACTCAACGCCTCGCGCGCCTATGTCTACGCCGTCGCCAAGTCGTGCGACGCCGGCAGGACCACCCGCCAGGATTCAGCCGGCGCCATCCTCTTCGCCGCCGAACGCGCCACCAAGGCGGCGCTCGACGCCATCCAGCTGCTCGGCGGCATGGGCTACGTCAACGAGAGCCCGACCGGGCGCCTGCTGCGCGACGCCAAGCTCTACGAGATCGGCGCCGGGACGAGCGAGATCCGCCGCATGCTGATCGGCCGCCAGCTGTTCGACCGCACCGCCTGAGCCACCCTTTCCGTCGGCGCGGCGAAGCGACGCGCCGACGCCGCCCGCCGCGATGCGCCAACGCAACGCACCGGTGGTGTGGCCGCGGTACACTCCCGCGCGTCCGGGGGCCGCGCGCGCGGCTCCGACGCGGAGCCGGGAGATCGGCCATGCGTATCGTCTTCCCCACTCTCCTCGCCGCTCTCCTTCTCACCACTCCGGCGCTCGCCGCCGACCTCACCGAGCGACTGGCCCTCGCCAAGGCGGTGAACATTCTTCGGGGCGATCCCTATGGCGACACCGACGCTCGGATCACCGCCAACATCACCGAACGGCAGTGGCGCCCACGCCGCGAGACCGTCTGCGGCGGTGGCGCCTCCATGGTCTGGGCCTTCCACGTGGTGGTGAAGGACGCCGAGGATCACGACGGCGGGCCGATCGACGGCTGGCTGGTGATCGACGGCCGCTCCGGCCGCATCGTCTGCGCCAATCTGCCGTTCCTCGACTGAGTGAAGGATCTCACGGGCGGTGGGCGGTGCCCGCGCCGTTCCTCCGACGAAGGAGGTTGCGATGTCGATCGGGTTCCCACAGCGTCTTCTTCTCGCCGCTCTGACGTTGGCGGCTCTCCTGCCCCTGCCGGCGCCGGTGACGGCCGACGAGGGCGATCCTGCCGGTTGGTCGGTGGTGACCGACCCCAGGAAGCGTGCATTTCTGCGCTACGTCGCCGAGGCCGGTGGCCCGCGGCTCCTCCACATCGGCTGCCTGCGCGACGTCGACGAGTTCTTCGTTTCCTCGACCGGGGTCGAGGGATTGCCGGATGACGGGCCCGGAGCCGGATTGACGTTGACCGTGCCGGACGCCGATTATGTGATCTACGGCGACATCGCCCAGGACGACGACGGCCATCCGACCTTCAACGCCGAGTTCGACGCCGACACCGCCGAACTGGAGAAGGTCGCGGCTCAGTTGATGCCGGTGCTGACCGCGCCGGGGCCGGTGGTGCTGCAGATCGGCAACGGCACACCGGTCGATCTGACGCTCGAGGATCTGCCGCCGCGCGCCGGAATCGCCCGGCCGCTGGCGGCGTTCCGCAAGGTTTGTTTCGGCCGGAAGTGACCTGCGCTCGGCCGCGAAGAGGAAGAGGCCCATGCCCGCGATCGCCCGTTTCGCCGCCGTCGCCGTTCTGACCCTGGCCACCGCCGGCCCGGCACTCGCCGACTGCTACGACGTCTTCGGCTGTTCGAACCGCGATCTCTTCGCCTATCGCGAGCTGGTCTCCGGCCCGAACTGCGAGTTCCTCTGGCAGATGCGCAATCGCATCTACCAGGAGAACGGCTACTGCTTCAAAACCGCGCGTGCCATCGCCACCCTCGGCAACGACGGCTGCCGCTACATGGACGAGGGCTCGGTGCCGATGAACCGAATCGAGCGGGCGAACGCCGCCACGATCAAGCGCGCGGAAGCGGCCCTCGGCTGCCGCTGAGCGCGACTCAGACGCCGGCGGCACCCGAGAAGGCGCCGCGCGCGCGCTCGATGAGATCGCGGAACGGCGCCGACGCGGCGGCGAGTTTCGTGTCCCAATCGGGATCCGGACGCTGACCCTCGATGCGGGCGAAATAGACCTGCATGGTCGAGGCGATCAGGAACGGGTCGATCACCGCACGCTGCGCCGCCAGCGCGAAGAAGACGGTGAACAGAACCGCCCAGGCGGTCGTCGGTCCCGGCACGATCAGGGCGACGACGCCGACCGGGGCGAGCAGGACGACGAACAGGATCACCCCCATCACCCAACGGAACAGCGTCAACCAGACCGCATTCCACAGGATCGCCTTGGCGTTCTGGGCGTAGAGCACGATGCCGTGACGCGCCGTGGTCCACGGGTCCTCGGAGGCGATTCGGATCTCGCGAGCGAGCACCACCTCGTCGAGGAAGCTGGTGGACATGCGCAACACCGCGCCGAGGAGGCGGGTCAACGGTTGTAGGCCGGGCACGAACGAGAGGAGACCGACGGCACCGACGAGACCGGTCACCGCCGTGACCGCGCCCTTGACCAATTGGTCGAGCACGAAGAGCAGGTGGACCTCGCCGAAGCGCGCCTTCACCGTGGCGACCGCATGGGTGATCTGGGCTCGGCCGGAAGGAAGCGGCCGGCCGTCGAGCGCCATGACCATCGCCGCGACATGGCCGGCGGTGACGAGATAGAGCAGGTACTCGCGCAGCGTCCACACCCACACCGCCGCACCGACGCCGCCGACGACGCCGCCCCATACCGTCGCCCCGGCGCGAAAATCGGCGGTGCCGATGTGGCCGATGGTCCAGCCCAGCCCGGCACCACTCGCCACCGCGACGACGAAGGCGAGTGCGAGGCCACCGAGGACCAGCACGCGCAGAAGCACGAAGGGCCAGGTGGCGAGGACGAGGCGCAGGGAACGGAGAATCGAGAAGGACCACATCGGCGAACTTCCGTGTTCGTGTTCATTCTAGCACGATCGCGCGATCCCGGAGACCCGGTGCGATCCGGGTCGGCGATATCGAAGCCAGAGCTGTTCTGGTATCGAATTCAAATGGATGTCTGAAATTATGCAACCGCGATCTCGAGTGCCCCGACGAAGCGTTGAGCATCTTTCGCGAGCGGGGTCGACACGTCCCGGCGAGGCCACTACATCTTGGGCACACACATCCCGCCGCTTCTCATCCGGACGCGCCATGATCAAGAGCCCCAAGACCTACTGGTTCACCCGCCTCGACGACGAGGAGGAGGACGAGGAGAAGACCAAGACGCCGCAGTCGGTGCCGGTCGACAAGCACCTCTTCGACGCGCGCACGGTCCTGATCACCGGCTCGATCACCCAGGAGCTGGCGCGTGACGTCACCGCCCGCCTGCTGGCGCTCTCCCATGTGTCGAAGGACCCGATCAACGTCATCGTCTGCTCGCCCGGCGGCCACGTCGAATCCGGCGACATGATCCACGACATGATCGCCTTCGTGCCGGCGCCGGTGCGCATGATCGGTGTCGGCTGGGTCGCCTCGGCCGGGGCGCTGATCTACGCCTCGGTGCCGAAGGAGCGGCGTTTCTGCCTGCCCAACACCCGCTTCCTGCTGCATCAACCGTCCGGTGGTGCCGGGGGTCCGGCCACCGACATCGAGATCCAGGCGCGCGAGATCATCAAGATGCGCGACCGGCTCAACCAGATCTTCGCCGATGCCACCGGCCAGCCGCTGGCGCGCATCGAGAAGGACACCGATCGCGACTTCTGGATGGGTCCGGACGAGGCGATCGAATACGGTCTGGTCGGCAAGATGATCCGGTCGATCGCCGACCTCGGCTGAAACGGAACGGCCGGGCGGACGTGACGAGGGCCTCGTGAGAGGCCCTCTGTCTTTGGAACGGGAATCCGGGGCGCGGGATCGGCGTCGAACCGCGGGGGGTGAGAGATGTTCTTCACGGCGTCGAAGATCGCCTTTCTCCTCGCCCAGCCGTCGACGCTGACGGTGGTGGTGATCGTCGCCGGTCTCCTGGCGCTCGCCGCGGGCCTGCGTCGGACCGGGCGGGTACTGTCCGGGATCGGCCTGACGCTCCTCCTCGTCCTCGCCTTGACCCCGGTCGGGCCGCTTCTCCTCATCGAACTCGAGAACCGCTTTCCGATCCCCGCCACCGATGCCCCGGCGCCGGCCGGCATCGTCGTCCTCGGTGGCTTCACCGATGCCCGGATGGCTTCGGCGCGCGGCATCGTCGGCCTCGGCGAGGGGGCATCGGCGGTCTTCGAGGTGGCGGAGTTGGCGAAGCGCTTCCCCGAGGTGCCGATCGTGCTCTCCGGCGGCTCCAACGCCCTCATCTCGAAGGCCGACGCCTCCGAGGCGGAACTGATGAAACGGCTCTTCGTCGCCGTCGGCGTGGCGCCCGAGCGGCTGATCCTCGAGGACGGCTCGCGCACCACCTGGGAGAACGCCGTCGCCACCCGCGATCTGGTGAAACCGGCGCCGGGAGCGCGGTGGTGGCTGGTGACGACCGCTTTCCACATGCCGCGCGCGATCGCATCCTTCCGCGCCGCCGGCTGGACGGGCATCGTGGCGCGGCCGGCGGCCTATGCCACGACGGGGCGTGTCGGTCTACGGCCGCCGATGCTGTGGGGAGCGATGAGCGCCGACATGGCCGTCAAGGAATGGCTCGGCATCCTCGGCTATCGCCTGACCGGCCGCGCCTCGGAACTGCGCCCGGCGCCCTGACCGGCCGACGTTCCATCAACTCGGTTGAAGACCCTCTTCAATCCAATCCATTGGACGCGATCGGCGAGCGATGCGACGGTCGCCGCACCCCCGCGCGGCGCTCGGATCGCCGCCGCGGATATGAGCGGGAGGGGAGGGCACCATGTTCGGACTGAAGCTCGTCATCGGCAACAAGCGGTATTCGTCGTGGTCGCTCCGGCCGTGGCTGTTGATGACCCATTTCGGCATCCCCTTCGAGGAGGTGCTGGTGATGCTCGACACGTCGGAGTTCAAGCCGACGGTGCTGACCTACTCGCCCTCCGGCAAGGTGCCCTGCCTCGTCGACGGCGACATCCACGTCCACGAGACGCTGGCGATCGTCGAATACCTCGCCGAACTCTTCCCCGAGAAGCCGATCTGGCCGCGCGACCGTGCCGCCCGGGCGCTCGCCCGCGCCCTGTCGAACGAGATGCACGCCGGCTTCCAAGGGCTGCGATCGGCCTGCCCGATGAACCTGCGGCGGCAATTCCCCTTCAAGGATCGCGGCCCGGCGGCGACCGCCGACGTCGCCCGCATCGTCGCCGCCTGGCGCGACGCGCGGGCTCGGTTCGGGGCGAGCGGGCCGTACCTCTTCGGTGCCTTCTCGGCCGCCGACGCCATGTTCGCCCCGGTCGTGACGCGGCTCGACACCTATTCCTGGCCGGTAGCGGCGGATACCCGCGCCTACATGGACGCGGTTCTGACCAACTCCGCCTTCCTCGCCTGGAAGGCGGGGGCCGACGCCGAGACCGCGATCATCGCCGCCGACGAGGTCGAGGACTGAGCGATCGGCGGTGGACCACCGCGTACGGGCCGTGGTCCGGCTCCGGCGCGCGGGTTAGGATCGCCGCCGGTTCGCGCGGTCACCTGGGACGTCGATGGCACTCAACCTGATCAAACTCTGTGTCGGTTGCGACGGGATCGACGATCTCTCCCATTGGATCGCCGCCACTCTCGCCGAGAAGAAGCGACGCGGGCTCGATCCGCTCCACATCCACCGCACCCGGATGATGCCGAAGCGCGTCGACGAGATCGTGCCCGGCGGATCGCTCTACTGGGTGATCAAGGGTCAGATCCGGGCGCGCGAGGCGATCCTCGAGCTGCGGGCGGTCAAGGACGCCGCCGGGGTGCCGCATTGCGACATCGTGCTGTCCGGCGAGCTGGTCGAGGTCGAGGCGCGGCCCTATCGGCCGTTCCAGGGCTGGCGCTATCTCGATGCCGAAGTCGCCCCCCGCGACCTCAGGAGCGAAGCGGTCGCCGACCTGCCGGTCGAATTCCTTCGCGAATTGGCCGGGCTGGGGTTGTTGTGAGGAGCGGGGCGGCGCGACGGCCCGACGGGTTCACTCCACCGGAGGGCCCTCCTCGGACCCTTCACCGGCACGTTCCTCGCCCGGTGCCGGCTTCGCCGTCGCCCTGGCGCGCGGGGTGAACACCAGGCCCTGTTCGACGATGTCGGCACCGAAGCGACGGCGCAGGTCGTCGATCGCGGCCTCCGCCTTGGCGCGGCGGCCGGCACCCTCGTCGACGAGATCGGGCGGATCGCAGAAGTCGATCGGCACCAGGTCGGAAACGCCGATGCCGATCAGGCGGAAGCGACGGCCGTCGCATTCCCTGGTGAGAAGATCGAGGCCGGTGCGGAAGATGCGGTCGGCGAGCGCCGTCGGGTCGCCGAGACGGCGGGCGCGGGTGTGACCCTTGAAATCGGCTGTCTTGAGCTTCAGTTGCACGGTCCAACCGCCGATCGCATGGGCCTTCAGCCGGCCGGAGACCTTGGTGGCGAGGCGGAAGAGGATCTTCTCGAGCTCGCGTAGGTCGGAGACGTCGGTGTCGAGGGTCAGTTCGTTGGAGATCGACTTGATCTCCTGATCCGGTTCGACGACGCGGGCGTCCTCGCCGAAGGCGAGTTGCCGGAGCCGCCGGCCGAGCACGCCGAAGCGGCGCATCAACCGGCCCTCGTCGGTCTTGCGCAGGTCGGCGATGGTGCGGAGGCCCTCCGCCTCCAGCGCCGTCGCCGTCGCCCTGCCGACGCCCCAGATGGTGGAGACCGAGCGGGGCGCGAGGAAATCGAGCGTCTCGGCGCGGCCGATGACCGAGAAACCGCGCGGCTTGTCGAGATCCGAGGCGATCTTGGCGAGGAACTTGTTGTGCGACAGGCCGACCGACACGGTGACGCCGACCTCGCGCTCCACCCGCCGGGCGAAACGGGCCAGCGTCAGCGCCGGTGAACCGTGGTGCAGGAGTTCGGTGCCGGCGAGGTCGAGGAAGGCTTCGTCGATCGACAGCGGCTCGACCAGCGGCGTCAGCTCGAACATCATGTCGCGGATCTCGCGGCCGACGCGGGCGTATTTCTCCATGTTCGGGCGGATGACCACCGCCTCGGGGCAGCGCTCCAGCGCCTGCCACATCGGCATCGCCGACCTCACGCCGTGGATGCGGGCGATGTAGCAACAGGTCGAGACGACACCGCGCTTTCCACCCCCGACGATCACCGGCCGGTCGACGAGCGAGGGATCGTCACGTTTCTCCACCGAGGCATAGAAGGCGTCACAGTCGATGTGGGCGAGGGCGAGATCGCCGAGTTCCGCGTGCGCCAGGATGCGCGGCCCGCCGCATTTCGGGCAGCGCGTCGCCCCCCGCCGGACCGCGGTGAGACAGTCGCGGCAGAAGGCGGTCGGGCGCGGCACGGCGACAGGGGCGGGGGCATCGCTCATCGCCGCGATGATAGCGCCGTGGCGGCGCGTGGCGAAGCGCGATGCGGTGACGGTCGGACTTGCGCCGGCCGGTCGCCGAGGCGAGGATCGAGCGATCCGCCGGAGCCGGCGACGCGGGCCTCGCGCGCGGGAGGATCGCTCCGTGCGTCGGCTCGGCCGGCTTCCGTCTCGCCGCGATGCGGATCGACCGTTCCCGGTGCCCGCCGCGCCGTGGCGGCCGGCACGACGGTGGTGACCCCGGCGAGCGCGCCATTGCCGGCGCAGGAGCGAACTCGAAGAGACCGGTCCGGCCGGGTCGGAGCCGTACCCGCCGCCCCGGGCCGGGGCGGTACCAACCGAGGCGAGGGGAGGCGAAATGACACCGAGGGCTCTCGGCCGGATCGTCGTCGGCCTTCTCGTCCTCGCCGTCGTGGCCGTCTTCGTCGCCGAGACGCCGTCGCACCGGCGTTGGTTGGTCGTCGTCACGGCGCGCCAGTACCTCGTCACCCTCCTGCCGGTGGTCGCCGCCGCCATCGTCGCGGCGATCGGCACACTCGCCGGCGCCGACCGGAACCGTCGCCATCGCGCCACCCGGATCACCGCCGCGGTGGCCGCGGTCGCCCCGGTCGCCGCCTTCGCCGGGTCGGCGACCTTCGGCCTCTTCGGCGGGAGCGCCGATCACACCGTCGCCTTCGTCGTCATGACCCTCGCCTGCCTCGCGAGCGTCGCCGCGATCCGCACCTTCGTCCGCGATCTGGCAGCGATCGTCGCTCTGTCGCTACCGCTCGCCGTGGCGCTCGGGGTCACCTGCAACGCGGCGGCGATGACGATCTGGTCGGTGGTGGTGACCGATGTCGAGGACCCTCGAGACGCACCCGAACCGGCGCCAGCTCAGACGAGTGCCGCCTCGATCCTCGTCGCCACCTCCCCCCAGTCGCGGGTCTTCAGCCAAGTGCCCGGCACATCGGGGGCGAGGCGGTAGTAGCGTGGATCGTCGATGAAATGGACGAGTCGCACCGCGGCACCCGTATCGCGTACCGAGACGAGATGGTTCGGCCCGTCGTCGACGAAGAACAGCGGATGCGCGACCCGCTGCGCCAGACGGGCAACGGCGGGACCTTTGGGGCCGTCGTTGGCGACGACGGGAAAGGCCATGCCGAGTGCGGTGAGGCGGGCGGCCCGGCTCTCGGCATGTTCGGCCGGCACGTTGGTGAGCAGCACCACGTCGAGCCGCATCGACAACCGGGCGAGCGCCGCGACCGCGCCGGGGACCGGTTCCTGGTCGTGGACATGGGCGGCGAAGAAACCGGCGATCAGCGCTGCGACCTCTCCGGCCGGGACGGCGCGGCAGGAGCCGAGACGGGTGATGTTGCCGGTGAGGCCGAAGGAGCGCGCCTCGAGCCGGTAGCCCTGGCGGCCGATGAAGGCCTCGAGATGCGAGACGAAACGCAGGACCACCTCGTCGACGTCGACGATCACCAGCGGCCGGTCGCCGAGATCGAGCCGATCGAGGGCGTCGCGGGTGAAGGCGGCGAGTTCGCTCATCGCTCCACCAGAGGGTCGAGGACGTGACGGGCGGCGGCGATCATCGTCGGGCGGATGCGGCGGCGTTCGGCGAAGACCAGCAGCAGCGTCTCGTCGCCCATCAGATGCTCGAGCACCGCGGCGAGGAAGCCGGGTTCGGCCGCCGCCGCGCGCAGAGTTTCGGGTCCGAGGCCGGTCGCCGTGAGGAAGCGACCGAGGGTCTCGGGGTCTTCGGCGAAGAAGGCGAGAGCGTCGACGGCGAGGGTTTCGGCGTCGTCGCGGGCGATGCGATCTGAACGTGTGTACATCTGATGTTCCGGCTCGTCCGGCCCCCTTTTCCTTTCGGAAAGGAATCGATGCTAGTGTCGGGGCCGAGTGGGAGTGCGGCAACGGCCGATTTCGACGGGGCGATCACACCATCGTGGTCGGGGGAACTGAGATGGCGAAGACCGTCCTCATCGTGGAGGACAACGAGCTGAACATGAAGCTCTTCCACGATCTTCTCGAAGCGCACGGCTATCGGACGTTGCAGAGCCGCAACGGCTTCGACGCGATGGAGATCGCCCGAGCCGATCGGCCCGACCTCATCCTGATGGACATCCAGCTACCGGAGGTCTCCGGTCTCGAGGTGACCAAGTGGTTGAAGGAAGACGATGATCTGAAGTCGATCCCGGTGATCGCGGTGACCGCCTTCGCCATGAAGGGAGACGAGGAGCGCATCCGCCAGGGCGGTTGCGAGGCCTACATCTCCAAGCCGATCTCGGTGACCAAGTTTCTCGAGACGGTGCGCTCCTATCTCGGTGACGCCTGACCTCTTGTTGGTGAGTGAGTGATGACGGGTCGAGTTCTGGTCGTCGACGACATACCCGCCAATGTCAAACTGCTCGAAGCGCGGCTCACCGCCGACTATTTCGACGTGACCACGGCACTTTCCGGCGCCGAGGCGCTGGCGGCCTGCCGGCAGACCACGCCGGATATCGTGCTGCTCGACGTGATGATGCCGGAGATGGACGGGTTCGAAGTATGTCGGCGGCTCAAGTCCGATCCGCATACCGCCCACGTGCCGGTGGTGATGGTGACGGCGCTCGATCAGATCGCCGACCGGATCAAGGGGCTCGAGGCGGGGGCCGACGACTTCCTCACCAAGCCGGTCAACGACACGGCGCTGATCACCCGGGT
>CALMFH010000252.1 GCA_937864925.1 uncultured Alphaproteobacteria bacterium | reverse complement strand
CGAGGTGCTCGGCTATCGCGGCATGAAGGAATACGAGATCGCCTTCGACGGCTTCACCGTCCCGGCGGCGAACCTCCTCGGCGGCGTCGAGGGCCAGGGCTTCAAGCAGCTGATGCAGACCTTCGAGTCGGCCCGCATCCAGACCGCGGCGCGCGCCATCGGCGTCGCCCAGTCGGCGCTCGACCTCGGCCTGCGCTATGCCCAGGAGCGCATCCAGTTCGGCAAGGCGCTGATCCATTTCCCGCGCGTCGCCGACAAGCTCGCCATGATGGCGGTGGAGATCATGGTGGCGCGTCAGCTCACCTATTTCGCCGCCCGCCAGAAGGACCACGACAAGCGCTGCGACCTCGAGGCCGGCATGGCCAAGCTGCTCGGCGCCCGCGTCGCCTGGGCCGCGGCCGACAATGCCCTGCAGATCCACGGCGGCAACGGTTTCGCGCTCGAGTATCCGATCAGCCGCGTCCTCTGCGACGCCCGCATCCTCAACATCTTCGAAGGTGCCGGTGAGATCCAGGCCCAGGTCATCGCCCGCCGCCTGCTCGAAGGCGGCAACGGCTGAGGTCGAAGACCGGCGGCCGGTTCCTCGCGGAAACGGCCGCCGGAGTTCCTTCGAAGATCGTCGTTCACGAATGTTAACGCAGGGCCGTCGGTGCGATTAACCTTTCCATAGGTTTCGAATTGCTTTCCTCCGCCGAAAATGAGAATGGTTCCTCACACGGTCATCGCAAGCTCCTCGGAACCGGTCGGCGGAAACGTCGGCCGGTTTTCGATTTTTGCCTCCCGCTCTTGCCCGTGGCCCGTTCGCGCCCGACAGTAGCCGGCGATTCCCCGTGACCGGCGGGGCGAGAGAACGAGGCCCATGACCGCACCGATCTCGGACCGATCGATCCTGGTGACCGGCGCCTCGACCGGCATCGGCCGCGCCGGCGCCGAGATCCTGGCGCGCCGCGGCTGGCGCGTCTTCGCCACCGCCCGCAAGCCCGAGGATCTCGCCGCGCTCGATGCCCTCGACGGGGTCGAAGCGGTCTTTCTCGACTACCGCGACCCCGCCTCGATCGAGGCCTGCGCCGCCCGCGTCCTCGCCGCGACGCGGGGCCGCCTCTACGGCCTCTTCAACAACGGCGCCTACGGCCAGCCCGGCGCCGTCGAAGACCTGAGACCCGACGTGTTGCGGGCCCAGTTCGAAGCCAACCTGTTCGGCTGGCACGATCTGACCTGCCGCCTGATCCCGGCGATGCGGGCCGCCGGTCGCGGTCGCATCGTCCAGTGCTCTTCGGTGCTCGGCATCGTCGCCATGAAGTATCGCGGCGCCTACATCGCCTCGAAGTTCGCCCTCGAGGGCCTCACCGACACGCTGCGCCTGGAGCTTCGCGGCACCGGCATCGAAGTCGTCTCGATCCGCCCCGGCCCGATCGCCACGAATTTCGTCGCCAACGCCACGGTGCAGTTCCGCACCAACATCGACATCGACGCCTCGGCCCATGCCGAGGTCTATCGCCGCCGCCTCGCCCGCATGGGCCGCGGCGGGGCGACCCGATTCAAGTTGCCCCCCGAAGCTGTCGTCGACAGACTGATCCACGCGCTGGAATCGCCGCGACCGCGCCCCACCTATCGGGTGACCACGCCGACGTTGATCTTCGACGTCGCCCGTCGTCTGCTGACCGACCGGATGCTGTCGCGGTTCGCCGGGTGGGTGTCGGATCGCGAGTGAAGTGCCGCCGCCTTCCGGACGGCGGGCATCGCTTTTCGGACGGAACTCACGGTATATGAACCGCCGGTCGTCGCGGACGGGAGGGGTCGGGAATGACCGGGATCACCGAGTGGATGTTGGCGTTGGTGATGATCGCCGTCGTGGCGATCCTCGGCCTCGGCGTACTCAACATGGCCCGCGGTGGCAGCTCGGACCGTTCGCAGCGGCTGATGCGCTGGCGCGTCGGCCTCCAGGCGCTGGCGCTCGCGCTGGTGGTGGTGATCCTCTGGCTCGGGCGTTGACCGCCGACCGACGCCGCGGCTCGGAGAGGGACGAAGACGACATGGTGGTACTCAATCGCATCTACACCCGCAAGGGCGACGACGGCTCGACCGCCCTGGTCACCGGCGAACGTCTTCTCAAGTCGTCGCCGCGCGTCGCCGCCTACGGCACCATCGACGAGACCAATTCGGTGGTCGGCCTCGCCCGCCTCCACACCACCGACCTGCCGGTCCTCGACGCCATGCTGGCGCGCATCCAGAACGACCTCTTCGATCTCGGCGCCGACCTCGCCACGCCCCCGGACGCCGAAACCAAATGGGAACCGCTGCGCATCGTCCGCGCCCAGGTCGACCGCCTGGAGCGCGAGATCGACGAACTCAACGCCGATCTCGAGCCGCTGAAGTCCTTCGTCCTGCCCGGCGGCGGCGCTGCCGCAGCCCATCTCCATCTCGCCCGCACCGTGTCGCGCCGCGCCGAGCGCGAGATGGTCGAGATGATCGCCGTCGCACCCGGCGCCGTCTCCGCCGAAGCGCTCGCCTACGTCAACCGGCTCTCCGACTTCTTCTTCGTCGCCGCCCGCTTCGCCAACGATCGCGGGCGCGCCGACGTACTGTGGGTGCCCGGCGCCAACCGCTGATCGTCGCCGAATCGCCGCGCCCGGCGGAACGGCCTCCCTTGGTCGCATATCGACCCGACCAACCCGTCGGATCGTCCGGCGACCATCGAATCATGGCGGTTTTCTGCCCTCGCACCAAACGTCAATTTCTTTCCCGTTTCGTGTACATCTCGAATTGACATCCCCCCCCGACGTCGCTAGCGTCCGGGCCGCATTTTCCCGTCGTTTTCGCGCCGGATGGGAGAGGAGTCGCTCCTTCCCGGCGCTGCAGACGTGGTTCGCATGCGCCGGCCCCGCCGGCCTGACCGGAGACCTTGCCCCATGAAGATCCTGGTGCCCGTGAAGCGGGTGGTCGACTACAACGTGAAGA
>CALMFH010000251.1 GCA_937864925.1 uncultured Alphaproteobacteria bacterium | reverse complement strand
ACCGGCGAGATCGACAAGATCGACGGCCCCTACTACTTCTTCAAGCTGATCCAGAAACTGCGCCGCCTGTTGCCGCCGTGGATGCCGACCATCGGCATCGAGGGCGGGCGCATCAACATCGTCCCCGTCGACTTCGTCGTCGCCGCCCTCGACCACATCGCCCATCTCGACGGCCAGGACGGTCGCTGCTTCCATCTGACCGATCCCGAACCGCGCCGCGTCGGCGACGTCCTCGCCGTCTTCGCCCAGGCCGCCCACGCCCCACGCATGGCGGCCCGCATCAATGCCGCGCTTTTCGCCTTCGTGCCGCAGGCGCTGCTCAAGCCGCTGATGGCGCTGACCCCGGTGCGGCGCATGCAGAAGACGTTGATGAAGGAACTCGGCCTGCCGCCGGACATCTTCCGCTTCGTCAACTACCCGACTCGTTTCGACGCCCGCGATGCCCAGCGCCTCTTGGAACCGGCCGGCATCCGTGTCCCCCACATCGAGGACTACGCCTGGCGGCTGTGGGACTACTGGGAACGCCATCTCGACCCCGAACTGTTCATCGACCGGTCGCTCAAGGGCCGGGTGAAGGGGCGCGTCGTCCTGGTGACCGGCGGCTCGGCCGGCATCGGCAAGGCGACCGCCTTCCGCCTCGCCGGAGCGGGGGCGACCACCGTCATCGTGGCGCGTGACGTCGACAAGCTCGAAGCGGCACGCCAGGAGGCCGCGGAGCGGGGTATCGTGCTCCACACCTATTCCGCCGATGTCACCGATCCCGAGCAGTGTGCCGGCCTCGTCGCCAGCCTCGACGCCGAACACGGTGGCGTCGACATCCTGGTCAACAACGCCGGCCGCTCGATCCGCCGTGGCATCGAAGCGTCCTACGATCGCTTCCACGACTTCGAACGGACCATGCAGGTCAACTACTTCGGCGCGCTCCGCCTCACCCTCGGTCTGCTGCCGAAGATGGTCGAGAAGCGCCGCGGTCACGTGATCAACATCTCCTCGATCGGCGTGCTGACCAACGCGCCGCGCTTCTCCGCCTACGTCGCCTCCAAGGCGGCGCTCGACTCGTGGACCCGCTGCGCCGCCTCCGAATTCCTCGATCGCGGCGTCGAGTTCACCACCATCAACATGCCGTTGGTGCGCACCGAGATGATCGCGCCGACCAAGTTCTACCAGCACGTCCCCACGCTCTCGCCGGACGAGGCGGCCGATCTGGTGGTCCAGGCGATCGTCATGAAGCAGGCGCGGGTGGCGACCCAGCTCGGCATCTTCGGTCAGGTGTTGCACGCGGTGGCGCCGAAACTGGCGCAGGTGATCATGAACACCACCTTCCGCATGTTCCCGGACTCCGAGGCGGCGCGCAACGCCAAGCCGGGCGAGGAGATGCCGACCGCCGATCAGATCACCGTCACGCAGATCATGCGCGGTCTGCATCTGTGAACGCCGGCGCCGATGGACCGGCCCGGTCGGATGCCCATCCGAGCGGAGGAGCGGTTGCACCGACGAAGAGACTCAGCCCACGGCCGGGGTTTCGTCGTGCATCTCGGGTCGGACGCCGGGCGCGAGATCGGCGGCGAGTTCCGCGGCGACGAGATCGCGGATCTGCGGCGAGAACGCCATGGCGACATGGCCCATCGCCGCGACCACCGTCTCGCGCGCCCCGGCGAGCCGACTCGTCGCCTGCGGCACGACGATCTCGTCACCGGCGCTCCAGATGGTCGTCGTCGCGACATCCGTGACCTCGACCTCATTCAACTGTGACAGCCAGGGGTTGCCCGGCTCCATCTGGAGACCGTTGCGGCCGTGGGCGAGGCGGGCGATGACGGTACCGTGGTGCGGGCCGCCGAGGGTGACGAAGCGGGCGATGCGGTCGGTGCCGTGGCGGCGCATCAGCGCCCGCGCCACCAGACCGCCCATCGAATGGGTGACCAGCGACACCGTCGCGGCACCGGTCTCGGCGAGAAGCGCGTCGATACGCTCGTTCAGCCGGTCGGCGAGGATCTCGATGTCGGAGAACGGCGTCTCCAGGGTGACGGTCGCCACGGCGTGACCGCGCCCCCGCAACGCCCGGCGCATCCACCACCAGAATCCGCGGTTGCACATGTAGCCGTGGACGAGCAGCACCGGCCGGCGGCCCGCCGGCAGTGGCCCGATCGCGTCGGAGCCCATCCACACCCGCTCGAACGGCATGATCACCACGAAGGCGAGGACGAAGCCGAGCCACTCGGCGAGAAAGCCACCGATCGTCGGCCCGGCGATCCCGGCCGGGCGCGGCGAGCCGGCGATGACGGCGACGGCGTAGACGGGCAGGAGCATCACGGCCTGAAGCACCAGGAAAAGGCCCGCGGCGGCGGCGATCGCGACCGCCGGCCCCCATTCGCTCGCCGGCGCCGGTTGGAACATCACCACCGCCGAAATCTCGATCGCCAGTAGTCCCCGTAGCAACCAGACCAACATCTCTTCGCATTCTCCCGGTTTCCGAACGGATCGCGGATCCACACCATCCGTCATTCTACGCTGCCGACGAGACTCCTCAGAGTCCGCTTCCTTGCGGATCGGCGCTGGTCTATTCTCCCGCCAAAACAAGTGGACCGGATCGATCCGGCCTCGAAGGGGAGAGAATGCCATGACGACGTCGGGTCACCTGCATTTCCAGAACTATCCCGCCGGAGTCCCGCATACGGTCGACGTCGAAGAATTCCGCTCCATCGCCGAAGTGTTCGACCGCAGCGTCGCCTCCTACGGCGACCGCGTCGCCTACATCAACATGGGCAAGGCGATCACCTATCGCGAACTCGACGACCTGTCGCGCCGCTTCGGCGCCTACCTGCAGAACCGTGTCGGACTGAAGAAAGGCGCCCGCGTGGCGCTGATGATGCCCAATCTGCTGCAGTATCCGGTCGCCCTCTTCGGCGCCCTGCGCGCCGGCTGCACCGTGGTCAACTGCAATCCACTCTACAGCGCCCGCGAACTCCATCACCAGTTGAACGATTCCGGCGCCGAAGCCATCGTCGTCGTCGAGAACTTCGCCCATGTCCTCGCCGAAGTCGTCGACAAGACCCCGCTCAAGGCGGTGCTCACCACCGGCCTCGGCGACATGCTCGGTTTTCCCAAGAGCGCCATCGTCAATCTGGTGGTCAAGCACGTGAAGAAGATGGTCCCGGCGTGGCACATCCCCGGCGCGGTATCCTTCTCCTCGGCGCTGGCCGAGGGCCGCGGATTGCCGTGGAAACCGGTCGCGACCGACCTCTCCGACATCGCCTTCCTGCAGTACACCGGTGGCACCACCGGCGTGCCGAAGGGCGCGATGCTGACCCACGGCAACATCGTCGCCAATCTGACGCAGGCCCATGCCTGGATCAGACCGGCGGTCGACGAGAAGGGCGAGACCATCGTCACGGCGCTGCCGCTCTACCACATCTTCGCCCTGACGGCGAACTGCCTGACCTTCATGAAGATCGGCGCAGCGAACCTGCTGATCACCAACCCCCGCGACATTCCCGGCTTCGTCAAGGAACTGTCGAAGAGCAGGTTCACGGTCCTGACCGGCGTCAACACCCTGTTCAACGCGCTGCTCAACAACCCCGATTTCCGCAAGCTCGACTTCTCGGCGCTGAAGCTGGTGCTCGGCGGTGGCATGGCGGTGCAGCGCCCGGTGGCGGAGCGCTGGAAGGAAGTGACCGGCACCACCCTGCTCGAGGCCTACGGTCTGACCGAGACCTCGCCGGCGGTGACCATCAACCCGCTCGATCTTCCCGCCTACAACGGCTCGATCGGCCTGCCGATTCCCAACACCGAGGTGGCGCTGCGCGACGACGAGGGCAACGACGTGACCTCCGGCGAGCGCGGTGAACTCTGCGTCCGCGGTCCGCAGGTGATGAAGGGTTACTGGAACCGGCCGGACGACACCGCCGCGGTGATGACCCCGGACGGGTTCTTCAAGACCGGCGACATCGCCGTGGTCGACGAGGGCGGCTTCGTCCACATCGTCGATCGCAAGAAGGACATGATC
>CALMFH010000250.1 GCA_937864925.1 uncultured Alphaproteobacteria bacterium | reverse complement strand
CTGCGCGAGGACGAGATCGCCTGCCGCTCGCTCGGCATCAACACCACCAACACCAAGCTCACCGCCTTCGCCATCGGCGCCATGTTCGGTGGTTTCGCCGGCTCCTTCTTCTCCGCCCGTCAGGGCTTCATCTCGCCGGAGAGCTTCACCTTCATGGAATCGGCCAACATCCTGGCCATCGTCGTGCTCGGCGGCATGGGCTCGCTGTGGGGCGTGGTCATCGCCGCGGTGGCGTTGGTCGGCGGCTTCGAACTGATGCGCGAGATGGACTTCCTCAAACTGGTGTTCGGCAACGACTTCGACCCGACCCAGTATCGCACCCTGCTCTTCGGTCTGGCGATGGTCGTCATCATGTTGTGGAAACCCCGTGGCCTGATCTCCACGCGCGAACCGACCGCCTTCCTCAAGGAACGCAAGTCGGTGTCCGGTTCGCTGGTCAAGGAGGGTCACGGCTGATGAATCGCTGGGAGACCCATCCGCTGCTCGAAGTCGAGCATCTCACCATGCGCTTCGGCGGCCTGGTGGCGATCAACGATCTCACCTTCACCGTCGGCGAGGGCGACATCACCGCCCTCATCGGCCCCAACGGGGCCGGCAAGACCACCGTCTTCAACTGCATCACCGGCTTCTACAAGCCGACCGAGGGCCGCATCGCGCTGCGCCACGGCGATCAGTCGATCTGGGCGGAACTTCCCGCCGCCACCGCCTCTCCCGGTCAGAACTGGAAACGGGGCGGCTCGTCGCTGTGGCTGCTCGAACGGATGCCGGACTTCCGCGTTTCGGCGGAGGCCAAGGTCGCGCGCACCTTCCAGAACATCCGTCTGTTCTCGGGCATGACCGTGCTCGAGAATCTGTTGGTCGCCCAGCACAATCCGCTGATGCTCGCCTCCGGCTTCTCGATCCTCGGCGTTCTCGGCCTGCCGGTCTACCGCAACTCGGAGAAGGCGGCGATCGCCCGCGCCGAGTATTGGCTCGACAAGATCGGCCTCACCGAGCGAGCCGACGACCCGGCGGGCGACCTGCCCTATGGTGCGCAACGGCGACTGGAGATCGCCCGTGCCATGTGCACCGATCCGAAGCTGCTGTGCCTCGACGAACCGGCCGCCGGCCTCAATCCGCGAGAGAGCGCCGAGCTCAACGCGCTGTTGCGCTCGATCCGCGACAAGGAAAGATGCTCCGTGCTCCTCATCGAACACGACATGTCGGTGGTCATGGAGATCTCGGACCACGTCGTGGTGCTCGACTACGGCACCAAGATCTCCGACGGCACGCCGACGGACGTGAAGAACGATCCCAAGGTCATCGCGGCCTATCTCGGCGTCTCCGACGACGAGGTCGCCGACGCGGAAGCGGAGGTGGCGTCGTGAGCGAACCCCTCCTCTCCATCCGTGGCGTCGAGACCTACTACGGCAACATCATCGCGCTGAAGGGCGTGGACATGGACGTCCACGAAGGCGAGATCGTCACCCTGATCGGCGCCAACGGCGCCGGCAAGTCGACGCTGATGATGACCATCTTCGGCAATCCGCGCGCCAAGAACGGCCGTATCGTCTACGCCGGCACCGACATCACCAGGATGCCGACCCACGACATCGCCCGGCTGCGCATCGCCCAGTCGCCGGAAGGTCGCCGGATCTTCCCGCGCATGACGGTGCTCGAGAACCTGCAGATGGGCGCTGCGATCGACGACTTCGCTCATTTCGACGAGGACCTGGAGAAAGTCTTCGTGCTGTTCCCCCGCCTGAAGGAACGCATCGCCCAGCGTGGCGGCACCCTGTCGGGCGGCGAACAGCAGATGCTGGCGATCGCTCGCGCCCTGATGTCGCGGCCGCGGATGCTGCTCCTCGACGAACCGTCGCTCGGCCTCGCGCCGCTGGTCGTCAAGGGCATCTTCGACGCCATCCGCGAACTCAACCGCAAGGAAGGCATGACCGTGTTCCTGGTCGAGCAGAACGCCTTCCACGCGCTGAAACTCGCCCACCGCGGCTACGTCATGGTCAACGGCATCATCACCATGTCGGGAACCGGCAAGGAACTGCTCGCCAGCGAGGAGGTCCGCGCGGCCTACCTCGAGGGCGGACATCATTGATCGGGAAAGATCACATGAACGACTTCATCGCCGGCTTCCTCTTCTACCTCTACGTCTATGCGGCGAACCCTTCGCTCTTTCTTTACGAGAGCTCGATCTGGCTGTTTCTGTTCGTCACCTGCGTGATGGGCGGCTGGGGCGCCTGGATGACCGGGCGAGCCATGGCCTCGACCTGGCGGAACTACCCCTCGCTCGTCGGCTATCTCGCCATCCTGGCGCTGGCGGTACGCTTCATCCACTTCGCCCTCTTCGACGGCACGCTCCTCTCGCTCCACTATTACGTGGTCGATCTGATCGTGGTGCAGGCGATCGGCGCAGTCGGCTACCGCATGACCCGCGTCGCCCAGATGACCTCCAAGTATCGTTGGCTCTACATACCAAACGGCCCGATGTTCTGGCGCGACCGCGTCTGACGACGACGAAGGAAGCGGCCGGTCGATTCGGCCTTGGTCCGTGAACGAACGCCTCCGACCGCCGCTGGCCGGAGACGGCGGCAAGGGGGAAATCCATCGGCCTTCGGCGACGCCCGACTCCGACATCGGATTTCGCGCCCTGCCCTGCCCGCCACCCCGGATCCTGCGCTCCCGCGAGGCACTCTGGAGCGCCGCGGGCGACGGCCCGCCGAGGGTCGCGGCATACCGATCGCATCACACCCTCGAAGTCGTCGATTTCGGGGACGAAGGGTTTTTTCGACCCCCGACAAGTCCATGCTGCCGCGAAAAACCAATTCGTCTGCCGCCTTCCGTGGCTTCGATGCACAGTGTCTTGCCGCACTGCACAAATACATCGCCGACGGCGAATCGCGTCACTCACCATCTTCTTGACCCGCGCGTTTTTTGCGCAAGAAAGGGGATGACAACGGCGCTGAAGCGGGAGAGAGTACGCCCATCGGAGCCGGACCCCGCCACTGCGGGAGGCATGCGGAGACGGCTCCAACCGACGGTGCGACCGATCCGGATCGACATCGCCGGCCCCTCCTCTCCCCGGGGAGGGACGACACCGGATACGACCTCCGGCGGAGACGTACGACGGTTCCGACCGAAGAGGCGTTCAACTGACGTTCGCGTGAGAACGATGGAGAGGAGTAGTCCCATGCAGAAGATGTGGTTGTCCGGCCTGGTTCTGGCCGCCGGTCTCGCTTGGTCCGGCGCTGCGTACGCCGACATCAAGCTCGGCGTCGCCGGCCCGATCACCGGCCCGAACGCCGCCTTCGGCGCTCAGCTCAAGAACGGCACGGAGCAGGCCGTCGAGGACATCAACGCCGCCGGTGGCATCCTCGGCCAGAAGGTGGTGATGACCGTCGGTGACGACGTCTCCGACCCGAAGCAGGGCGTGTCCGTCGCCAACAAGTTCGTCGGCGAGGGCGTCAAGCTCGTCGTCGGTCACTTCAACTCGGGCGTGACCATGCCGACCTCGGAGATCTTCGCCGAGAACGGCATCCTGCAGATCACCCCGTCGGCCACCAACCCGAAGATCACCGAACGCGGCCTGTGGAACATTTTCCGCACCTGCGGCCGTGACGACCAGCAGGGCAAGCTGTGGTCGGACTACGCCGTCAAGAATCTCAAGGGCAAGAAGATCGCCGTCGTCCACGACAAGACCACCTACGGCCAGGGCCTCGCCGACGCCGCCAAGGGCTTCATGACCGCCGCCGGCATCAAGGAAGTCCTCTACGAAGGCGTCAACACCGGCGAGAAGGACTTCTCGGCGCTGGTCTCCAAGATCAAGGCTTCGGGCGCCGAGGTCGTGATGTGGGGTGGCCTTCACACCGAAGGCGGCCTGATCGTCCGTCAGATGCGCGACCAGGGCGTCAAGGCCACCCTGCTGTCGGGTGACGGCATCACCGACGACGAGTTCGCCACCATCGGCGGCGAGGGCGTCATCGGCACGCTGATGTCCTTCGGTCCGGATCCGCGCAACAACCCGGCGGCCAAGGACATCGTCGCCAAGTTCCGCGCCAAGAACTACGAGCCGCAGGCCTACACCCTCTACTCCTACGCCGCCGTGCAGATCATGAAGCAGGCTGCGGAGAAGGCCGGCAAGCTCGACCCGAAGGCGATGGCCGAAGCCATGCACTCCGGCATGACCTTCAAGACCGTTCTCGGCGACATCGCCTACGACAAGAAGGGCGACCGCAAGGACGTCGACTACGTGATGTACACGTGGAAGAAGGTCGGCGACAAGATCACCTACGTTCAGGACTGATCTCTTCCCGACCCTCCGGTCGGTTCGACCGGGGAGCGACTTCCGACCGCCGCGAGGGTGACCTCGCGGCGGTTCGTCTTTTTCCGGGGCCGCCGGGATACGAGGTACGAGCCGATCTTCCGTGCCGCCACCATGCGGATTTCGGGTCCATCGGTCGGCCGGCGATGGGCGCGATGGTTCGAGACGCGCCGCGGTACGGCTCCCCAACCATGAGGCGGTTGTTTTCATGGGTCTTTCTCGGGTGCCGCATCCTATGGGGGCACCACGGGCGCGTCTCGAAGGATCGCGCACGATCGTGCCGGACGAGGACGCGGCGACGGCGCCGCGGACGACACGAGAACTCGAACCGACCGACGATCGGCGAACGGCGCATTTCGCCCCGATCGGAACCTGATCTACTCTCGCCCCGAACCTCGCCGGGAGAGAATCGCGTGCGCCGTGCCGGTCCCACCAACTCCATCCTCGACGTCGCCGGCCTCACCGTCGGCCACGCCCACGATCGCCGGCTCGGCTCCGGGGTGTCGGTGGTGATCGCCGATCGCCCCTCGATCGCGGCCGTCCACGTCATGGGCGGCGCGCCGGGAACACGCGACACCGATCTGCTCGCGCCGGAGGAGACGGTCGAGCGGGTCGATGCGCTGGTGCTTTCCGGTGGCTCCGCCTTCGGCCTCGATGCCGCCGGTGGCGTCCAGGCCTGGCTCAGGAACCAGGGCCGCGGTTTCGCCGTCGGCGACGTCCACGTGCCGATCGTTCCGGCCGCCATCCTCTTCGACCTCGGCAACGGCGGTGACAAGAATTGGGGCCGCTTCCCGCCCTATCGCGATCTCGGCTGGGCCGCGGCCGCGGACGCCGACGACAGCCCCTTCCCGCTCGGCACCATCGGCGCCGGCTACGGCTGCACCACCGCCGACCTCATCGGCGGTCTCGGCTCCGCGTCGCAACTCACCCCGTCCGGCCACACCGTCGCGGCACTGGTCGCGGTCAATGCCGTCGGCTCTGCCGTGATCGGCGACACCGATCGCTTCTGGGCCGCGCCCCACGAGATCGGCGACGAATTCGGCGGCCTCGGCCTGCCCTCTCCCTGGCCGCGAGAGGCGGACACGGTGAAGCTGAAGGGCGCGGTGGCGACGACCGGGACCTCCACGACCATCGCGGTGATCGCCACCGACGCCGCGCTCACCAAGGCGCAGGCCAAGCGCCTCGCCATCCAGGCCCACGACGGCTTCGCCCGGGCGCTGTGGCCGTCGCACACGCCCCTCGACGGCGATCTTGTCTTCGCGTTGGCGACCGAACGCCGGCCGCTCGACGAACCGCTCGCCGACATGGTCGGCCTCGGCATCGCCGCGGCGGAGGTCATGGCGCGCGCCATCGCTCGCGGTGTCCATGCCGCACGGCCCAAGCCCTACGACACGCTCCCCACCTGGGAGGATGTCTGGGACGACGACGACGTCATTCCGCGGCTCGTGCTGTGACCGCCTCCGGCGCCTCGAGCGCGGCCAGCACCGCGCTACGCGTCACCCACGCCCGTGCCATGCCCGCCTCCTTGACCGGCCCGTAGCCCCGCGCTTCGCGCGGCCAGCGGGTGAGATCGAGAAGAAGGTCGAGCCGCGCCGCGGCCCCGTCACGATCGAGCGCGGCCACGATCCGTTCGACGTCGCCACGGAAGGTGTCGCGTAGCGCCCGTTCGCCCCTGCGCTCGGCGGTGTGGCCGAAGGGATCGGCCCAGCTGCCGCGCACCCGTTTGCAGGCGGCGAGCAGCCGCATCGCCGGCAGGATCCACCGCCCGAAGCTCTTCTTCTGCGGCCGCCCGCTCACCGGATCGCGGCGCGAGACGAGCGGCGGCGCCATGACGAAGCGCACCTCGCTCGCTCCCTCGAAAGTCTCGGCGATCCGCGCCGCGAAGGCGGGATCGACGTGGTGGCGCGCCACTTCGTACTCGTCCTTGATCGCGGTGACACGGTGGAGCATCTCCATCGCCGCCCGCGTCAGAACCTCCGATCCCGGCAGCGCCGCCGCCTCGGCCCGGCGCAGCGTTTCGATCCGGGTGCGGAAGTCGTCGGCGAGCCGGCGGTCGTGATAGGCCGAAAGATCGGCGGCGAGGACGGCGAGCCGCTCGGCGAACGGTTGCGCCGCCGGATCGACACTCGTCCGCGGCTCGATCAGCGTCGCCACCCGATCCGCTGCGCCGACCAGCGCCCGCCCGACCGCGAGCGCGGCGAGATTGGCCTCGACCGCGGCACCGTTGAGCCGCACCGCCGTCTCGATCGCCGGGAACGAGATCGGCAGTTCGCCCGCCTGCGCCGCCGCGCCGATCAGGATCATGTTGACGTAGAGCGCATCGCCGAACAGCCGCTCGGCGAGATCCCCGGCATCGAAAGCGTGGAAGCGGGCCGCCACCTCCTCGAGCGTCGCAGCGAGGCGGGTGGCCTGGAAGGTCTGGGTCTGGCGCAACACGAACTCCGCCGTCGGCACCACCCGGCCGTTGGCGAAGACCGCGGTGCGTTTCGGCGAGGCGGCCGCCAGTTGCTCGGCGCCCGCCGCCACCAGCATGTCGGCGGCGATCAGCACGTCGAGCGAGGCGGTCGGCACCCGCGGTCCCTCGATCGGGTGGGTGAAACGCGCAACCCGCACGTGGCTGGTCACCGGCCCGCCCTTCTGAGCGAGACCGGTCATGTCGAGCGTCGCGGTGTCGAGCCCGTCGACGTGCGCCGCCATGGCCAGCACCGCCGCGGCCGTCGTCACGCCCATACCGCCGATGCCGGCGATGACGAGATTGTGGACGCGATCGAGCCGGGCACGGACCGGCGCCGGCAGGTCGCCGGCCAGTGCCGCCGGATCGAGCCGGGTTCCCGAGCGTTTCAGATGGCCGCCGATCACCTCGACGAAGGACGGGCAGAAGCCGGTCTCACAGGAGAAGTCCTTGTTGCAGTTGCCCTGGTTGATCCGGCGCTTGCGCCCGAAGGCCGTCTCCACCGGCTCCACCGCGACACAGTTCGACTGTTTCGAACAGTCGCCACAGTCCTCGCACACCCGGTCGTTGATGAAGAGCCGCTTCGCCGGATCGGGGAACGTCCCCTTCTTGCGCCGCCGCCGCTTCTCCGCCGCACAGACCTGATCGTAGATCAGCACGGTGCAGCCCGGGATCGCCGCGAGCTCGCTCTCGACCAGCAGCAACTCCTCGCGCGGCCGGACCTCGACATGTGGCGCGAAGCCCCGGCGCGCGCCGTACTTGGTCGGATCGTCGGCGACGACGACGATCTTGGCCACGCCCTCGGCCTCGATCTGGCGGGTGAGCTGCGGCACCGTCAGCTGACCGTCGACGGTCTGGCCGCCGGTCATGGCGACCGCGTCGTTGAACAGGATCTTGTAGGTGATCGGCACCTTGGCGGCGATCGACTGGCGGATCGCCATCAGACCCGAGTGGAAATAGGTGCCGTCGCCGAGATTGGCAAACATGTGGGGGACCGTGGTGAACGACGCCTGCCCCACCCACGGCACGCCCTCCCCGCCCATCGCGGTCAGCCCCTCGGTGGTACGCTCGGCGATCTCCGTCATCGCGTGGCAGCCGATGCCGGGCATCGAGCGCGCGCCTTCCGGCGTCCTGGTCGAGGTGTTGTGCGGGCACCCCGAGCAGAAATAGGGCGAACGCCGCGCGTCCGCCGCGTGCCCGACCGCCCACATCGTCTGCTGCACCAGCCCGTCGGCCGCGGCGCGCGCGCCTTCGTCGTCGACGAGCCCCGGCACCACCGCCATCAGAGCCGGAACGATGTCGGCGGCCGACAGTTCCTTGATGGCGGAGAGGAAGGGCTCGCCCTCCGGCGTCGACTTGCCCCAGATACGCGGCCGCTGGTGATCCGGCCAGTGATAGGCCAGCTCCTTGATCTGCGGCTCCATCAGCGCCCGCTTGTGCTCGACCACCACCAGCTTCTCGAGCCCGCGGGCGAAGATGGAGAGACCGAGCGGCTCCAGCGGCCAGCTCATGCCGACCTTGTAGATGGCGATACCGAGGCGTCCGGCCGCCGCCTCGTCGATACCGATCAGCGCCAGCGCCTGTCGCAGATCGCGATAGGCCTTGCCGGTGGCGACGAAACCGATACGCGGTCGTTTCGAGCCGAAGGCGAGGCGATCGATGCGGTTGGCGCGCGCGTGCGCCTTCACCGCCGGCAGACGGATCTCGCGCACCGAGCGTTCGTTGTCGAGCCGCGCCTTCAGCGTCATCGGCCGATCGACCGCATCCCGCCGGCGCGGATCGAATTCGGGGCGAGGGCTGCGGAAGACGTGGCGATCGAGGCCGACGTCGACGATGCCGGAGGAATCCATCGTGTCGGCGACCGCGATCATCGACACCCACAGGCCCGACCAGCGCGACAGCTCGAGCCCGTAGAGGCCGAAGTCGACCACGTCCTGCAGATCCGCCGGATTGAGCACCGGGATCTCGCAGTCGACGAACTGGAATTCGGACTGACAGGCGACGGTCGAGGACTTGGCGAGGTGGTCGTCGCCGGCGACCGCCAGCACGCCGCCGCGCCGCGCCGTGCCCGACTGGTTGGCGTGTTTGAACACGTCGGTGGAGCGGTCGACGCCGGGGGCCTTGCCGTACCAGATGCCGAAGACACCGTCCTGGGTGGGGTCGACGACCTTCTGCGAGCCCCACACCGCCGTCGCCGCCAGTTCCTCGTTGACGCCGGGGGTGAAGACGATGCCGTGAGCATCGAGATCGCGCTTCGCCGCGATCAGTTGCTGGTCGTAGCCGGCGAGCGGCGAACCACGGTAGCCGGAGATGAAACCGCGGGTCGAGAGCCCCGCCGCGCGGTCGAGCCGCACTCGATCGAGCGGCAGACGCACCAGCGCCTGGATACCGGTGATGTAGACGCGACCGTGATCGAGGACGTACTTGTCGGTGAGCGATACGGGTCTGACGGCACCGTTCATCGGCATGTCTCCTCGACGCGGTTTCCACCTGTTCACCCCGCTGCCGGCCTCTTTCGTGCCGTGTCTCCGAGCGGGGCGATCCGCCTCGAGATCGACCCTTCCGAGTCCTCCGAGGCCGACTTTGTATCGATCAGAATACACCTTCGCAGCGATCAATTCCGTGCTACGTTGCCCGTCCGATTGCCGTTCGGCGTCGGTTTCTTCCAGGTGAAGCGCGATGGCGGAAAAGATTCTCCTCGACGCCCACGACGTCCGCATCCTCCGCGTGCTCCAGCGCGACGCTTCTCTGGCGATCGCCGACATCGCCCGCGAGGCCGGGATGAGCCAGACCCCGTGCTGGCGCCGGATCAAGCGGATGAAGGACGCCGGCGTCATCAAGCAGATCGCCGCGCTGGTCGATCGCGAAGCGGTCGGCCTCGAATTCGTCGTCTACACCTTCGTCAAGCTCGGCGTGCCCTCGCTCGACAACATGACCGAATTCGACCGCAAGGTCGCCACCTGGCCGGAGGTCATCACCTGCGAGCGGGTGACCGGCGCCGTCGACTACCTGATCAAGGTGGTGGCCGAGGACATGAAGGCCTACGACAACTTCCTGCGCATGAAACTGCTCGACAACAATCTCGTCACCGACGTCCAGTCGCACATCGTCGTCGCCACGGTGAAGGACACCCCGAGCCTACCGCTCCGGGAGACTTGAGGCCGACCGCAGGTCCGAATCGACGGGCACCTCGCCCTTCGCCTCAGCGATTGTTGTCGGAGATCGATCCCGCCCGCTCGCCGTCCGCCTTCGGCTTTTCGCCGAACTTCAGCCAGCCGAGGAAGATCATGATCGCCCCGACGGCGATGATCGGCGTGTTGCCGTCGAGACCGAGGCCGTAGCCGAGGTAGTTGACCGCCCCCATCGCCATCATGCCGAGGCCGACGAAGATCAACAGCCCGCCGATCAGTTTCGCACCCATCACCGCCTCCCGAAGCGTTCCGCCCGGAAGGGCGTGAGATCGATCGACGGCTTTTCGCCCGAGATCGCCTCGGCGATCAAGCGCCCCGAGATCGGACCGTGGGTGAAACCGAGATGGGCATGACCGAAGTCGAGCCACATGTCGGGCACCCCCGGCGCCGGGCCGATGATCGGCAGCCCGTCCGGCAGTGCCGGCCGCTTGCCGAGCCACGGCTCGGCATCGACCTCGGCGCCGAGCGGGAAGAGAGCTCGGGCGACCGGTTTCAACCGCTCGAGCTGCACCGGGGTCGGCGGCGCGTCGCGCTCCGCCAGCTCGATGCCGGTGGTCAGCCGGATGCCCTTGAGCATCGGCGTGATCAGGTATCCCTTCTCGATGTCGACGATCGGCCGCCGCAGCGTCGCTTCGCCCTTCGGCGCGAAATGCATGTGGTAGCCGCGCTTGGCGGCGAGCGGGAACTTCAGATCGAAACGATCGAGCAGATCGTTCGACCACGGCCCCAACGCCACGACGACGTGAGTGCCGGAAACCTCGCCGGCCTCGGTGGAGACGACCCAGCCCTCGGCCCCCCGCCGCAGCGAGCGCGCGTCGCCGCGCGCGACGGTGCCGCCCTGCCCGACGAAGAGATCGGCATAGGCCTTGGTCACCCCTTCCGGCCAACTGACCGACTGGGTCTCCGGCCAGAGCACGGCCCCGACCCCGACCGGGTTCAGGTCCGGTTCCATCTCCTTCAACTCGGCGAGCGTGAGATGGCGATATTCGATACCGTATTGATCGGCCAGATCATGCAGGGTCGCCGCCTCGGCGAGACCCTTGTGGCTGCGATAGAGCCGCACCCATCCGGTCTCGCGGAAGAAGGCTTCGGCTCCGGCGGCTTTCGCCAGGATGCGGTGTTCGGGGATCGAATGCCGGTTGAGCGTCTCGACGGCCGCGGCGAAGCGGATGATGCCGGCGGCATCGGTCGCCGCTCTGAGCTGCCACAGCCACGGCAGGATCTTCGGCAGGGCGGAGAGGTGATAGTGCGCCGCGGTCGACAGGTTGAGGCCGTAGCGGATCAGCGCCCCGATCTCACGCGGGAAGCCGACCGGGACGAGTCCATCGCGCTCGACGATGCCGGCGTTGCCGTAGGAAGTCTCCTCGCCGACGCCGCGCCGGTCGACCAGCGTCACCCGCTTGCCCTTGGCCTGGCAGTGCAGCGCCGCGGAGGTACCGACCATGCCGGCACCGAGTACGATCACATCGGTGGAAATCAAGGAGACCTCCTGGAGAGCGGCACACCGAGGAAGGGCGGCGCGGGCCGGATCGTGCCTCCCGGCCTCGCTCGACGCAAGCGCCGACGGCGGGATGCGGTCATGCGCCGCCAACCGCGACCTCGGTCGAGTTGAGCCCTCGCGCCGTTCCTGCTACTGCGACGCCGAGATTTCCTTGCCGACCGAGGTGCCCCATGATCCCGCGTTATTCGCGCCCCGAGATGACCGCCATCTGGGAGCCGCAGTCCCGCTTCCGCATCTGGTTCGAGATCGAGGCCCACGCCACCGACGCGCTCGCCGAGCTCGGCGTCGTGCCGAAGTCGGATGCCGAGGAGATCTGGAAGAAGGCGAAGGACGCCACCTTCGACGTCGCCCGCATCGACGAGATCGAGGCGGTGACCAAGCACGACGTCATCGCCTTCCTGACCCACCTCGCCGAGATCGTCGGCCCCTCGGCCCGCTTCGTCCACCAGGGCATGACCTCGTCCGACGTGCTCGACACCTGCCTGTCGGTGCAGCTGAAGCGCGCCGCCGATCTGCTGATCGCCGGCGTCGACCGCGTCCTCGCCGCGCTGAAGACTCGCGCTCTCGAGCACAAGCACACTCCGACCATCGGCCGCTCCCACGGCATCCACGCCGAGCCGGTGACCTTCGGCCTCAAGCTCGCCGAGGCCTACGCCGAGTTCACCCGCAACCGCGCCCGCCTCGTCGCCGCCCGCGACGAGATCGCCACCTGTGCCATCTCCGGCGCCGTCGGCACCTTCGCCAACATCGATCCGCGGGTCGAGGCGCATGTCGCCGAGAAGATGGGGCTGACCATCGAGCCGGTCTCGACCCAGGTCATCCCGCGCGATCGCCATGCGATGTTCTTCGCCGTCCTCGGCGTCGTCGCCTCGTCGATCGAGCGCGTGGCGATCGAGATCCGCCACCTGCAGCGCACCGAGGTCCTGGAAGCGGAGGAGTATTTCTCCCCCGGCCAGAAGGGCTCCTCGGCGATGCCGCACAAGCGCAACCCGGTGCTCACCGAGAACCTCACCGGCCTCGCCCGCATGGTCCGCGCCTACGCCCTGCCGGCGATGGAGAACGTCGCGCTCTGGCACGAGCGCGACATCTCGCATTCCTCGGTCGAGCGCATGATCGGCCCGGACGCCACCGTCACCCTCGACTTCGCCCTCAATCGCCTCGCCGGCGTCATCGAGAAGCTGGTGATCTATCCCGAGCGCATGGCCGGCAACATGGACCGCCTCGGCGGCCTCGTGCACTCCCAGCGCATCCTCCTGGCGCTGACCCAGGCCGGCGTCACCCGCGAGGACGCCTATCGCCTCGTCCAGCGCAACGCCATGAAGGTGTGGGACAGCTACCAGAAGACCGGCACCGCCACCGTCGACTTCCTCGCCGAACTGCTCGCCGACGCCGACGTGCGCAAGGCACTGTCGGAGGAGGAGATCCGCGAGAAATTCGACCTCGGCTATCACCTGAAGCACGTCGACACGATCTTCGCTCGAGTGTTCGGTTGATCGGCTCCCTACCCGGTGTTCGAATGAGGCCCCGCCCCCGGCGGGGCCTCTTCGCATCGGAGCCCTCCATGCGCCTCGCCTTCGTCTCCGACCTCCACGGCAACCTCGATGCCCTCGAAGCGGTCGTCGCCGATCTCACCGAGGTGGCACCCGATCTCGTCGTGAACCTCGGCGACTGCCTCTCCGGCCCGCTCGACGCGGCGTCGACCTGTGATCGGCTGATCGACCTCGCCTGGCCGACGGTGCGCGGCAATCACGACCGCCAGCTCCTCGACCGCCCGATCGACCGCATGGGTCCATCCGACGCCGCCGCCCGCGCGACCCTCGCCGAGCACCACCTCGCCTGGCTCTCCGCCCTGCCGACGACCCTCACCCCGGCGCCCGGTGTCCTCGCCTTCCACGGCGCGCCCGACGATGATCTGACATACGTCGCCGAGGAGGTGACCCCGCACGGTGTGCGCCTGCGTTCGCGCGATGCGATGGGGAAGCTGCTGGGTGAGACCGAGGCACGGCTCCTCGTCGGAGGCCACACTCACGTCCCCCGCCTGATCGACCTCGGCGACGGCCGCCTCTATCTCAACCCCGGCTCCATCGGCCTCGCCGCATACGAGGACGACGAGCCCTGCTTCCACGTCATGGAGACCGGCAACCCGCGCGCCGCCTACGCCGTCGTCGATCTGGACCGACATGGGCCGCGGGTCGAGTTCCGCACCGTCGCCTACGACACGGCCCGCGCCGTCGCCCGCGCCCGCGCCGCCGGTCGCGACGACTGGGCCGAGGCGCTCGCCACCGGCTTCCGGCGCGGTCACGGCCGCTGATCGGGATCTCGGCGAGCACCGTACCGCCCTCGAACCTCTCGCCTCCCGCCCCCGTCGGCGCTAACCTCCTCCCCCGCACTCACCCGCGAGGCCATGCCCATGCCCTTCTCCCTCGCCTCGATCGACGTCCTGCTGATCCCCGGACGCGGCAATTCCAACGAGTTCCACTGGATGTCGGCCTGGGCGGCGGCGATCCCCAATTCGTCGCGCGTCCTCCAGGCCGAATGGGATGCGCCGCAGCCCGGCGACTGGATCGGCCGCCTCGACGCCGCCATCCGGACGACGCCGCGGCGCTGCGTCCTCGTCGGTCACTCCCTCGCCGTCGCCACCATCGTCAAATGGGCCGACGCGGCACCGAGCGCCGCCATCGCCAAGGTCGCCGGCGCGCTGCTGGTCTCGCCGACCAACGTCGAGGATCCCGATCCCTCGTTCGACACGGTACGCCCCTTCGCGCCGATGCCGATGAACCGCCTGCCCTTCCCGACGATGGTGCTGGCCTCGCGCGACGACCCGCGGGTGAGCTTCGCCCGTGCCGGCGAATGCGCACGCGCCTGGGGCGCCGAACTGGTCGACGTCGGTGAACTCGGCCACATCGGCAACCTGCAGCGCCTCGGCATCTGGCCGGAGGGGCTCCTCCACCTCGGCCGCCTCTTCGACCGCATCGGGTGACTCCCGCGTTCGTCGGCAGGAGCGCCGTCAGTCGGTCGCCACGTGATCCGAGCGACTGCTCTCCACCGCCTCCGGTGCCGGATAGGTCACCGAGGTGTAGCGCAGCACCAGCACCGCGATCGCCATGATCAGCGTACCGCCCGCCATGATCAGGATGCCCATGTCCGGCTTGGGCTCGTGATTGATGTAACCGATGAGATGGCGGGTCAGCGCGGTGATGCCGACATAGACCAGGAAGCGCACCGGCATCCGGTTGGTCTTGAAGTAGATGCCGACCATCGAGCCGATCTCGAGGTAGATGAAGAGGAGCAGCAGGTCCTCGATCGAGGCGTGGCCCTTGCCGATCATCCCCATGAAGGCGTGCGCCGCTGCCCACACCGTCGCCCCGCCGATGGCGAACAGACCGATGAAATGGAACGCCTCGGTGAGAAGATCGCCGATCGGATCGATGATCGCCCGCACCCGATGGTTCGCCGCCCTGATACGCTCGAGCCCCATCGTCACCCCCCTGGAGACAGCAACTCCCTCCGCCCGACGATACCGGGCGGCGCGATCTCTTCTACGACCGTCGCGAGAAGGAATTCCAGATGACGGATCGACGCGAGCCGACGCTCAGTAGCTCGTCCGCGCCGCCGCGGGGTCGGTACCCGCCGTCCCCTCGCCCATCTCGTCGAGCAGCGCCGCGACACCGGCGGCGACGTACATCGAGTCGAACCCGACCGTGACGAAGGAGAACCCCTTGGCGCGGAAGGCCTTCGCCCGTTCCGCCGGACCACCGAAGATGCCGGCGATCTTGCCCGCGCCCCGTGCCGCCGCGACGATCCGCTCAAGCGCCGCATCGAGGATCGGGTCGCGGGTATCGGCACGATCGCCGTCGGTCAGCGCGATCGACAGATCGTTGGGCCCGACGAAGACCCCGTCGAGCCCCTCCACCGCCAGGATCTCGTCGATCGCCGCCACCGCCTCGCGCGTCTCGATCATCGCCAGCGCCAGGGTACGATCGTTGGCCTCCGCCAGATAGGTCGCCGGCTCGACATCGCCGAGCACCGCCATCGCCCGGCCCGCCCCCCACGAGCGCCGACCGCGCGGCGGATACTTCATCTGCTCGACGAAGGCGCGCGCCTGATCCGCCGTGTCGATCATCGGCGCGATCACCCCGACGGCGCCGACATCCAGCGCCCGGCTCGCCAGCGCGAAGTCGCCGACCGCCACCCGCACCAGCGTCGGCTTGCCGGCGCCGGCGATCGTGGCGACGCAGGCGATGATCGAGGCGATGTCGTGCAGCCCGTGCTGGACGTCGAGGACGATCGGCGACAACGGGGTTCGCGCCACCGCCTCGGCGAAATGCGCCTCCGGCGGACAGAACCACCCGCCGACCACCTGGTCTCCGGCGCGCAGCCGGCCGGCGAGGGAGAGCGCGGGATGGGATACGGTCGTCTTCGTCATCGCTTCGCCCTCGCGGTGAGATGAGCCTCACCGCCTCGTGCCACGAGACGCGGGGTCGCGGCAACTCGGATTTCCGGGACCCCCCGCCCGCGGCGACGCGAGGAGACCCGATGAGACATCCCCCTCGACGGAAGCGGACCGATCATCGCTCGCAGCCCCCGTCCGAGACCCGCTGCCAAGATCGATCTTCGCGCCGAACTCTACCGTCACCGTTTCGACCGATACCTGCGTTTCGGGATACCGATCGACCTGCCGCACGAACGCAAGGGCGATCCCCCGACCGAGCGTCACGTCGGGCGCACCCGCCACGACGACAAGGTGAGGGCGACGCACCGCGCCAACGATGGCCACATCTTCTCGTGGGCGCAACCGCCGGAGACCGGGCATCCGGGCGCGGAGCCCAATTGCCGGTGTGTGGCGGTTCCCCTACCGGGAAGGCGAAACCGAGTTCGCCGAACACACCTTCACCTCTGGTCTCGCATCGTCTTACGGACGTTGGGGCCTCGGCTCCTTCATCAGGCACTTCTACGGCGGTGGCGGACGAACTGTCACGTTGGACGAGATCGGCCACCTCCTTGAAATCGCCGAATACTACGCCTATTCGGCCGGCGGAGACGGCGCCTTCCGGCGGCTTTCGGATCAGATCGCCAGCAGAGCTCGGACGAATGGCGTCGGATCATTCCCATATCACTTCGAAGGGGCCTATGATTTCGGAAGTGTCCAACTCGCTCACGGCAACGCCGTGGTGAGAGGTGATTTTTTCGGTACGGTCGCGGACCGCGGTGAAATGCTGCGTATCGAGGGAGACTCGAGCTTCCATTTCGGCGACGTCTTCACCGACCCACTGGACCTCCGTGACCCGAATTCGAGCTATCGCGGCATGGCTCCCTTCGATCTACTGCAGAACGAACCGCAACCTTCGATTTTGTCCGGTATGCTCGATGATCGGCTTTCGTTTCGGGAATCGGCGGCTCCGTCAGAAACCCAGCGCAGCACATGGGAAGCGATCACAGATGTAGGGAGGAGAGCCTATGGCGTGATCGGCGACTGGACCGCGTCCTTCGTCGCCGAAGTCGCAAAGGACGAATCTCGAAGCGTCTACGTCTGGAAGGGTTGAGGAGACATGGCGACGACGATCTCGGCGACGCTCTTGCGCCGGTTACGCAACCTCGTCGGTGGCGCCCTCGTTCTGCTGGCGTCGATCTGGACGATCAACGCGATCCGGTTCCTCACCATGACCGTCGAACTGCCCAACGGCGCGGTGATCGCCCGCAGCCTCGATCCGTGGAAAGGCACACGCGCCGACCTCTACGCCTCGCGTCACGGTCCCCTTCTGGTCCGAGACGTCGACATGATCTGCTACGACGCGACCGCGATCGATGGCGGATACTTCCTCTGGGTGCGCGGAGAGGAGAAGGTGTCGACGTCTCGCGATCCCGACCATCCGTCGAAACTGCGTGATACTGAGTTGTGGAAGCCATCGACGGGGTGTCGTGGACTTTCGGGAGGCTTCGTCTCGGGCGAACTGTTGCTCCGCGACCCGCGCCGTGTCCTCGAAGCGACCGGACTCGGACGCGTGTCGGGGCGCGAGAAGCCATGAAAAAGCGCACGGACCCGCCCGGATCCGTGCGCCGAAATCGTCGTCGTCGAGCGGGCGAGAGCCCGGCTCAGCCGCTCTTCTTCACCTGCTCGATCGCCTCGGCCATCAGCTCTTCCATGGCACGGCGGATCTGGTGATCCGACTGGGCGACCGACGCCGCATCGAAGTCGGCGCGGATCTTGCGGAAGACGTCCTCGTCACCGGCCTCTTCGAAATCGGCCGCCACCACCGACTTGGCGTACTCCGCCGCCTTGTCGCCGGTGAGCCCGAGCTTTTCCGCGGCCCACAGGCCGAGCAGCTTGTTGCGGCGGGCTCCGGCCTTGAACTGGAGCTCTTCGTCGTGGGCGAACTTCTTCTCGAAGGCCTCTTCGCGCTTGTCGAACGTGGTCATGTCCCGAAATCTCCTGGAAAACCGCGAAGGCATCGCGTATAGGGGGGCCCTTGTCGAGGCACTGATAGCGCCCGGCGACCCGCAAATCAACGGGACCTTCGACGACCTCGCGTCGCATCGGGCCCGCCTCCCGTGTCCCCGTCCTCACGTCGCGCCGCTCCGCCGCTCGCATTGTGGAGACGGGTCGGATCGGATAATGTGGGATCGTCGGCGCGCGGGGCGTGGAGGAGTTTCCTTCGCACCCGCGCGTCGTTCTTCGGTGGTGACCGGTGAGAAACGCCGATCGCCGCGGAGAGCCGTCCGCCAATCTCGACGTCGCTGCGCCCCGGTCTCCGACCGGACGCGGAAACCGGCCTCCCCGCTAGGGAGTGGGCCGATCTCGGAGGCCTCCGGCCGAATGGATTTCCCCTTCAGACCACGGTACGTACCCATGAATCGTCGGCGCCGCATCTACGAAGGCAAGGCCAAGATCCTCTACGAGGGTCCCGAACCCGGTACACTCATCCAGCACTTCAAGGATGACGCCACCGCGTTCAACGCCAAGAAGCACGCCGTCATCGACGGCAAGGGCGTGCTCAACAACCGCATCTCCGAGTTCATGTTCAATCAGCTGAACGCGCTCGGCGTGCCGACCCACTTCATCAAGCGGCTCAACATGCGCGAGCAGTTGATCCGCGAGGTCGAGATCATCCCGCTCGAGGTGGTGGTGCGCAACGTCGCCGCCGGCTCGCTGTCGACCCGCCTCGGCATCCCCGAGGGCACCCAGCTGCCGCGCTCGATCATCGAGTTCTACTACAAGAACGACGAGCTCAACGACCCGATGGTGTCGGAGGAGCACATCACCGCCTTCGGCTGGGCCTCTCCGCAGGACATCGACGACGTCATGGCCCTCGCGATCCGTGTCAACGACTTCCTCTCCGGCCTGTTCCTCGGCGTCGGTATCCGCCTCGTCGACTTCAAGCTGGAGTTCGGCCGTCTGTGGGAAGGTGACATGATGCGCATCGTCCTCGCCGACGAGATCTCACCCGACAACTGCCGTTTGTGGGACCAGTCGTCCGGCGACAAGCTCGACAAGGATCGCTTCCGGCGCGACCTCGGCGGCATGCTCGAGGCCTACCAGGAAGTCGCCCGCCGACTCGGCATCCTCAACGACAACGTCAACCCGCCCGCCGGTGGTCCGACGCTGGTGCAGTGAGGGCCGCGGACCTCGCCGGCATCGACGTCTCGACGGCCGCCTCTCGGCGGCCGTTTCGTTTCCGGGAACCTCCTGCCCACGATTCCACCTCGTCGGATCGCTCCACTCAGGGGGGACACTCCGCCGCGGCGATCCCGACCGGCCGGCTCGCCAACCGGGCGACGAACCGATCGAAGTTGCGCGTCATCGTCTTCGCGTCGGAGGCGGTGGAGATCACCGCGAAGGACTCGCCCGGACCGACGAGAAAGCCGGTCTCGAAAGCCGGCACGGTGCCGCGGTAGAAGAGTGCGGTTCGATGCAGCACCCGTTCGCCCATCGCCTCCTGCGTCACCGGCCGCGCCACGATGTCCCGCCCGACGGCCGCGAGATCGGCGACCTGCTTCGCGATCCGAGCGGCGAAGGCTCCGCTCGACGTCACCGTGTCCGGCGGCATGACCCGACAGGATATCGTCGCGCCCCGACCGCAGCCGTCCGACGCGCACGCATAGAAGACGGCGCCGTTCGCCTGCGTCGAGCGCGTCCAGCTCTCGGCGGCCCACGCGGCGGTGCCGGCCAGAGCACCACATCCGATCGCGACGATGGCCGAAGCCCTGCTGCGCATCCCGAATCCCTCCGCTCGATGCGTCCGATGGTCCTCGGCCGAACGAACCGATCGCCTTCACCGTACGTCGCCCGACGAGCGCCGCCCGTCAACGATCGCGCCGCCGACCGGACACGGCCCCGCGACGACGAAGCCGACGGTTCGCGTGAACCACCGGTCGCGTGACCGATCCGAGATCGCCGGCGCGGACCTCTCGCGGCCGGCACCCGCTTTCGGTTCGGCTTGCCCCTCCCCCGTGGGCGTGCTACGCGCGGGCCCGACAGTGAAACGTCGGCGGACGGCGAGTCCGGACCGGCCTCTTCGGCGTTTCCCGAACGACCCGCGTCATCAGCCGAGGACGACCCCCATGAAAGCCCGCGTCACCGTCACTCTCAAGAACGGCGTTCTCGACCCTCAGGGCAAGGCGATCCAGGGCGCGCTGAAGTCGCTCGGCTTCGCCGGCGTCGACGACGTCCGCCAGGGCAAGCTGATCGAACTCGATCTCGCCACCTCCGACCGCGCTGCGGCCGAGGCCGAGGTCACCGCCATGTGCGAGAAGCTGCTCGCCAACACGGTGATCGAGAACTACCGGATCGAACTGGTCTGAGCGCCGGGCGGGCCCCGTGCCCGCTCGCGGCGGCGACCCTCGTGTCCGCCGCCCTCCCCTTCCCGGCCGTCGACGTCGCCGTCCGGCCGCAAGACAGGAAGAAGCCCATGAAGTCCGCCGTTCTCGTCTTCCCCGGCATCAACCGCGAGCGCGATCTCGCCCGCGCCTTCGAGGTGGTCTCCGGTGTGAAGTCGCACATGGTCTGGCACACCGAGACGGAACTCCCCGACGTCGACGTCGTCGCCATCCCCGGCGGCTTCTCCTATGGTGACTATCTGCGCTGCGGCGCCATCGCCGCCCGTTCGCCGATCGTCGACGCGGTGCGCCGTCACGCCGAGCGCGGCGGCTATGTGCTGGGCATCTGCAACGGCTTTCAGATCGTCACCGAGATCGGCCTCCTGCCGGGTGCGCTGATGCGCAACGCCTCGCTGAAGTTCGTCTGCAAGGAGGTGCGGCTGCGCGTCGACAACGCCACCACCGCCTTCACCTCGGCCTATGCGCCGGGTCAGGTCATCCGCTGCCCGATCGCCCACGGCGAGGGCAACTACTTCGCCGACGCCGAGACGCTGGCGCGGCTCGAGGGCGAAGGCCGGGTGGTCTTCCGCTACTGCGACGCCGAGGGCCGGACCACCGACGCGGCCGACCCCAACGGCTCGATCAACCACATCGCCGGCATCCTCAACGAGCGCGGCAACGTGCTCGGCATGATGCCGCACCCGGAGAACCTGATCGAATCCCTGCAGGGCGGCATCGACGGCCGCGGCCTGTTCGAGAGTCTGGCGAAGGTGGCGTGAAGAGACGGCGGGCCGTTGAAAAAAATGATAACTCAGTTTACATTGATACTCGCTGGTAGGGAGATCCGCCCTTGCGGGTCGCTGAGTCTAGATAGGCTCCCCTGCTGGCCCTTTCTTTTTTGAGGGGCCGGCAATGTACCTCCTGTACGTCGACGACTCCGGCGACATAGACGATCCTGCCATCTCCCATTTCGTCCTGAGTGGCGTCGCGATCTTCGAACGGCAGGCCTACTGGATCTCGCAGGAACTGGACAAGATCGCCGCTCGCTTCGACGAGGCCGATCCCCGCGCCATAGAACTGCACGGCAATCCGATGGTCCAAGGCAACAAGGGGTGGCGCGCCTTTGCCCGCGACGCCCGACATGAGGCGATAGCCGACGCATTGCGGGCTCTCGACCAGACCCATCGCGACAACCGTGTCTTCACCGTCGTCATCGAAAAGGGTTCGGTTCCGAACGGCGACCCGGTCGAGTTCGCCTTCGAACACCTGTGCAATCGCTTCGACCGCTTCCTCGGGCGCCTCCACCGCCGTGGCAATACGCAACGCGGCCTGATGATCATGGACGAGTCGGCCTACGAACAGCGCTTCCAAGGTTTGGCGCGCGACTTCTCGTCGCTGGGACATCGCTGGGGCACGTTGCGAAACCTCGCGGAGGTCCCCCTCTTCGTCGATTCCCGCGCCTCGCGGCTGATCCAATTGGCCGATCTCGTCGCCTATTCGACCTTCCGCCACTACGAAAAGAACGACTCCCGATTCTTCGATCTCATCAAGAATCGCTTCGATACCGAGGGCGACCACTGCCACGGCCTCGTGCATTGGAAACGCCGAACCGAACCGACGTCATCGGCAAGCGATCTGCCGATCGAAGGACTCTGACGATGTTGAGAAACGATATCCCGATCACCCCGGAACTCGTCGCCGAACACGGCCTCAAGCCGGACGAGTACCAGCGCATCCTCGACCTCATCGGCCGCGAGCCGACGCTGACCGAGCTCGGCATCTTCTCGGCCATGTGGAACGAGCACTGTTCCTACAAGTCGTCGAAGAAGTGGCTGAAGACCCTGCCGACCAAGGGCGAGCGCGTCCTCATCGGTCCCGGCGAGAACGCCGGCGTCGTCGACATCGGCGACGGTCAGGCCGTGGTCTTCAAGATGGAGAGCCACAACCACCCCTCCTACATCGAGCCCTATCAGGGCGCGACGACGGGTGTCGGCGGCATTCTACGTGACGTCTTCACCATGGGCGCCCGCCCGATCGCCGCGATGAATGCGCTCCGCTTCGGTGAGCCGACCCACCCCAAGACCCACCACATCGTCTCCGGCGTGGTGGCCGGCGTCGGCGGCTACGGCAACTCCTTCGGCGTGCCGACCGTCGGCGGCGAAGTGAACTTCCACCGCCGCTACAACGGCAACTGCCTGGTCAACGCCTTCGCCGCCGGTCTCCTCGACGCCGACAAGATCTTCCTGTCGGAGGCCAAGGGCGTCGGCATGCCGGTGGTCTATCTCGGCTCCAAGACCGGCCGCGACGGCATCCACGGTGCCTCGATGGCCTCGGCCGAATTCGACGACAACTCGGCCGAGAAGCGCCCGACCGTCCAGGTCGGCGACCCCTTCGCCGAGAAGCTGCTGCTCGAGGCCTCGCTCGAGCTGATGGCCTCCGGCGCCGTCATCGCCATCCAGGACATGGGCGCGGCGGGTCTGACCTGTAGCGCCGTCGAGATGGGCGCCAAGGGCAACCTCGGGCTCGAGCTGAACCTCGACGCCGTGCCCTGCCGCGAACCGGGTATGACCGCCTACGAGATGATGCTGTCGGAGAGCCAGGAGCGCATGCTCATGGTCCTCCACCCCCATCTCGAGCAACAGGCCGAGGCGATCTTCCGCAAGTGGGGCCTCGACTTCGCCATCGTCGGCCAGACCACCGATACGCTGCGCTTCGTCGTCAAGCACCACGGCGAGGTCATGGCCGACCTGCCGATCAAGGACCTCGGCGATCAGGCCCCCGAATACGATCGCCCCTGGGTCGAGCCGAAGAAGCTCCCCGTCCTCGATCCGGCCGCGACCCGCGCCCCCGAGGACTATCGGCAGGCGCTGCTCGACCTGCTCGGCTCGCCGAACCTCTCCTCGCGCCGCTGGGTGTGGGAGCAGTACGACCACCTGATCCAGGGCAACACGGTGCAGCGCCCCGGCGGCGACGCCGCGGTCGTCCGCGTCGAGCGCCCGAACGGCGGCAAGGCCAAGGGCCTCGGCTTCACCTGCGACGTCACCCCCCGCTACGTCGAGGCGGATCCGTACGAGGGCGGCAAGCAGGCGATCGCCGAAAGCTGGCGCAACCTCAACGCCGTGGGCAGCCGCCCGATCGCGGTCACCGACAACCTCAACTTCGGCAACCCCGAGCGGCCCGAGATCATGGGCCAGTTCGTCGCGGCGCTGAGGGGTCTCGGCGAAGCCTGCCGCGCCCTCGACATGCCGATCGTCTCCGGCAACGTCTCGCTCTACAACGAGACCAACGGCGTCGCCATTCTGCCGACCCCGGCGATCGGCGCGGTCGGCCTGATGGACGACGTGACGAAGACCGTCGGCATCGCCTTCGACCGGGACGAGGACGTCGTCGTCCTCATCGGCGACACCATCGGCTGGATGGGCCAGTCGTCCTATCTCTACGAACTCTTCGGCATCGAAGAGGGCGCGCCGCCGCCGGTCGACCTCGCGATCGAGAAGAAGACCGGCGACTTCGTCCGCGACGCCGTCATCGCCGGTCGCCTCACCGCCGCCCACGACCTCTCCGACGGCGGCCTGCTGGTGGCGCTGGCCGAGATGGCGATGGCCGGCAAGACGGGGGCCCGCATCCTACTGCCCGAGCTCGACATGCCGCTGCACGCCTTCCTTTTCGGCGAGGATCAGGCCCGCTACGTGGTGACGGCCTCCCCGGCCGAGGCCTCGAAGCTCATCGTCGATGCCGCCATGGCCGGTGTCCCGGCGACCGCCATCGGTGCGGTCGGGGGTGACGCCCTCGTGATCGGCGAGCACTTGAACGTCGCCGTCGCCGACCTACGTGATCGGCACGAATCTTGGTTCCCGGGTTACATGAGCGGCGTCTGAGCCGGTCACCCGCACGAAACGACACCGTCCCGGTGTCGACGATCCGACAGGACCGTCGCGCATGGGACACGCCAGGGGAGATGACGACGCATGGCGATGACCGCCGCTGAAATCGAGAAGCTGATCAAGGACGCCTTCCCGCTGGCCTCGGTGCGCATCACCGATCTCGCCGGCGACGGTGACCATTGGGCGGCCGAAGTCGTGACCCCGGAGTTCGCCGGCAAGTCCCGCGTCCAGCAGCACCAGATGGTCAACGCCGCGCTCAAGGAGGCCCTCGCCGGTCCCCTGCACGCGCTCTCCTTGACCACCCGCGCTCCGGCGTGATCTCTCACCAGAAATCCCCTCCATCGCGGGCCCTTGACCCCCGCGGCATGAAAGGAAAGTCCCGATGTCCGACATCAACGCCGCCATCGACGCCGAAGTGAAGTCCAACGACGTGCTGCTCTTCATGAAGGGCACCCCGAAGATGCCGATGTGCGGCTTCTCCGGCCAGGTGGTGCAGATCCTCAGCCACCTCGGCGTGCCCTTCAAGGGCGTCAACATCCTCGAGTCCGACGAACTGCGTCAGGGCGTCAAGGATTACTCCAACTGGCCGACCTTCCCGCAGCTCTACGTCAAGGGCGAGTTCGTCGGCGGCGCCGACATCACCCGCGAGATGTTCCAGGCCGGCGAGCTGCAGACGCTGCTCAAGGACAAGGGCCTGATGGCCTGAGGTTGATCACGACCACCCGAGGGCACGGACTGATTGACTACTCGCAGTGAGAGTTGCATTCTGCGGCTTGAAGGTGTAATAGTAGCTATGTGTCGTCGGTAGCTATTCAATGCCGTCGCCACCTATCTAGGGGCGCCTTCGGGCGCCCTTTTTATTTCCTTGGAGAACTCCGTCATGTTGCAAACGGCGGTGTTCGTCGACGCAGGGTACCTCTACGCTCAGGGATCTGCGACTGTCACCGGGACGAAGAAGAAGCGCCATGAGATCCGGCTAGATCTTCCGGCGGCTCTCGCCGGTTTGAGAGACTTGGCAGGAGAAGTAGCGCCCAGAACGCGCCTCCTCCGCATCTATTGGTACGATGGCCTTACGCGCGGCGGTCGATTGAGCGGGGAACAATCGGCATTATCGATCAGCCGTGACGTGAAGCTCAGATTGGGGATGGTCAACCGCCACGGCGAACAGAAGGGCGTCGATAGTCTCATCGTCACGGACATGATCGAACTGGCACGTAACCGCGCGATCACGGACGCCCTCATTCTCGCCGGCGACGAGGATATTCGCGTTGGCGTACAAGTGGCTCAGACTTTCGGCGTCAGGGTTCACCTTCTCGGCATCGAGCCATCGAGAGGCTCGCAATCCCCGGATCTGGTTCAGGAAGCAGATACGACGACCGAATGGTCTCGCGATTTCATGGCAAAGTTGCTTACCATCGACATGCCTGATGTTGCCCTCGAAGTTCCCGCAGGCGTCGCTGTGCCTGCCTCTGCCACCGACGGGCAGTCGACGGCACTCGTTGATCTGACCGAACAAATCTACCAAGAGGTCATTGCCACGCTGCCTAAAGAGGCACGAGCGAAGATCCAGGCTTATCTCGACGCCAATGCGAACTCGATCCCGGCCGAATACGATCGACCGATGCTCGGGAAGCTCAAAGCAATGCTGGGGCGAGATCTCTCTTCAGCCGAACGTGCCCAACACAGAGCGACGATCATCACACGTCTCCGAAACGAGATCGAGGCAGAGCGATCGAAGGCGCGAGAATAGCGCGGCTAAGGCGGCTGCCCCCCTTCAGTGATCGTGCTCGTGCCCGCACCCGCACCCCGGCCCGTGGCTGTGCAGCCCACCCTCCTCGGCCGCAGTCGCGCCGCGGCAATGAGCGCACAGCCCGCGCACCTCGATGGTGCGGCCTTCGAGCGCGAAGCCGGCCTCCACCGCCCGGACGCCGAGCAGCGCGTCGATGCCCTCCCCCGACCATTCCTCGACCTTGTGACAGGCGGTGCACACCGCGAACACCGCCCCCTTGGCATGATCGCGGCCGCAGCAGGCGAAATAGGCGCCGAGCCCTTCCAGACGATGGATCTGCCCGGCCTTCTCCAGGCGCTCCAGCGCCCGGTAGACCACCGGCGGCGACTGCACCCCGTGCGGCCGCAGCCGGTCGAGGACCTGATAGGCGCTCATCGGCGTCTCCGCGCCACGCAACACCTCGAGCACCGCTTCGTCGGTCCCGGAACGGGGTCTGGCCATGATCTCTCCACTCCTGCCCGAGCACCGAGAATAGACCATGTCCCCTCGGCCGGGGGAAGTCCGGCGGTCCGCGCCGACGACGACGCGCCCCGCTGCGTCGCCACACCGGCTCCGTTCGCCGAGCGACCTGTTCACCACCTGCGCGTTCTCGGCTTGGTTTCGCTCGCCCCATGCCCTATCAAACGAGGACCGCAACGGTGCGGGACCCACCGGTGATCCGCCGCGGCCCGGCCGGGGCGCTTCGGCGCCGGACCGTCGAACATCGGACACGATCGGCGGGACGATGCGAGCGAGTTTCCCATGCATCTGGTGCATATGAGAAATTCGCGTTCGTTCGATGCTCGGACGCGTCTGCGACCCCGAACGTCGGTATCATATCGAGTTCACGAAGTTTCGACCTGTTCGAAACTTCGTGATCGAAGGCGAGCCCGAACGGGCGTCGGCCGGTCGGGCCGTAACGCTCATGAAATTCGGACGAGTCCGAATTTCATGAGCCCGGTATCATACCGGTGTGGCCGGAAGCGAGAGGGAGCGCGTGGTGGGCCTGGGGACCCCCGGTAGAGCCGAATTTCGAACGACCGCCGCCGCGCCGGCGGTGGCGGTGCCCTTCACCGTCCACGACTTCGCCCGCCACCTGTTTCTCGGCGCCAAATTCGCCGCGATCTCGGCGACGCTCGAGGCGATGCATCTGACGCGCGCCGCCCGCTTCGCTCCCGACCGTTTGCGCGGACGCGGGGTGATCTTCACCCTCCACCACGTTCGTCCCCACGAACCCGCCCGCTTCCGCGCCTCGACCCATCTCGAGATCACGCCCGATTTCCTCGAGGCGGTCATCCGTCACGTCACGGCGCTCGGGTATCAACCGATCCCGCTCACCGAGGTCCCGGCACGCCTCGCCGGACCCGAGGGTGGCCCGCGCTTCGTCGCCTTCACCCTCGACGACGGCTATCGCGACAATCTCGTCCACGCCCGTCCGGTATTCGAGCGTCATTCCGTCCCCTTCACCGTCTTCGCCACGTCCGGATTCGTCACCCGCGAGCGGACCGTGTGGTGGCAGACGCTGGAGAAGACCATCGCCGCCGTCGACGACCTCTATTGGGACGCCGGAGAACGGCGCCACCGCTTCTCCTGTACCGGACGCCGCGCCAAGGCGATGACCTTCCGCCGGGTCGCCGACTGGATGAATTCGGTCGACGAGGACTGGGCGATCTCGACCCTCGACCGCGTCGCCGCCGAACACGGCATCTCCGCCGCCGCGGTGGTCGAACAGGAGGTGATGAACGTCGCCGAGCTGCGCGACCTCGCCGCCTCGCCGATGGCCACCATCGGCGCCCATACCTGGAGTCACGTCAATCTGCGCCGCGTCTCCCACGACCGGCTGGTCGAGGACATCGATCGCGGCGTCGCCGAGGTGACCTCCATCCTCGGTCACCGCCCGACGGTCTTCGCCTACCCCTACGGCTCACACGCCAGCGCCGGAGTGCGCGAGTTCGCCGCCGCCCGCGGCTTCGACCTCGCCGTCACCACCGAACCGGGCACCCTGCACGCCGCCGACCTCGAGCGGCTGACCGCCCTGCCGCGCATCTCGATCAACGGCCATTATCAACGGACCTCGTGGATCGAGGCGCTGATCTCCGGCCTGCCCTTCGAGCTGATCCCTCACCGCGCCGATTTCGACTGACCCGCCGACGATTGCCGACGAACCACCTCGACCATCTTCGTGCCACTTTCGTCGGCGACCTTCGCTTCTGTTCCGGCCGGTTCGAATTGTTTCACGAATCTTGTTCGATTCGATCGAATTTTCGTGAACGGGGCCACCGAAGCCGACTGAAATGTCGATCCGTCGAGGTCTTCCATCGTCGAGTGCGACCGGAATTTCCGAAGAGAAAAGATTTCTCTCGGTGCGAATACATATGTTCGACGCTGCTGTGGACAAAAGTCGAATGCCGTATGATCATGTTCATCGCAGTGACACATCTCCCGGATAGGAGTGCGGTAGATGAACGAGACGCGGGGAGACGGGTCGGCCCGACCGCCGGCACCCCGCGAGAGAGCACCATCGAGCCGGGCCACGGCGGGGTGCCGAGGCCCGAGAGGAGGACCACCCATGACTCTGGACATCCGCGGCAGCGCCGCCGACGCCCTGGACCGGCGGGACTGGACCGACCCCTTCGTCGAGCCGAGCCTCGCCGAGATCCTCTCCGACCCGATGATGGAACTCGTATTCCGTCGCGACCATCTGCGCCGTGACAACGTCGAGCATTTCCTGCGTGATCATGCCACCCGTCTGGCGGACAGGTCCGTCTGACCGACCCTCTGCGCGCACCGTCGGCGCCGAGTGGCGCGGTGTGCCACGTCCGTGACGACGAACCACACCCACGTCGACCGACATCAGAACGAAGAAGGCCGCCGGATCGCTCCGGCGGCCTTCTGATTTCGACGCGTGGTCGCGGACGATCAGCGCGAATAGAACTCGACGACCAGGTTCGGTTCCATCTGCACCGGATACGGCACGTCGGCCAGACCCGGGATGCGCTGGAACTTGGCGATCATCTTGTTGTGGTCGACCTCGATGTAGTCCGGAACGTCGCGCTCGCCCGACTGGACGGCCTCGAGCACCAGGACGAGCTGCTTGGAGGCGTCCTTGACCTCGACGACGTCGCCGACCTTCACCTGATAGGAGGCGATGTTGACGCGGCGACCGTTCACCTTGACGTGGCCGTGGTTGATGAACTGGCGGGCGGCGAACACGGTCGGCACGAACTTGGCGCGATAGACCACCGCGTCGAGACGGCGCTCGAGCAGGCCGATCAGGTTCTCCGACGAGTCGCCCTTGAGGCGCATCGCCTCCTGATAGGTGCGCTTGAACTGCTTCTCCGAGATGTTGCCGTAGTAGCCCTTGAGCTTCTGCTTGGCCTTCAGCTGCACGCCGAAGTCGGAGAGCTTGCCCTTGCGGCGCTGGCCGTGCTGGCCCGGGCCGTATTCGCGCTTTGCGACCGGGGACTTGCCACGGCCCCAGATGTTCTCGCCCATACGGCGATCGATCTTGTACTTCGCAGAATGACGCTTCGACATCGCGGTCTCACGTTGTTGCGGCGAACGGTGATCCGCCCGCCCGAGTTTTCGAGAGCGCGCCCTCCTCTGCGCCGATCGGCGCCGACAGGTTCCCTCCGAGCGTTGGGAGGGGAGCCACGGGTGCACGTGAAAAGACTTCGCGGACCGAGCGGCCCGCGAAGCTGGCGGTGATCTACCGCCCCGCGACGGGAAAGTCAAACGGCCGATCGCTCGTCGGCGACCACGAGCCCGAATCCATCGAGCACCCGCGCGAGAGCCGTGGTCGGCGGTCGGCCGGAGGTGAAGATCGCGAGGCCCCTGCCCGTCGGCGTTCCGGCCCTGGCCGGGCCGAGGAGTTGCACCACCCGCCGGGCGATCGCCGGCGCCGGATCGATCCATTCGACCTCCCACGGCGCCAACCGGCGGAAGTGGTCGACGAGGAAGGGATAATGGGTACAGCCGAGCACGATCCGGTCGGTCCGCCGCCCGTCGTGGCGTCGGAAGCAAGGGCGGATCTCGCGCAGGATCGCCGCATCGTCGACCGGTCGCCCCGAGAGATGGTCCTCGGCGATCCGGGCCAATCTGGTCGAGCCGACCAGCGTCACCTCGATGTGGCTGGCATAGGTGTCGATCAGCGCTCGTGTGTAATCGCGCTTCACCGTACCCGGGGTGGCGAGCACCGAGATCATCTTCGACCGCGTCGTCGTCGCCGCCGGTTTGATCGCCGGCACCGTGCCGACGAAGGGAACGGCGAGCGCGGCACGCAGATGCGGCAGCACCAGCGTCGCCGCGGTCGAGCAGGCGATGACGAAGACGTCCGGGTGATGGTCGGCGACCAGCCGTCCGGCGAGGTCGACGATGCGCGCCGTCAGCGCCTTCTCCTCCCAGTCACCGTAGGGAAAGCCGGCGTCGTCCGCGACGTAGACGAGTTCCGCATCCGGCCGCGCCGCGCGGATCTCACGCGTCACCGACAATCCGCCGATCCCGCTGTCGAAGACCAGGATCCGGGGCGGTCGATCGGGGTGGGACGAAGGCACGGTGCGCGACCCCGGGTCGGTCGCCTCGTCGGATGTCGCCATGGGCGCGCTCCTCGCGTCGCTCGGGGCTGCCTCCGGCACCGGATCGGCACCACGGTG
>CALMFH010000249.1 GCA_937864925.1 uncultured Alphaproteobacteria bacterium | reverse complement strand
TAGTCGGCGTCCTTGCAGGCGGCGTTGACGACGAGGAAGAGCCAGCCGTCCGGCGCATCGGTCGGCCGCGACACCATCAGGTCGTCGAGGATGCCGCCGTCGGGGGCGAGGAGCTGCGAATAGCGCTGGCGGCCGGGGGCGAGCTCGACGATCGCCGCCGGGACGAGGGCCTCCAACGTCTTCGCCGTGGTGGCGTGGTCGGGGCCGACGAGGAAGGCCTGGCCCATGTGCGACACGTCGAAGAGGCCGGCGTGCTCGCGCGTCCAGGTGTGCTCGGCGAGGATGCCGGCGGGATACTGCACCGGCATGGCATAGCCGGCGAAGGGCACCATGCGCGCGCCGAGGGCAACGTGGGCGTCGTGGAGCGGGGTGGGGAGAGGGGCTGCGCCGGTGGAATCCGACATGGGGCACTCCGGGTCTTCGAGAGTCGGGGCGGCGACCGGATCTCGCGATCCGCCCGCGCCCCCTCTGTCCGATGACCTGAGAGATTGACGGCCGTCCGCCGGGCGACATCGCCCGCGGGTACGCCCGCTTGCTCCTTCGGTGGACCGACGGCACGCGGCCGGCGGTCGCTTTCCAGAGTGTCGCTCGCCCCCGCGGTCCTGGGACCTGAGAGTTTCCGGGGCGGTTTCTCCTTCGGCGCCGGTCCGACCGTGGAGATCCACGAGCGGCCCGGGCTCTCCCGCCGGGGCAGATGTGGCCCTGCGGCGGATCCGCCACAGGACTACGCCGGGCGCGACTCCGACCCGGCTCGTCGATGGTTAGATGGATCGCCCGACAGCGTCAACCGATGTGAAGGACGGCAGCGCCTCGATTCGAAGTTTCGGCGGCACGCGACGATGACGGGGACGCCGTCACCGACCGAAATGGAACTCCAGATCGGCGGGCAGCGAGCCGTAGTAGAACGGCTGCTGGTTGTTTCCCGTCGCGCTCATCACGTCGTCACGGACGTAGTCGAACAGCCGCCGAAGCTCCAGCGGCGGCTTCTGCTCGATGCGCTTGGCGAGCGCCGCGGCGAAGGGGCTGTTCTGGCCGTCGCCGTCGGCGGCGACGCTCCCCTCTCGGGTGGAGAAGGCGACGTACTCGCCCTTGGAGGTCTCGACGCGGGCGAGACCGCGACCGATCGAGCGGGTCGCCGCCGTCCTCACCATGGCATTGGCGAAGGGATTGTCGCGACAGGCGTCGAGAATCATGATCTTGAGCCTGCCGGCACCATCGGCGGCCGAGAGGATCAGGGAGGCGTTCACCGTTTCCAGGTCGACGTCGGCATCCCGCTTCAACTTGGCGTCGATCGGGATGAGATGATTGACGCCGTTCATCTGAATGGCGTGGCCGGCATAGTAGACGATCGCCACATCGGCTTTGCGCGCGATCGGCCGGAACGCCTGGAGTTCCCGCATCAGGCCCGCCTGATCGAGGTTCTTGCGAACGATGACCTCGGCGAATCCGGCGGCCCTGAACGTGCGTTCGAGCAGATCGACGTCGCGCGCCGGGTTCTCCAAGCGGGGGGCGTTGTCGTAGCTCCCGTTGCCGATGAGAAGGGCGACGCGCTTCGTGCTCGGCGCCGAGGGCTGAGCCAGTGGGGCGGAGGGCTGGGCCGGCGGCGGGGACTGGGCGGGCGCGGACGCGGTCTGCGCCGTCGGAGCCGAGGCTTGAACCGGTGTCGGTGTGGGCGGGTTCGGTTGGGGCTTGCCGGTCTTGGCCAACTTCTGTTTCAATTCAGCGACTTTATCCGCTGCATCCCGATGATCAAGATCCAGTTCCGAAGCTTTTTGAAAATCGATAAAAGCCTGCTGTAACTTACCAGAAGCTTCGAACGACATTCCTCTTTCAAAATATTCATCCGCATCTAACCCATTATTTAATTCTATTGATTTTGTAAAGTCAGAAATTGCCATACTATGATCACCTTTTCTCGCCCTTACTTTTCCTCTAAAATAATAATATATGTTCTTCTCGCTATAGTTTGATTCGATAGATTTTGTGCAAATAGCGATAACGCGATCATATTCCCCTTTCTCCAGAAGCAATTTAATCCGCTCGACCTGGATAGTATTATTTTGTGGACTGATCTCTAAGGATCTATTTAAATCATTTATCGCGCGCTCGAACTCGCCGATCTCTTTGAAAAATATTGCTCTAAAGAAATAGGCCAAGGCGTCGTCTGAGAGTCGATTGAAATAGCCGCTGCATTTTTTCTTCGAGATATCGTCGAATGCATTAGAGCAGTACTTAATCTCAAGATCGTCATCAACTATCGCAGCAGAAGTTACACTCGGTGTCCACAATACAAATGTCAGAACAGCCAAGAAAACTCGATGTGCGGTCATTGGTCTCGGCCCGCGCTACTGTTGAAACGATGATCCGTCATATGGCCCGATACTCCGGCGCGCGCCGACGGCCTCGGTTGCGATCTCGGGCCGACGGCGCCCGTCGAAACGGCGAGGGCGCGACGGCGGCGAGCCGTGATCGCAGCCGAGTGTGCGTCACTCGGCTCTCGCGGATCAAGCGGTTCATATCGGTCGGAGGGGCGATCGCCGTGTCGGGATCGGCGCCGCGCTTCGCCCCGGCACGCCCTGCACCTCGGTCCACCTGCCACGCGGTTCGAGGGCGGGGATCGAGGAGCGGGGTCGGCGGGCGGGGTCGACGGACGGGGATCGAGGGCCGCAGGCGGGCGACGCGAGGTATCGCCGCAGGCGGCCGGACGCCGAGCGGGGCGTGCGGTCGCGGCGGAATGCGAACACCGGGAGATCTTCCACTGCGCCACGACCGCGGTCGCGGACCCCGTGGCCCGGCGGGCGTCAACCCTTCTTGGGGGGTGTCTTCTTCGGCTTGTCCTTGGCCCCCTTGGGGTCGGCCTTGCCGTCGAGGCCGGCGTAGATGGTCGCCTCCTTGCTGTCGGCGATCGACAGCATGACGCCGTCGTCGACCACCGACCACAGGGCGGAATAGTCCGGCGCCTGGACGTCTACGGCGGCCTGATGGAGCTTGGAATAGACCACCTTGTCGCCGACGATGACGGCGATGCGCACCGGCACGTTGGAGGCGCCGGTCGCCCCCGTCGGGCCGGAGAGGACGCGGCCGGCGACGCCGACGCGAATCCGCAGGGTCTCGCCGTCCATGTCGCAGTCGCGGGCGACGCGCTGCACCGAAGCCTGGAACATGATCTGCGACGGATCGCCGAACTTGCCGGGCTTGAACACCGGCATGAACTCGGTGCCGTCGCGGATCTCGACGTTCGGGCACACCGGTGTGGCGGCGTAGAGCGCCGGGTCCATCTCCTGCGGCTTGGGCGCCACGACGCTCATGATGTTGGAGCCGATGCCTTCGGTGGCGCCGCAACCGGCGAGCATGAGCGGCAGAGCGAGGGTCGCCGCACGCAGACCGTGGGCGAAGACGGCGGACGGTGCCGACCGACCCGATATGCGCGAAACCATGTGATCCCTCTGACTAGCCTACGTTCACCCGGGTGGAGAACGCCATCCATAGCAGCGTTTCCCGGGGCTCGCCACGGCTTCTTCCAGGCCTTTCCGGCGGAACCACGGCGACGGGAGGCCGCGCCGGGTCGGGTGGTCGGCGACGGCGTACGCCGTTCGTCCGCTGCGCGCGCTTGACACTCCCCCCACGCCTCCCTCTATTCCCTCGATCGTTCCTCCCGACCACGGGATCCCGAGTCCATGGCGGCCAAGCCCCCTCTCGACATCCTGATGTGCGCGCCGCGCGGCTTCTGCGCCGGCGTCGATCGGGCCATCCGCATCGTCGAACTGGCACTCGAGACCTACGGTGCGCCGGTCTACGTGCGCCACGAGATCGTCCACAATCGCTTCGTGGTGGAGAGCCTCAAGGCCGAAGGGGCGGTGTTCGTCGAGGACCTCGACGAAATCGCCGACCGGTCGCGGCCGGTGATCTTCTCCGCTCACGGGGTACCGAAGTCGGTGCCGGCAGCGGCGGCGGATCTGAAGCTGTTCTGGCTCGACGCCACCTGCCCGCTGGTCACCAAGGTGCACCGCGAAGCGCAGATCCATCACAAGCACGGCCGTCACGTGCTGCTCGTCGGCCACTCCGGGCATCCGGAGGTGATCGGCACCATGGGCCAGTTGCCGCAGGGCGCGGTGACGTTGGTCACCAGCGCCGACGACGCTCGCTCCATCGTGCCGCCGCCGGGGCCGCTCGCCTACACCACCCAGACGACCCTGTCGCTCGACGACACCGCCGAGATCGTCGCGGTGCTCGCGGCGCGCTTTCCCGACATCGTCGCGCCGCACAAGCAGGACATCTGCTACGCCACCACCAACCGCCAGGAGGCGGTGAAGCAGGTGGCGCCGCTCGTCGAGGCGGTGATCGTGGTCGGGGCGCCGAACTCGTCGAATTCGCAACGCCTGCGCGAAGTGGCGGAGCGAGCGGGCTGCCGGCAGGCGGTGCTGCTGCAGCGCGCCGCCGATCTCGATCTCGACGCCTTCACCGGGCTGACCCGGATCGCCGTCACCGCCGGGGCCTCGGCGCCGGAGGTGCTGGTGGAGGAGGTGATCGAGGCCTTCACGGCGCGGTGGGAGGTGCGCGTCCGGCCGATCGTCACCGCCGAGGAGACCGTCGCCTTCAACCTGCCGCGCGAGTTGCGCGAAATGGCGGCGACATCGACCAGCAAATTGGTGCGAACGCCGCGCGGCGACGCGGCGGAGTGAGATCATGGCCGTCTACACCGAGGTCTCCGACGAGGACCTGGAAGCGTTCGTCGCGGGCTACGACATCGGCTCGGTGTCTTCCCTGAAGGGCATCGCCGAAGGCGTGGAGAATTCCAACTACCTGCTGCGCACCAGCGCCGGGCAGTACATCCTCACCCTCTACGAAAAGCGGGTGAACCCGGCGGATCTGCCGTTTTTCCTCGGACTGATGGAACATCTGGCGAGCCGCGGTCTCGGCTGTCCGCTGCCGGTCCACGACCGCTCCGGCACGGCGCTCGGCACCCTCGCCGGGCGGCCGGCGGCGATCGTCACCTTCCTCGACGGCATGTCGGCGCGGCGGCCGACGGCGCGCCACTGCGGCCTGCTCGGGGAGGCGCTGGCGCGGATGCATCTGGCCGGCGCCGACTTCGAACTCCGGCGACCGAACGCCCTGTCGATGCCGTCGTGGCGGCCGCTGTGGGAACGATCGCGGGCGCGTGCCGACGAGGTGGCGCCGGGGCTCGCCGCCGATATCGAAGCCGAACTCGAAGTGCTCGAGGCGCGTTGGCCGACGGACCTGCCGGCCGGCGTCATCCACGCCGACCTCTTCCCCGACAACGTCTTCTTCCTCGGCGATCGGCTCTCCGGCCTGATCGACTTCTATTTCGCCTGCGACGATTTCCTCGCCTACGACGTGGCGATCTGCCTCAATTCGTGGTGCTTCGAGCACGATCTGTCGTTCAATCTGACCAAGGGGCAGGCGCTGCTCGACGGCTACACCCGGGTCAGACCCCTGTCGGAGGCGGAACTGGCGATGCTGCCGATGCTCGCCCGCGGTTCGGCCCTGCGCTTCCTGCTCACCCGTCTCTACGACTGGCTGAACGTGCCGCCGGGGGCGTTGGTCAAGCCGAAGGACCCGCTCGAGTACCATCGCAAACTGCGCTTCCATCGTTCCGTCGCCGACGCCACCGGCTACGTCTACGACCTCGGCGGGCGGCCCTTCGAGGTGTCGCCGTGAGCGAGGAGACGAGTGGCGCCGAGACCCCGACGCGGCGGAAGCGGTCGCGTCCCTCCGGCGTGGTGGTGATCCACACCGACGGCGCCTGTTCGGGCAACCCCGGCCCCGGCGGCTGGGGCGCATTGCTCGAATGGGGCGACCACGTCAGGGAGCTGAAGGGCGGCGAGGCCGAGACCACCAACAACCGCATGGAGATGATGGCGGCGATCGCGGCGCTGGAGGCGTTGACCCGGCCGTGCACCGCCGAGATCTGGACCGATTCGGCCTATCTCAAGGGCGGCATCACCGGCTGGATCCACGGCTGGAAGAAGAACGGCTGGAAGACCGCCGACAAGAAGCCGGTGAAGAACGTCGACCTGTGGCAGCGGTTGGAAGCGGCGCTGACGCGCCACACCGTCAGCTGGCACTGGCTCAAAGGCCACGCCGGCCATGTCGAGAACGAACGCGCCGACGAGCTGGCGCGCGAGGGGATGGCACCGTTCAAGCCACGGCCCGTAGCGCACGGGGCGGAGACCTGAGCAGCGGCCGTGGCGACCGAGAGCCGCTCGCCGCTCACAGTTTCCCGAGCATACACGCCGCGCCGGTCAATTCGGCGACGCCGGGCTTCTCTTCGAAGTTCAGGTCCTTCACCACACCGTCCTCGACCACCATCGAATAGCGCTTCGAGCGAACGCCCATGCCGCCGGCGGTCAGGTCGAGGGTGAGGCCGATCGCCTGGGCGAAGGCGGCGGAGCCGTCGGCGAGGAAGAGGATCTTGCCGTCGGCGTCGGCGGCCTTCGACCAGGCGTCCATGACGAAGACGTCGTTCACCGCGGTGACCGCGATGGTGTCGATGCCCTTGGCGAGGATCGCCTCGCGATCGGCGAGATAGCCCGGCAGATGCGACTTCGAGCAGGTGGGCGTGAAGGCCCCGGGGACGGCGAAGAGCACCACCTTCTTGCCGGCGAAGACGTCGGCGGTGGAGATCTCCTTCACCCCGTCCGCGGTCATGGTCTTGAAGATGGCGGCGGGCAGGCGGTCTCCGACGGCGATGGTCATGGGGCTCTCCTGGCGTGCGAGCGGGACTGGAACAGGGGATGGCGTCGTCTCGATCTAGGGCGCGACGACGGCGGCGTCGAGGGGGACGCGCTGCTCGACCACCCGATCACGGATGCGCATGGTGAAGCGCAGCACGCTGCCTTCGAGTTTCGCCCCGCGCGGCACTCCGTCGAGATCGAAGCGCCAGATCTCGCGACCGGGCGCGGCCGCGATCTTCTCCGGCAGCGGCAGTGCCCAGTCGATGGTCGGGCCTTCGACCAGGACGTCGCGCGCCGCTTCGTCGGCGTCGTCCTCGGGCATCTTGACCTTGACCAGGAGGGCGCCTGCGGCGACATCGGCTTCGCGGTCGCGTTCGAGCGAGATCACCCAAGGGGCCACGCCCTTGACCGCCGGGAGAGGAAGCGTGGCGCGCGCGGCGGTAAGACGGGCGAGCGCGGCGGCATCGACCGGCGCGGTGGGCGAGACGGTTCCGGTCAGACGGGCCGAGACCGGCACGCAGATGTCGCGGCACAGGCCGATCTGGATGTCGAGTTCGAGGGCGGCCGGGCGTGTGGCATCGGCGAGGGCGAGATCGATCGGCAGAATCACCGGGCCGGTGTAACCGATCGACTGCACCCCTTCGTCGCCGAAGCGGACGGGGGCGGGAAAACGCAGGTCGAACGCGGAGAGGCCGGTCGATCGCGACCAGTCGACGACCGGCGGAATGCCGGCGTCGCCGGGTGTCCGCCAGTAGGTCTTCCAACCGGGTTCGAGATCGATCTCGATACCGGCTTCGGCACGGCCGTCGACCACCCCGGCGACGATCAGGCGCACCGACGCTCCCGGCCGCTGCGGCGGCTGGGCGGCGAACGGAGCCGGTGAGGTGCCGAGAAAGAGGACGGCGAAGGCGGCGAGAACGGCGAGGCGAGCCGGCAACGGCGCGCGGAGACGACGGATCATGGACTTCCCGATCGGCGAAGGGACCACACGGATACTAACGGGTCGCCGTCGCGCCGTCTCGTCACGGTCGCGCGTCCACGGCTCGAGAGCGCGTGAACGGCGTCACCGTTTTCGGACGATCGTCCGACGGACCCTTCCGAAACCGTGTTCGCCTCCCTATCTTCGACGGCGACCCGATGAAACCGCGTCTCGCCGGCGCGAGGCGGAGAGGTCCGCGATCCGTGGCGGCGGGTGCGGACGACGAGGGGCCGAAGATGGCGAAGGACGAGACCACGCGCGAACCGGAGAGCCTGGCGGGCAAGATCCTGATCGCCATGCCGGGCATGGAGGACAAGCGTTTCGCTCGATCGCTGGTCTTCCTCTGCGCCCATTCCGCCGAGGGCGCGATGGGGATCATCCTCAATCAGCCGGCGCCCTCGGCCTCCTCCTTCGAGGATCTGCTGGTGCAACTCGACATCATCCCGGAGGACGAGCGCATCGGCCTGCCGCCGCTCGCGCGGGCGATGACGGTGCAGAACGGTGGCCCGGTGGAGACGACCCGCGGTTTCGTCCTGCATTCCTCCGACTATCACGTCGACAACGTGACCTGGCCGATCGACGACCACATCTCGCTGACGACGACGCTCGAAGTGCTCAAGGCGATCGCCGAGGGGCGCGGCCCGAAGAGCGCGATCATGACGCTCGGCTATGCCGGTTGGGGCGCCGGGCAGCTCGAGAGCGAGATCCAGTGGAACGGCTGGCTGCACTGCCCGGCCGATCCGACGCTGGTGTTCGATCGCGACCTCGACGCCAAGTACGACCGGGCGCTGAAGACGCTCGGTATCGACATCGGGCTGCTGTCGCGCGAGGCCGGGCACGGCTGAGCCGGCGAGAATCGACCGTCGTGGCGCGCATCGAACGCAGGCGAGTTGCGCCGAGCGTCCGTTGTTCTCACGGCAGCTTGTCGACGCCCTCGGTGAAGCCCTTCAGCGCGATCGGGATGCCGATGCCCTCTTCCGGCGTCTGGAAGACGATGAAGGTGGCGGTGGTGCCCTTCTTCA
>CALMFH010000248.1 GCA_937864925.1 uncultured Alphaproteobacteria bacterium | reverse complement strand
CCTTGGCGGTGTCGGGGATGATGATGCCGCCGGCGGTCTTCTGCTCGGCTTCGATACGCTCGACGACGACGCGGTCGTGCAGCGGACGGAAAGTCGTGGCCATGGGAGTTTTCCTCTCGTGGGCGGGATGATGCGGCCCCCGCGCTCCGCCCGTCTCTCGAAACGAGACCGGTACGCGAGCGCGAACGCCGGGAAATCGTGCCTGTTGGCACTCGCCGAAGACGAGTGCCAGAGGACTGTCGCCGAGATAGGGACGCGGTTCGGCGCTGTCAAGGCGATCGTCTCGACGAAGGTCGAAAAGGGTGAAGCCGGTGGGCGCATCCGCGCGTCGGCAGATGCGGCGCGGCGCAGGTGCTCCGCCGGATCGCCGAGGCGGTGATCGTGGTCGCGCCGGGAATGCCGGGCTCAGATCAGATCGAGGACGAGATCGAAGCCGACCCAAGCGCCGAGCATCGCCGCGGCGGCGAGACCGGGTCGACGCCCGACGAGGGACGGGATGCGCCTTCCTGCGGCGGTGGCGGCGGCCTTCGCGCCGGCGAGAGCGTGCTTGGTGCGGCGGGCGAGCGCGGCGGCGCGGGCGAGCGGGCCGGGGAAGACGCGGCGGCAGACCGCGAGTTTGCGGACGTGGCCCTCGACGGTCCACACCGCGGTCGAGCCGCCGGGGAAGAAGGCGACGGAGCCGGCGGTCAGCCGATGCACGTCACCGTTGGGCAGGGTCACGGTGACGGCGCCGCCGAGGATGTGGACGGTCTCGTCCCAGCCGAAGTGCCACTCGAAGGTGCCGGCGGTGCAGTCCCACAGCGTCGTCGAGCCGAGATCGTCGCGGCCGCGGGCGAGCGGCACGAAGCGGGCGACGGGTGCGCCTTCCCGGATCCAACCGGGTGTGATCGGCGCGGGGCGCCAGTCGCTGCGGTCGGCGGTGGTGGCGACGAAAGTACCGGGAGCGATGTCGGAGGCGGCGCCGAAGGGCGAGGAGGAAGCGGAGGAAACCGAAGCCATACGGGACCCGTTGCTCGAGATCGACGGAAACCGCGTGTGCAGACGCGGCCGCGGTCCGTCGTCTCTAGCGGAGGGATGCGAAGATCCGGTTCGGCGGATCGTTCGAATTGGAACGATCGGCGTTCCCCGGGGGAGAACTGCACCGTTCGACCGGGTTTCGGCTGTGCCGATTCCGTCGCCGCGACCACCATCGTCTTCCCCGGCCGGAGTGCCGACAGGCGCGGAGGGGAAGGGAGCCATCGGTATTTCAGCAAAATGCGAGGCTGATGGATACCCTTTCCTCGCTTCGCCCGCCGGGGATGACCGCGTAGCAGCAGAACGAGTTCAGCGGCAACCCCGCCGTCCTTCGAGATGGTCGGAATCGACGCGGACGCCGGCGCTCACCCCGGCGAGCCCGCCGCTTCTTCCTCCTCCTCGTCCTTCAGTTCGCCGGCCTCGACCAGATCGGCGAAGCGGCCGCCCTTTTCGACCAGTTCGTCGAAGCGGCCGACCTCGAGGATGCGGCCGGCTTCCATGTAGAGGATCTTGTCGGCGGAGCGCACCGTCGACAGGCGGTGGGCGATGACGAAGGTGGTGCGGTCGCGGGCGAGCTTGTCGAGGGCGCGCTTGATCTTCAGCTCGGTCTCGTTGTCGAGCGCCGAGGTCGCCTCGTCGAGGATGAGGATCGGGGCGTTCTTGAGCACGGCGCGGGCGATGGCGAGGCGCTGGCGTTCGCCACCCGACAGGCCGCGGCCGCGTTCGCCGGCGCGGGTGTCGTAGCCGCCGGTCTTGTTCTCGATGAAGCCGTCGGCTTCCGCCAAGCGGGCGGCGCGACGGATCTCGTCGTCGGAGGCGTCGGGCTTGCCGATGCGCAGGTTCTCGGCGATCGAGCGGTCGAACAGGCCGGGGTCCTGGAAGACGACGCCGATCGAGCGACGAATGCTGTCGATGGTGACGTCGCGCAGGTCCTGACCGTCGATGGTGACGCAGCCGGCGTCGGGATCGCGGGCGCGCTGGAGAAGCGCGAGCGCGGTCGACTTGCCCGAACCGGTCGGGCCGACGATCGCCACCGTCTCCCCCGGCTCGGCGACGAAGGTGACGTCGAAGATACCGGAGTTGGAGTTCGGGTATTTGAACGACACGCGATCGAAGACCACCCGTCCGCCGGAGACCTTCAGCGGCGGGGCTCCCGGCTTCTCCACCAGGGTCGAGGTCTGGTCGAGTACGGCGAAGAACTGGCGCATCCCGGCGGCGTCGAAGACGAGGCTCGACAGGAAATGGGTGAGCTGGTCGAGCCGGCCGATCAGCATGGTGGCGAAACCGACGTAGGAGACGATCTCGCCGACGGTGATCTCGCCGCGGGCGTGCAGCGTCGTGCCCAGCGCGAAGAGCGAGACGATGGTGACGGTCGCGGCGGCACGGGTGAGGATCGAGGCGAGCGCCCACCAGTTCAGCACCGGGAACTGCGCCGCGATAAGGTTGCCCATGATGCCCTGGAGGGCGCGGGCCTCCTCCTGCAGGCGGGTGAAGGACTGCACCACCGAGACGTTGCCGATGACGTCGACGACGCGGCCGGAGAGCTCGGAGTGGTAGGTCTCGGCACGCTCCTGGCCGAAGCGGGTCTTGCGCACCACCACTGCCGACAGCGAAGTGTAGATCACCATCAGGCCGAGCAGCAGCAGGCCCATGCGCCAGTTCATCCAGATCGCCACCGGCACCAGGGTGAGGAGCATGACGATGCCGGTCAGGTGTTCGCGGAACACCGACAGCAGGAGCGAGAACAGGTGGTCGGTGCCGCGCAGCATCACCGCGATGAGGCGGCCGGACTGCTCGTCGGAATGGAACGACGCCGGCAGCTGGATGACGTGTTCGAAGAAGTTCTTCATCACCTCGAGCCGACGGCGGTGTGCCAGCCGATCGGCATGGAGGGAGACGAAGATGCCGGCGGCGATGCCGACGAAGCCGAGCCCGGCCCACAGCGCGACTATGCCCATCGCCGGCCGCGCGTTGGTCAGCGCGTCGACCACCTTGCCGAACAGGATCGGCTCGGCGAAGCCGAGGAAGGCGAGGACGACGCCGGCGAAGGCCAGGCCGAGGGCGAGGCCCTTGTCCGGCCCGACCAGGCCGAGGGCGCGGAGATAGACGCGGAAGAAGCTCATCGCGGGCAAGATCCGGCGGGAAGGGACGTTGCGTCATGCCACCGAAGCGCGCCCGACGCAATCGGCCGCGGTGGCACGCCGCCAGGAAGACGCGGCCACCGGCGGAGAAGCTGCGCGATGTGTCGGGCCGACCGCCTCGGACGCGGCGGAGGGACCGCCTCAGGACTTCACGTCGAACCCGGTCGCTTCGATGACGTCCTTGGCGGCTTCGTAGGACAGGGCTCCTTCGACGTCGACCTTGCCGGTGGGCAGGTCGACGGCGACCTTCGCCGACGGGTCGGCCTTCTTCAGCGCCGTCTCGACGCTGGCGACGCAGCCCATGCAGGTCATGCCTTCGACGTTGAGAGTGATCATCGCGACGGTCTCCCGGATGCTTCGGAGGGGCCGGCGGCGATCTCGCCGCCGGCCGAATGCGTGGCATTTGGGGGGCCGGGCGGGGCGGGGTCAAGGCGAAGCGCCGCTGCGGCGATCACCTCTGCGCGACCGGCAGGGTACGAGATCGACGCTCCATCGTGGAAAACCGCGGATCGGCGTCGTGCGCGAACGGCGATCGCTTGGCCTCGCAGGCGTGAATCAGGCATGGTGGCTGCGATCCGCCGTCACCGGCCGGGCTTCGGGCCGGTCGGGCCTTCCTCGCCACGGGACGATGTCCCTCGAGACGATCCATGCGCCGTTTCGCCGACCTGTTCATCGCGATCTGCCTCCCGGTCGTCGCCGCATCGGTCGGAGTGATCGCCCGTTATCGGTTCGACGCCACCACCGGCAACGCCATCGCCGGGGCGGTGGTGGTGTTCGCCATCCTGGTGCTGCTGCGCCTCGACGGGCTGCGGCGGCGCGGACGGCGGGACACCGAGACGCGGTTCACCGCCATCGGACGCCGGCTCGCCGAGATCGAAGGCGACCTCACCGCGATCGAACGGCGCCTCGGCGCGATGGAGGACGGCGGTGTGCGCCACCGTCGCGACGACCTCGGCGAGATCGCCGCCGAAGTCGAGGTGATCGGGACACTCACCCGTCAGGTGATCGAGACGGTCGCCGATCTCGAGATCGCCGTCGCCGAGAGCCGTTCGCCGCAGCCGCGTACCGGTGGCGCCGAGGTCGGAGCACCGCCACGACGCAACGGTGTGGCGCCGCGACCGGAAGGCGTGTCACCGCTGGTTCCGGATCGGTTCGCCCATCTCGGCGCCGACGGCTTCCTCGCCGTGGTGCGCGGGGCGATCGACGCCGAGCGGATCGATCTGCATCTCCAGCCGATCGTCACCTTGCCGCAACGCAAGGTAAGGTTCTACGAGTGCCTGACCCGGCTCAGAACCGAGGACGGCGAGACCATCCACCCGTCCGACTACATCGCGCTCGCCGAGGCGCGAGGCTACGTGGCGACGATCGACCAGCAGATCCTGATGAAGTCGGTGCAGATCCTGCGCCGGCTGGCGACGCGGTCGAAGGAGGTCGGGATCTTTCTCAACCTGTCGCCGGCCAGTCTCGCCGATGCCGCGTTCTTCGAGGACTTCGTCCGCGTGCTCGAGGGCAATCGCGATCTCTGCGACATGCTGGTGCTCGAATTCCCGCACGGGTCGGTGCGCACCATCGGGCCGATCGAGAGCGAGGGACTCCGGCTGCTGCGCGGTCTCGGCTTCCGCTTCTCGATCGATCAGGTGGCGGATCTGAAGATCAGTTTCCAGAACCTCGCCGATCTCGGCTTCAAATACGTCAAGATCACCACCGACCGGCTACTCGGCCGCGCCGGAGATCTCGGAACCGACATCCATCCGGCCGATCTCGCCGACTATTTCCAACGTTTCGGCATGGAACTGATCGCCGATCATGTCGAACGCGAGGCCGATGTGGTCGACGTGCTCGACTACGGGGTGAAGTACGGCCAGGGCTTCCTGTTCGCGCCGCCACGGCCGGTTCGCGCCGAGGTGTTGCAGGCGGCGACGCCGGCGAAATCGGCTCCTTCCTCCGAAGGCCGCGCTGCGGCGGCCCGGCCGGCGACCCAGGCTGCGGCGGCGGCCCGCCCGACTCCCGCGGCGCCCCCGGCTCCGGCGGCCGCCGCATCACCGAACCTACGGCCGAACCCCAGGCCGCAACCGCGCCCCGCGGCGGTGGCGGCCGCAGAGCCGGACGCGCCACGGCCGGGCATCCGCATCATCCCCGGCACCGCGGCTCGCTGATCCCGGCCTCGATCGAAACGCACGAAGCCGCCCGTGGGATCGGGCGGCTTCGCGGTTCGACATCGGGCGAAGATCAGTCGAAGAGCTTGTCGATGGCGTCCTGGTCGGAGGTGGCGAAGACGTCGTCGACGAAATCCTGGCTGACGCCCTCGCCCTTCATCTGCGGGCCGTGGAGGATGAGTTCGCGCTGGCGCCGCTCCTCGTCGGTCTCGTGGACATGGAGTGCTTCGGCCTCGCCGAACTTCAACCGCTGGCTCAACTGGCCGAGGCGTTCCTCGATCCAGCCGAGGGTGCGCACCACCTTACGGATGCGTTGGCCGGTGATGTCCTGGAAGGAGCAGGCTTCGAAGATGACGATCATCTTGTCGTCGACCAGCGCCTTGTAGGCCTCCGGATCGGAGGTGTCGGCGGCCATGATGGTCTCGGCCGCTTCCATGATTGCGACGGTCGCCGTCTCGGTCGCCTCGACCACGGCATCGAGCTCGCGGCCGGCTTCCGGGATCCGTTCGAAGCGCATGTGATCGGGGCGGATGCCCCCGATGTCGCGCCGCAGCGTGGCGATCTCGCCGACGATGGACTTGAATTCGTCGTGGAGCAGAGTGTCGACGCGCGCCATCGTCTCGTCGAGGGTCGCCGCCATGCGTTCGGCGAGGACCATCACGTCCTCCAGCGAGAGATCACGTCTCTCGCGACGGAGGAAATCGACGATGTGCGTCAGTTGCTCCGGGCTGGCCGGCGCCATGTTCTTCGTCCCCTCAGGAGTGTCAAACCGGCGGGAATCCCCACTCGCCGCCGGTCCCTTCGCGGCTCGCGGCCGATCAGTCGGAGAACACCGCCTCGATCTTACCCTTCAGCGTCTGCGCATTGAACGGCTTGACGATGTAGTTGTTGACGCCCGCCTTCTTGGCGGCGATGACGTTCTCGGTCTTGGACTCGGCCGTCACCATGATGAACGGGGTCTTCGACAGGCCGGTGTCGGCACGCACGTGCTTCAGGAGCTCGTAGCCGGTCATCGGTTCCATGTTCCAGTCGGAGATGACGAGGCCGTAGCGGCGTTCCTTCATCTTGCCGAGCGCCTCGGTGCCGTCCGACGCTTCGTCGACGTCGTCGAAACCGAGCTGCTTGAGGAGATTGCGGATGATGCGGATCATCGTCTTGTAGTCGTCGACCACGAGAACCGGCATCGAGAGATCCAGCGCCATGAGTTCGTACTCCGAAACGGGCTGCGACGTCCCCTGTCGAGTCGCTTCCTTGGTGTTCATTTCGGGAGGGCGGTGACCGATCGTCGTTCGATCCGTACCACTCCCCCGAGCCCATGGGACAATCTACCGCGGAGAATCCAACATTCGGTTAATGGCGCAAATCGCTTCGAAGAGTCATCGAATTGGAGAGATCGTGGTTACTCCGCGATTCATACTTTCGCCCGGGTCCGTATTGAGGCTCGCTGGTCTCGGGCGAAGGCTCGTGTAGAATGTCTCGAACATCGTGACGAACGTGTTCGTCTGGAGAGGTCCCTCATGTCGGTACCGGTGCTGAAGTCCTACTTCTTCGAAGATCTTTCCATCGGAATGAAGGAGAGCCTGACCCGAACGGTCGAGGATTCCGACGTGATCGGATTCGCGCAGCTGTCGGGAGACGACAATCCGATCCATCTGTGCGACGTCTACGCGTCGAAGACCCGGTTCGGCCAACGCATCGCCCACGGGCTCTACACCGCCAGTCTGATCTCGGCGATCCTCGGTACCCGCCTGCCGGGACCGGGCGCGGTCTACCTGTCGCAGACGCTCCACTTCAAGGCGCCGGTGAAGATCGGCGAGACGGTGGTGGTCTCGGTCGAGGTGATCGATCTCTCCGAGAAGGGCCGGCGCTGCACCCTGCACTGCGAAGCCCATGTCGGCGACGCCGTCGTGCTCGACGGCCAGGCGATCGTCATGGTGCCGCCGCGGCCGAAGGAAGAAGCCGCGGCCTGATCGGCGCGTCGCCGATCGCGAACCGCCGCATCGAGACGATGATCGGCGAAGAGGAGGGCTGCGCCGCGCGGGCTTGACCGTGCGGCCTCGCCTCGGGCAGGGTCGCGGCTCGTTTCGCCCGCCCGAACGGCGCGGCTTCCACCGATGCCGATCTCACGACCTCGCCGAATGTCCGAGCCTCCATCCTCGCGCCCGTCGCCGTTCCGGTCGATCGCCTTCGGCGACGGCCTGCCGGCGTCGTTGCGCGGCGCTCACGTCGCCATCGGCAACTTCGACGGCATCCATCGCGGCCATCAGGCGGTGCTCGCCGCCACCCTCGATCGGGCGCATGCCGCCGGGCGGCCGGCGCTGGCAGTGACCTTCGAGCCGCATCCGCGCTCGTTCTTCGCGCCCGACAAGCCGGTGTTCCGGTTGACGCCGCCGGCGGCGAAGGCGCGGCTCGCCGCTGCACTCGGCCTCGACGGGCTGGTGGTCGTCCCCTTCGACGGCGATCTCGCGGGGCTCTCGGCGGAGGATTTCGTCGGCCGCGTGCTGGTCGACGGCCTCGGCCTCGCCGCCGCCACCGTCGGTTGGGACTTCCATTTCGGCAAGGGCCGAGCGGGTTCGCCGGCCTTCCTGTCCGAGGCCGGGCGCCGCTGCGGCTTCGAGGTCGACGTGGTCGAGCCGCATCTGGCCGAGGACGGGGTGCTGGTGTCGTCGAGCCGTATCCGCGCGGCGCTGGAACGCGGCGACCTCGCCGAAGCGGCCGGGCTGCTCGGTTATCGCTGGTTCGTCGAGGGTACCATCGTCGGGGGCGACCGACGGGGCCGCGACCTCGGCTTCCCGACCGCCAACATGCGCCTCTCCGACGACTGCCGATTGAAGCACGGGGTCTATGCGGTGACCTTCAGCGTCGACGGGACGACGCATTTCGGCGCCGCCAACTGGGGGCGGCGGCCGCAGTTCGACGACGGCGCGCCGGTGCTCGAGACGCATGTCCTCGACTTCTCCGGCGACCTCTACGGCCGGACCGCCGACATCGGCTTCGTCTCCTACCTCAGGCCGGAGGCGAAGTTCGCCTCGCTCGACGGGTTGATCGCGCAGATGAGGCTCGACTGCGCCGAGGCGCGGGCGGTGCTCACGGCGGTCGGACCGGGGACCGCCCTCGACCGGGCGCTCGCCGAGCTGCGGCCATGACCGAGATCCCGCAGGACGACCACGCCCGTCAGCAGACGATCGTACGCGGTATCGGCATCATGACCGTGGCGATGCTGATCGTGCCGACGATGGACGTGCTCGCCAAACTTCTGACCGCCGAGATGCCGGCGCTCGAGGTCGCCTTCGGCCGCTTCGTCGGCCAGTTGGTGGCGGCGGTGCTGGTGGGATCGGCCCTCGGCGAAGGCCGGCGGTTGGTGCCGCCGAAGCTTCTCGGCCACGTGTTGCGCTCGCTGTTCCTCGCCGCCACGTCGCTGATGTTCTTCTCGGCCCTGGCGACGATGCCGCTCACCGATGCGCTCGCCATCGCCTTCGCCGAACCGATGATCCTCACCGCGGCGTCGCCGTGGCTGCTCGGCGAGACGGTGGGATGGCGGCGGTGGGCGGCGTGCGGGGTCGGCTTCCTCGGCACGTTGATGATCATCCGACCGAGCTTCGAGCAGTTCGGGGCGACGGCGCTGTTGCCGCTCGGCGCCGCCTTCACCTTCGCCGGCTACCACGTGATGACGCGGCGGCTCGCCGGCGAGGGTAGTCTGGTGGCGGTACAGTTCGTCACCGGCGTGGTCGGTACGGTGGCGCTCGGCGTGGTCCTGGCCGCCACTGCGGCGGCGGGACTGCTCTCCCGGCCGCCGGTGATGCCGCAAGGTGCCTCCTGGGTGTGGTTCCTCGGCATCGGCGCGCTCTCCTTCCTCACCCACGGGATGATCGTGCGCGCCTTCGAATTCGCGCCCGCCGCGGTGCTCGCCCCCTTCGGCTACCTCGAGATCGTCTCGGCGACGATCCTCGGCTTCCTGGTGTTCGGCGACTTCCCCGACGGCCCGACCTGGGTCGGCATCGCCGTCATCGTCGGCTCCGGCCTCTACATCGTCCATCGCGAGCGCGTGCACGGGCGGTCGCGTGAGGTGCCACCGCTCGAGTGATACCGAGTTCACGAAGTTTCGACCTGTTCGAAACTTCGTGAACGAAGGCGGGCCCGAACGGGCGTCGGCCGGTCGGGCCGTGACGCCCATGGAATTCGGACGAGTCCGAATTCCATGGGCCAAGTATGACGCGGCGGCGACCGCGTCGGACCGACGAGCGTCACACCGGCTGGTCGTTCTCCGGCTTCGCCCACAGGCTGATGCCGGCGTCGACCGCGTGCCGGTCGATCTCGGCGAGCTCCTCGGGCGAAAAGGCGAGCCCACCGAGGGCGGCGACGTTCTCCTCGATCTGTCGGACGGAACTGGCGCCGATCAGCGCCGAGGTGACCCGCGGGTCGCGCAGCACCCAGGCGATCGCCATCTGAGCGAGGCTCTGACCGCGCCTTTCGGCGATCTTGGCCAGCGCCCGGGCGCGGGCGAGGTTCTCCTCCGACAGATGCGCCGGCCGGAGCGAGCCGCCGCCCGGCTTGTTGACGCGGGCATCGGCGGGCACGCCGGCGAGATACCTGTTCGTGAGCAGCCCCTGGGCCAGGGGCGTGAAGGCGATGACTCCGGCACCGACCTCCTCGGTGGCGTCGAGCAGACCGCGTTCGATCCAGCGATTGAACATGTTGTAGGAGGGCTGGTGGATGAGCAGCGGTGTGCCGCGCTCGGCGAGCAGCTTCGCCATCGCCCGCGTCTTGGTCGCCGAATAGGACGAGATGCCGACATAGAGCGCCTTGCCCTGGCGGACGATGTCGGCGAGCGCCGAGGCGGTCTCCTCGAGCGGCGTCGTGGCGTCGAAGCGGTGCGAATAGAAGATGTCGACGTAGTCGATCCCCATCCGCTTCAGGCTCTGGTCGCAACTCGCCATGACGTATTTGCGACCGCCGCCGCCCTGGCCGTAGGGGCCGGGCCACATGTCCCAGCCGGCCTTCGACGAGATGATCAACTCGTCACGATGGGCGGCGAAGTCCTCCTTCACCAGACGGCCGAAGTTGATCTCCGCGGAGCCGTAGGGCGGGCCGTAGTTGTTGGCGAGGTCGAAGTGGGTGATGCCGAGATCGAAGGCGCGGCGCAGGATGGCGCGCTGGGTCGCGATCGGGTCGACGTCGCCGAAATTGTGCCAGAGGCCGAGGGAAAGGGCCGGGAGGTCGAGACCGGAGCGGCCGCAGCGGCGGAAGGTGGCGCGCGCATAGCGATCGGCGGCGGGGACGTAGGACATGGACGGGCTCCGATGGCTGGTATGGTAGACGGATGAGACGACGTGGCGGTCGCAGATGCAAGCGGCTCGCCCCCGCCGCGCCGGCATGGGAGCCGTGCGTCGCCCGCCCGCCGGCAGGGGTCGAGATGCCCGAAAGGCGAGGTCGGCGGCGGCATTCCGCCCCTTCCGGTTCGCGGCGTCACCTGTTAGAAACAGCGCCCATGAGTTCTCGGACGGCCGATCCGGCGAGCTTTCTCGCCGCGCGCGCTTCGGTGACGCGAATTATCGGCCCGGCTCCGTGCGGTCGCGTCTGACGCCCTCCGCCGGATCCGGGGTACCTCCGCTCGCCCGATCGCGGGCTCGAGCGCGCCGAGCGAGCGGCGGCCCGACGGTCGCCTCTGTCGAATTCTCCCGATGTCGGATGCCGAGATGACCGCCGAACCCGTCGACTATTCCAAGACCCTGTACCTGCCCAAGACCGATTTCCCGATGCGCGCCGGCCTGCCGCAGCGCGAGCCGGAGATCCTGGCGAAGTGGGAGAAGGACGACCTCTATCGCGCCCAGCGGGCGAAGGCCGCGGGACGACCGAAGTTCGTCCTGCACGACGGCCCTCCCTACGCCAACGGCCACCTGCACATCGGCCACGCGCTGAACAAGATCCTCAAGGACGTGATCACCCGCCAGAAGCAGATGGAAGGGTTCGACTCTAACTACGTTCCGGGCTGGGACTGCCACGGCCTGCCGATCGAGTGGAAGATCGAGGAGAAGTATCGCGCCGCGGGCAAGAACAAGGACGAGGTGCCGATCAACGAGTTCCGCGCCGAGTGCCGCGCCTTCGCCGAGCACTGGGTCGGCGTGCAGTCGGCCGAGTTCCAGCGCCTCGGCGTCGTCGGCGATTTCCGTGATCCGTATCTCACCATGAGCTACGACGCCGAGGCGGTGATCGCGAACGAGATCCAGAAGTTCGCCACTTCCGGCCAGCTCTATCGCGGCTCCAAGCCGGTGATGTGGTCGGTGGTGGAGCGCACCGCTCTGGCCGAGGCCGAGGTCGAGTACCAGGACTACACGAGCGACACGATCTTCGTGAAGTTCCCGGTGGTCCCCGGAACTGTCGGTGTTGGACCCATGGTCGACGGTGGACCGGACGCGGCGAAAGCGGCTCTTGATGCACTCGAAAAGGCATCCGTCGTCATCTGGACGACGACGCCGTGGACGATCCCGGGCAACCGCGCGGTCTCCTATTCGAACCGCATCGCCTACGGCCTCTACCGCATCACCGCGACGCCGGAGGGCAATTGGGCCAAGTTGGGAGACCTGCTGATCCTCGCCGACAAGCTCGCCGACGAGGTGATGAAGGCCGCCAAGGTCGAGGCTTTCGAGAAGGTTTGCCCCGTATCCGCTGATCAGTTGGAGAACATCGCGCTCACCCATCCGCTCCACGGTCTCGGTGAGGGTTACAGGTTCGTCGTCCCCCTGCTCGACGGCGACCACGTCACCGACGATTCGGGCACCGGCTTCGTCCACACCGCGCCGGGCCACGGTCGTGAGGACTTCGAGATCTGGATGGCGAACGCGCGGCATCTCGAGGCGCGCAGCATCGACACCGAGATCCCCTTCACCGTCGACGACGCCGGCGTGCTCACCGAAGACGCGCCGGGGCTGACCGGCGCCGTCGTCATCACCGCCGACGGCGAGAAGGGCGACGCCAACGCCGCGGTCATCCGGGCGCTGATCGAGGCGAACGCGCTTCTGGCGCGCGGTCGGCTGAAGCATCAGTACCCGCACTCCTGGCGTTCCAAGAAGCCGGTGATCTTCCGCAACACGCCGCAGTGGTTCATCCACATGGACCGCGACATCGAAGGTCAGGGCGATACCCTGCGCGCCCGGGCGCTGCGCGCGATCGGCGAGACCACCTTCTATCCGGCCGCCGGTCAGAACCGGCTCACCGGCATGATCGCCAACCGCCCGGACTGGGTGGTGTCGCGTCAGCGCGCCTGGGGCGTGCCGATCGCGGTGTTCCGTCATGCCAAGACCCACGAACTGGCGCCGGGACCGCATTTCGCCGAGAACGACGAGCTGATGAAGCGCGTCCACGACGCCTTCGTCGCCCACGGTGCCGACGCTTGGTACGAGGCCGGTGCCAAGGAGCGTTTCCTCGGCGGGCTGGTCGACGATCTCGAGAACTGGGAACAGGTCACCGACATCCTCGACGTCTGGTTCGATTCGGGCTCGACCCACGCTTTCTGCCTGAGGAAGCGTCCCGACCTGAAGTGGCCGGCGGACATGTATCTCGAGGGCTCGGACCAGCATCGCGGCTGGTTCCATTCCTCGCTGCTCGAGAGCTGCGGCACCAACGGGCGGGCGCCCTACGACTCGGTGCTGACCCACGGCTTCGTCATGGCCGAAGACGGCCGTAAGATGTCGAAGTCACTCGGCAACATCGTCTCCCCCCAGGACGTCATCGCCCAGTCGGGTGCCGACATCCTGCGTCTGTGGGTGATGACCTCCGACTACGCCGACGACCTCCGGATCGGCCCGGAGATCCTCAAGACCAACGTCGAGGCCTATCGCAAGCTCCGCAACACCGTCCGCTGGATGCTCGGCACGCTCGCCCATCACGACGCGACGCTCGATCCGACGCTTTCGGAGATGCCGGAGCTCGAGCGGCTGATGCTGCATCGTCTCTTCGAGATCGGCGAGACGGTGAAGGCGGGCTATGCCGAGTACGACTTCAAGCGGGTGGTCGGGGCGATCATGAACTTCATGGTCGTCGATCTCTCGGCCTTCTACTTCGACGTCCGCAAGGATGCGCTCTACTGCGAGCCGCACTCGTCGGTGAAGCGGCGGGCGGCGCTCGCCGTGGTGGCGCAGCTCTTCGACGCTCTCGCCAAGTGGCTGGCGCCGATGCTGCCCTTCACCATGGAAGAGGCCTGGGGTCATGCCCATCCGGGCGCGCCCTCGATCCACCTCGAGCTCTTCCCCGAGCTGCCGAGCGCCTGGAAGAACGAGGCACTGGCGGCGAAGTGGGCCAAGGTTCGCGACGTCCGCCGGGTCGTCACCGGAGCGCTCGAGCTCGAACGCGCGGCGAAGCGCATCGGCTCCAGCCTCGAGGCGGCACCGATCGTCCATGTCACCGACGTCGACCTGATCGCCGCCCTCGACGGCGTCGATCTCGCCGAAGTGGCGATCACTTCGGCGGTCACGATCTCGACCGACGCGGCCCCCGAAGCCGCCTTCCGCCTCTACGACGTCACCGGCGTCGCGGTGGAACCGGTGAAGGCGGAGGGGCCGAAGTGCGCCCGCTCGTGGCGGATCGTGGCGGACGTGGGCTCGGATGCCGAATTCCCCGATGTCTCGGCGCGCGATGCGGCGGCGCTCCGGGAATGGCGGACGCGGGGCGGGGCGGCATGAGCCGGCTGTCGCCCTTCCGGCTCGGCCTGATCGTGACGGTCCTCGGACTTGTCGCCGATCAGGCCTCGAAACTGTGGCTGCTGCTCGAGGTGCGGCTCGAAGAGACCGGGCCGATCGCGCTCGCCCCCTTCGCCGAACTCAGGCTGATCTGGAACTACGGTATCTCCTACGGCTTCTTCCAGGCGCAGAGCGATCTCGGCCGCTGGGTGCTCGTCGCCTTCTCGGTGGCCGCGTCGGTGGCGTTGACGGTGTGGATGGCCAGGGTCGAGAGCCGGCTCCTCGCCGTCTCGCTCGGCCTCGTCGCCGGTGGGGCGATCGGCAATGCCATCGACCGGGCGTGGTGGGGGGCGGTGGTCGATTTCGCCCATCTGTTCCTGCCCGATCGGTCGCGCTCGTGGTACGTGTTCAACCTCGCCGACGTCTGGATCGTTGTCGGGGTCGCCGGGCTCCTGTATGACTCGCTCGTCTCCGGTCCCAAGGATGCCACAAAGTCCGGGTCTTCCTGAGGCGCGTAGGGCGGCGAAAGTGGTTTCGCCGCCGTGAGTGTGTTCGCATCGTGTGCACGGGCTCGCGACGTCCGCGTCCGGGCCGGCCGGGAGATCCAACTCCGTGACGACGAAGTTCTCGAAGACGGCGCCGAGCGCCCCCGCGGTTCTGCTCCTGGCGGCGCTTCTTTCCGGCTGCGCGAGTTCGACCGACGGCTTCGTCGAAGAGGGGTCGGACACCGGTGCGGTCGACACCAACCTGATGAAGGGCTTCATGGCCGGCCTCGGCGCCATCGATCCGCACGAGAAGCCGGTCGAGTATCGCCCGCGCGCGCCGCTGGTGGTGCCGCCGAAGCGCGAGTTGCGCGAACCGCTCGATCCGAACACGGCGACTCCGACGCGTTTCCCGCGCAATCCGGAGGACGTCGCGGAAGAGCAGCGCAACGCGGCGCTCGAGAAAGATGTCGACCCGTCGAAGAGTGGGCGCGTCATGACGCCGGAGGAATTGGCGCGCTACGCCATCCCCGGGGCCGGCCAGCAACGCATCTACGACGACAATCCCGGCCGCCGGTTGACGCCGGAGCAGATGGCAGGTCAGGCTCAGGTCAACGCCGAGGCGATCAAGCGGGCGGAGAACCCCGGCAATCGCCGCACCCTGATCGAGCCGCCGACCGAATATCGCAAGCCGTCGCCCAACGCGCCGGTCGCCGCGCCCGAGGAGAAATCCTCGTGGAAGCCGAAATGGTGGCCGCTCTGAGCGCGAAGGCGCGTCACGCCCCCCTTGGCAGTGGACCGAAAATCGCCATATCCGTCGGACACGAAGGTGGACGACGGGATCGTCGGCCCCGTCGTCGGGCGTCGTCGCATCGCGGAGCCGAAGCCGTGTCGGCTTCGGAGGGCGGGCGGTCGTCTCCCATCACTCTCGATTCCGGAGGATGAGCCGTTGCACCGTCGATCCGTCGTCTCAGAGCCACCGCGCTCACGCTCGGTGCGTCTCGTACTCGTCGCCGCCCTCGGTGCCTTCGCCTTCGCCACCCCGTCTCACGCTCAGACACCCGCGTCGGCGGCGGTACCGGCCGCGCCGGTGATCGGCGCCGCCGTCACCACCTTCACCCTGCCGAACGGTCTCACCGTCGTCGTCATCCCCGACCACCGGGCGCCGGTGGTGACCCACATGATCTGGTACAAGGCCGGATCGGCCGACGAACCACCGGGCCGGTCGGGGATCGCCCATTTCCTCGAACACCTGATGTTCAAAGGCACCAAGGCCAACCCGGACGGCATCTTCTCCAAGAAGGTGGCGGAGATCGGCGGTCAGGAGAACGCCTTCACCTCCTACGACTACACCGCCTACTACCAGCGGGTGGCCAAGGAGCATCTGCCCAAGATGATGGCGCTCGAGGCCGATCGGATGCAGAACCTCGCCTTCGACGCCAAGGTGGCGGAACCGGAACTGAAGGTCGTACTGGAGGAGCGCTCGATGCGCACCGACAACGACCCTTCGGCCCAGCTCGGCGAGGCGCTGGAGGCGGCGCTGCATCGCAATCACCCCTATCGGATTCCGGTGATCGGCTGGAAGCACGAGCTCGAGACGCTGACCGCTACCGACGCCTTCGCCTATTACGACCGCTTCTACACGCCGAACAACGCCGTCCTGGTGGTCGCCGGCGATGTCGAGGAGAAGACGGTGCGTGATCTCGCCCTCGACACCTACGGCCGGGTGCCGCGCCGGGCGGAACCGGGCGAGCGCAAACGGCCACGAGATCCGGCGATCGAAGGTGTGACACGCCTCGTCACCCTCGCCGACGAACGGGTGTCGCAGCCGTCGTGGCGGCGGGTCTATCTGGTGCCGTCGGAGCGCACCGCTCGTCCGGGAGAGAGCGAGGCGCTCGACATCCTCGCCGACGTGCTCGGCGGCGGTTCCAGCAGCCGGCTCTACCGCACACTCGTCGCCGAGAAGGGCCTCGCCGCCAGTGCCGGCGCCTACTATCGCTCCGGCTCGCACGACGACGGCACGGTGATGGTCTACGCCACGCCGCGCGACGGGGTGAGCCTCGAGGATCTCGGCCGCGCCGTCGACGAGGTCGTCACCGCCTTCGCCGCCGAAGGACCGACGACGGAAGAGATCGACCGTGCCGCCAAGAAGGTGCAGGCCGAGGCGATCCGATCGCAGGACAGCCAGGCGTCGCTCGCCCGTATCTTCGGGCAGGCGCTGGCGACCGGCGGGACGATCGAAGACGTCCGCACCTGGCCGGCACGCATCCGCAAGGTGAGCCGCGACGAGGTCAAGGCCGCCGCCGTCACCTGGCTCACCGTCGACCGCTCCGCCACCGGTCTCCTCAAGTCGGCGCCGTCGACCGGCAGGACGGTGAGCAAGCGTCCGATGCCGTTCGACCCCGGGTCTTCCGGTCACATCCGCCTCCACGAAGAGGCGTCGATGCCGGAACTGCCGCCCGCCTCCCGTTTCTGACGCCCGCGAGGTTCGCTCCCCATGTCCGTCGCCACTCTCGACGCCATCGTTCGTCTGCCGCGGCGACCGCTCGCCGCTCTTGCGCGCTTCGCCGTCGCCGTCGTCGTCGTGACCCTGGCCCTCGCCGAACCGGCCGGTGCGACGCAGATTCAGCGGGTGGTCAGCCCGTCGGGGATCGAGGCGTGGCTGGTCGAGGAGCACGCGGTGCCGCTGATCGCGGTCGACTTCGCCTTCCTCGGCGGCTCCACCCAGGACCCGCTCGGCAAGGAGGGGGCGGCCGACCTCCTGTCGACGCTGCTCGACGAGGGTGCCGGCGATCTCTCCTCGGAGCAGTTCCAGGCAAAACTCGACGACCTTTCGGTGCAGGTGACCTTCCGCGACGGGCGCGACCGCTTCGAGGGCGAGATGAAGACCCTGAGCGAAAACCGTGACGCCGCCTTCGATCTGCTCGCCCTGGCACTCAACGTGCCGCGCTTCGATGGCGAGGCGGTGGAGCGGATGCGGGCGCAGTCGATCGCGGTGCGACGGCGGGCCGAGAAGGACCCCGAGTCGATCGCCGGTCGACTGTTCTCGAAGACGGTGTTCCCCGACCACCCCTACGGACGGCCGGCGGACGGCACCGTCGCGAGTGTCTCCAAGGTGACGATCGACGACATCAAGGAGCTGAAGTCGAAGATCTTCACCCGCAAGGGCCTGAAGATCGCGGTGGTCGGCGACATCGATGCGGCGACGCTGGGGCCGCTGCTCGACCGGGTCTTCGCGAAACTGCCGGCGGAGGGCAAGCTCGCACCGGTCGCCGAGACCAAGCCGGTCGCCGGCGGCACGGTGCGGGAGACGGCGCCGATCCCACAAGCGGTGGTGCGCTTCGGCGGCATCGGCCTCAAGCGCGACGATCCCGATTTCGTCGCGGCCTATGTGATGAACCACATCCTCGGTGGCGGAACCTTCTCGTCTTGGCTCTACCGCGAGGTGCGTGAGAAGAAGGGGCTGGCCTATTCGGTCTCCACCGGACTGTCGCCGATGATGCACGCCGGCCTCTTCGTCGGTTCTGTCGGGACCCGCGCCGACAAGGTCGACGAGAGTCTCGCCATCATCCGGGCCGAGGTCGCGAGGATGCGTGACCAGGGGCCGAGCGAGACGGAACTCTCCGAGGCCAAGGCCTATCTCGTCGGCAGTTATCCGCTGCGTTTCGACACCTCCGACAAGATCGCCGGTTCACTGCTCGCCATCCAGGTCGACGAGCTCGGCATCGACTACATCGACAAGCGCAATTCGCTGATCGAGAAGGTCACCATCGACGACATCCGCCGGGTGGCCAAGCGGCTGTTCGCCGCCGAGCCGACGGTGGTGGCGGTGGGCCCGAAGGCGGAGTGACGACGGGCCTCCCCGCTCACTCCAGGAGATCGGCCAGCGCCAGGGCCATCACCTTGGTCGCCTTCTTCAGGTCGTCGAGCGGCAGGCGCTCGTCGGCGCGGTGGGCGTTGGCCTCGGTGATGGTGCACGGGCCGGCGCCGTAGAGGACGATGGGGATGCCGGCGTCCGAGTAGTGGCGGGCGTCGGTGTAGAGCGGCACGCCGTTGACCCCGACCGGTACGCCGAAGACCTCCGTGGCGCGCTTCGCGATCGCCTCGGAGAGCTTCTCGGAGCCGGCGAGCGGGGTCAGCGGGCGGGCGAGCAGGATGCGCTTCACACCGGCGCGGGCCGCGGGATAGGCACGCATCGCGCCCTCGACCAGGGCGACGAGCTCGGCCTCCACCGCCTCCGGCACCTCCTCCGGGATCATCCGGCGGTCGAGACGCAGCGTCACCTTGTCGGGGACGACGTTGGTGTTGATGCCGCCGGAGATCAGACCCACCGTGAGCTGGGGCGAGCCGATGCCGGGCGTGGCCGAGACCTTGGCAACGAGCGACTTGCGGAAGGCGTAGAGGGCGTTCAAGACGCCGGTCGCCGCCTCCAGCGCATCGACGCCGGTGAAGGGCATGGCGGCGTGGGCGGAGCGGCCCTCGACGGTGATCTCGAGATGCAGGCAGCCGTTGTGGGCGTTGACGACGGCGTAGGAGAAGCCGGCGGCGATCGCCAGATCGGGCTTCACGATCCCCTCGTCGAGCAGCCACTTCGGGCCGATCTCGCCGCCGGCCTCCTCGTCCCAGGTGCCGTGCAGCTCGAGCGTACCGTTCAGCGCCACGCCGGCCTTCTCGAGAGCCAGGATGGCGAAGGCGTAGGTGGCGAAGTCGGACTTCGACACGGCGACGCCGCGGCCGTACATCCAGCCGTCGCGGATCTCGGCGCCGTAGGGGTCGGCGGTCCAACCCTCGCCGGGAGGCACGACGTCGCCGTGGATGTTGAGGGCGATCACCGGGCCGCCCGAACCGTAGGTGCGCCGCGCCACGATGTTGGTGGCGGTCTTCATGCCCGCCGCCTTCACCACCGCCTCCGGTACCGGATGGCGCGACACGACGAAGCCGAGCTTCTCGAGCAGGCCGGCGGTGACCTCGGCGTGCGGCGCGCAGTCGCCCGGCGGATTGTCGGAGGGTACCTTCACCAGCTCGGCGAGGAAGGCGACCTCCTCGTCGAAGCGGGCGTCGACGAGAGTCGAGATGCGAGCGGAGAGTGCGGTCATCGGGCGGTTTCCGTGAGGGTTGGCTTTTCGTGGGCGCAGCGGCCGGCGATCCAGGTGGAGCGCACGGCACGTTCGTCGCCGAGGATGGCGAGGGCGAAGAGGAGATCCTCGAGGCTCTCGGAGAGGTCGTCGCGGTCGGCGAGCACCGGCGTGGCGCGCGGGTCGATCACCACCATGTCGGCGAAGCGGCCGGGCTCGAGCGCGCCGATCTCGGCGTCGAGGCCGAGGGCGCGGGCGTTGCCGAGGGTGGCGATGAAGAAGGCGCGGGTGGCGTCGAGTTCGGCGCCGGCGAGGCGGGCGACCTCGATGGCGCGGCCCTGGGTCGCCAGCATCGACCACGAGGTGCCGCCGCCGATGTCGGTGGCGAGCCCGAGCCGCACCGGCCGATCGGGGTGGGAGAGCCGGCCGATGTCGAACAGGCCGGAACCGAGGAAGCAGTTCGAGGTCGGGCAATGCACCGCCACCGAGCCGGTCTCGGAGAGGCGCGTGCATTCGGCGTCGTCGAGGTGGATGGCGTGGCCGAAGAGCGAGCGGGGCCCGAGCAGACCGAAGCGGTCGTAGACGTCGGTGTAGCTCGCGGCGCGCGGGAACAGCGCCCTCACCGTCTCGATCTCGCGGGCGCTCTCCGAGAGGTGGGTCTGCATCAGGCAGGTCGGGTGTGCGCGCAGCAACTCGCCGGCGAGCCGCAGTTGCGTCTCGGTCGAGGTCACGGCGAAGCGCGGCGTCACGGCGTAGCACGCCCGGCCGCGGCCGTGCCACCGGCCGATGAGCGCGGCGCTCTCGGCGATCCCGGATTCCGGATCGTCGCGCAGGGTCTCCGGACAGGCACGGTCCATCAGCGTCTTGCCGGTGGCGAGCGCCATGCCGCGCTTCTCGGCGGCGGCGAAGAGGGCGTCACAGGCCACCGCGTGGGATGACGAATAGACCGCGGCGCTGGTGGTACCGTTCTCGATCAGGCGATCGAGGAAGATCTCGGCACTCGTCTCCGCATGTATGCGGTCCGCATAACGTGCTTCCTCGCGAAAGGTGAAACGTTCCAACCATTCGAGCAGGTCACGGCCGGGCGCGGCGAGCATGCGCCACTGCGGGAAGTGGACGTGGGTGTCGACGAAGCCGGCGGTGAGCAGGGCGCGGCCGTGGTCGACGGTGGCGGTGGGGTGGAACATCTCGGGGAGATGCGCGGCCTCGCCGGCCCAGGCGATGCGTCCGTCGGCACCGACGACGACGGCACCGCGTTCGCGGAAGACCACCGCCCTCGATCCGGAGATCGCCGGGTCGTCGCGGAAGGACAGCGTGCGGGCGAGATGGACCGTGGTCATGTCCCCCGCCCTTTCGCCAGATCGAGGATGGTCCGGGTGAGCGCCTCGACGCCGAGGCCGATGTCCTCGGGCGACGACCATTCCTTCGGATTGTGCGAGATGCCGTCCTTCGAGCGGACGAAGAGCATGGCCGCGGGGAAGGACCGCGCCATCGCCATGGCGTCGTGGCCGGCGCCCGACGGCAGCAGCCTGACGTCGAGGCCGAGCGAGCCGACCGAGCGGGCGAAAGCGGCCTGCAGTGCCTCGTCCATCGGGCAGGTCGGCACGTCGATGTGGCGGGTGAGCTCGAACCGCAGGCCGCGGCGGTCGGCGATGCGTTCGGCCTCGTAGCGGATGCGATCGATGGCGACGAGGCGGGGTGCGTCGGCGCCGGCTCGGATGTCGAGGGTCGCCTCGATGCGGCCGGGCACGGTGTTGCCGGCGCCGGGCTTGACGTCGACCCGGCCGACGGTGGCGACGAGACCGTTGGTGCCCTGGCGGCCGACCCGTTCGACGGTGAGCGCGATCTCGGCGAGGCCGGTCAATGCGTCGTGGCGCAGATCCATCGGCACGGTGCCGGCATGGCCGGCGACGCCGTCGAGCGAGAAGGTGAACCGTGACTGGCCGGCGATCGAGGTGACGACGCCGAGCGGCATGTTCCAATGTTCGAGCAGCGGACCCTGCTCGATGTGGATCTCGAGCCAGCCGACGACGCCCGCGGGATCGATGCGCGCCGCTTCGATCGCGCTCGCGTCGCAGCCGAAGGCGGCGAGCGCCTCGCCGAGCGACACGCCTTTGCGGTCGCGCACCTCGAGCCACTCGCGGCGATAGGTGCCGGTGACGGCCGAAGACGAGGAGAGCGCGGTGGGGAACCGCACCCCCTCCTCGTCGCCGAAGGCGAGGATCTCGACGGCGAAAGGGAGTCTTTCGCCGCGCGCTTCGATCTCCTCGATCGCCAGAATACCGGCGATCACCCCGAGGCAGCCATCGAGCTTGCCGGCGTCGATCACCGTGTCGATGTGGGAGCCGACGAGCAGCGTCGGCGCGGTTTCGGGGGTGATGTCGGCCTCGCGGCGACCGCGCAGGGTGGCGACGGCGTCGACCGTCGTCGCCATGCCGCGTTCGCGCATCCAGGCGCCGACCAGATCGATGGCGCGGGCGTGGGCGGGCGACAGATAGGTGCGGTTCACCTGCCCCGGCGTGTCGGTGACCGACGCCAGTTCGTCGAGGAGCGTCTGGGCGCGATCACCGAGCACACGAGCTTCGGCGGCGGTGAGCGGGGCGGATGCGGAGCGGGCGGGCATCGTCACGGTGCGACGCGGTCCTCCAGGCGGAAGCGGAAGATGCGGGCGATCTGGGCGAGCGCGGTCTCGAACTCCGTCGCGGCGTCGTTCGGCAGACGGGCCGCGAAGGCGTCGAGGATCATCGTCTTGGTCGCCCCCTTCACCGCGAAGATGAACGGGAACCCGAACCGATCGCGATAGCGGGTGTTGAGATCGGTAAATCGGGCGTACTCGGCTTCCGTCAAGCTGTCGAGCCCGACACCGGCCTGCTCGCGCCGGGAATCCTCGGCCATCGCCCCGGCGCGGGCGGCCTTGCCGGCCAAGTCGGGATGCGCCCGTATGAGTGCGAGTCGCATATCCGGAGGTGCCGCGGCGACGGCGTCGGCGAAGGCGGTGATCATCGCCTCGCGCGTCGCGTAGGGCCGAGTGCGTGCGGCGGCTTCCGCCACCCAGGGCGAATGCTCGGCGACGTCGCCGAAACGGGCGACGAAATCGGCGGGCACGAGCGCGTTGACCGCGGCGATGTCGAGCATCACGCCCTCCCCTCAGTGCGCCGCGATCCAGGCGGCGAGTTTCGCCCGGTCTTCGGCGGTGAAGCCGGTCTCGTTGCCGAGCGGCATGGCGTCGGTGTCGACGGCCTGAGCCTTCACCAGCGGTGCGTAGCGGGCGAGGTCGGCGACGGTTTCGAGCGTCACGCCCTTCGGTGCCTCCGAGAAGCTCTCGTGGCGCGGCTTGGCGGCGTGGCACATGGTGCAGTGCCTGGCGGTCAGCGTCAGGATCTCGGCGTCGGAGACGGCGGGGCCGCTCACGGCCGCGGTCTTGGGCAGCGTGAGAACCAGCGCGGCGACGAGACCGATCGCGGCGATGCCGGGGGCCCAGAGGATCTTGCCGATCGGATCGCCGGCCTCGTGGCGGACGATGAAGTGGCGGATCGGTCCGCCGACCACCAGGATCAGCGCCACCACCAGCCAGCTCTGCGGATGGTTGGTCAACACCGGATAGTGGTTCGACACCATCATCAGGAGGACCGGGAGGGTCAGATAGGTGTTGTGCACCGAGCGCTGCTTGGCGATCACCCCGAGGCGACCGTCCGGGGCCTCCCCGGCGATCAACTGGCCGACCATGATCTTCTGATTGGGAATGATCACCCGGAAGACGTTGGCGGCCATGATGGTGCCGACGAAGGCACCGACGTGGATGAAGGCGCCGCGGCCGGAATAGACGTGAGTGTAGCCCCAGGCGGCGCCGACGATCAGGGCGAAGACGACCGCGGCGAGCGCCAGCGGCTTCTCACCCAGGACCGAGCGGCACAGGCGGTCGTAGATCAACCAACCGGCCGTGAGCGAGGCGATGGAGATGGCGATCGCAGCCCAGGGCTCCAGCGACATCAGCTTGGGGTCGATCAGATAGGCGCGCGCGCTCCACCAATACTGCACCGCCATCAGCACGATGCCGGAGACGAAGGTGAGGTAGGCGTCCCACTTGTACCAGATGAGGTCCTCGGGCAGGCGCGGCGGGGCGACCATGTACTTGTCGACATGGTAGAAGCCGCCGCCGTGGACGAGCCACGAGGTGCCGAGCCCGGTCGGCGGCGTCTCCGGTCGCTTCCGGAACGACACGTCGAGGGCGATGAAGGCGAAGGAGGTGCCGATCCAGCCGATGCCCACGACGAGGTGGAACCAGCGGGTGAGGATGTTCAGCCAGTCGGCGGCATAGGCGAGCATCGGGATCTCCTCGTGCGAAGGGCGGAGCGTCGGCCCCGCCCTCCCTGTCGGTCGCGTGCGGTACGTGTGCTTCTCAGCAAACCTCGTGCCGCTCGGGTCTCGTCACTGCGGCAGCTTGTCGTCGATGCCCTTGATGTACCAGTTCATCGACAGGATGGCGCCGTCGTCGAGGTTCTCGACCACAGAGCCGTCCTGCTTGGTGATCTTGCCGCCGAAGGGCTTCAGCGTGCCGGCCTTGATCGCCGCGGCGGTCTTCTCGGCCATCGCCTTGACGTCGTCGGGGACGTTCTTGATCGGCGGCAGGACCACCGCGTCCTCCTTCATGCCGTCCCAGGTGTCGATCGCCTTCCACTTACCGTCGAGGGCGGCCTTCACCCGGCCGATGTAATAGTGCGACCAGTCGTCGACGATGGCGGTGATCTGCGCCTTGGGGGCGAACTTGTCCATGTCGGAGGACTGGCCGAAGCCGAGGATGCCCTTCTCCTGGGCCACCTGCAGTGCCGCGGTGGAGTCGGTGTGCTGGGTCAGGATGTCGGCGCCCTGACCGATCAGCACCTTGGCCGCGTCGGCTTCCTTGCCCGGGTCGTACCAGGAGTTCACCCAGACGATCTTTACCTTGACGTTGGGGTTGACCGACTGAGCGCCGAGCATGAAGGCGTTGATGCCGGAGACGACCTCGGGGATCGGGAAGGAGA
>CALMFH010000247.1 GCA_937864925.1 uncultured Alphaproteobacteria bacterium | reverse complement strand
CGGCGGCGGATGTCCTCGCCGGCGGTGTCGAGGAAGAGATCGGCGGGCAGCAGGATCGCCGGCTCGACCATCTCCGCCTCGACCTCGCGCTGGAACAGCGCCACGAGTTCGGCGGTCGGATCGAACGCGGAGAGCTCGTCGCCGCCACCGCCGAGGAGCTCGGCGAGCGCCTCCGGCGTCTCGATCCCGGCCTCCGCCAGCATCGCCAGCATTTCGGCCTCGGGGCCGGGGGGCGTGGTGCCCGTGGGGGATTTCGGCGCCATGGGGTCACTCCCGTGCGAGGCGTCGTGAGAAGGGATCGCGGTGGCACCCGTGTCGGATGCCATACGAAATCCGGACGGTGTCATCCGGATTTCCTGTTCCGTTCGTCGAATAGCCCGTCCGAACGAGGGCTTTCGACGTGTTGAACCCGGCGTCGCGCAGCGATCTGCCGGAGTCCGTATCACGAATGTCGGGCGAGGATGTCCTTCACCGTCGCCACCATCTCGGCGACAGGCACCTCGACCTGCGCCGCCCGCGTCGCCTTCCATTCGGCGTTGGACTTGATCGCCTCGGCCGCCTTGGCCCCTTCGATCAGGTCCTTGATCTGGACGACCCCGGCCTCGCGTTCGTTCGAGCCCTGGATGACGACGCACGGCGACTTCCGCCGATCGGCGTATTTCATCTGCGCCTTCATCCCCGACGAGCCGAGATACATCTCGGCGCGGATACCGGCATCGCGCAGCTGCTTGGTCAGCGCCAGATAGGCGCCGGTCTGGTCCTTGTCCATGACCAGCACGACCACCGGACCGAGGTCGTCGGAAGACGCCAGGATCGGGCTCTTCACCGCCTTCAGCGCCGTCATCAGCCGCGACACGCCGATCGAGAAACCGGTCGCCGGCGCCGGCTCGGAGAGGAAGCGCGAGACGAGCCCGTCATAGCGCCCGCCGCCGCCGACCGAGCCGAAGCGGACGATCTCGCCCTTGTCGTTCGGCACCTCGAAGGTCAGCTCCGCCTCGTAGACCGGACCGGTGTAGTACTCGAGCCCGCGGACGACGGAGGGGTCGATGCGGATGCGATCGTCCAAATAACCGGCCGCTAGGACGAGTGCCTTGATCTGTGCCAGCTCCGATACGCCTTCGGAGAAGCGGATATTCGCCAGTCCGGACACGAAATCATCGAAAGGATAGTCGGGATGCGGCGTAAGAGCCGCGGCGTTGCCATATGCCTCGCCACCACCCGCTTGCCCCTGAATAGCGACCGTGGCGTGGATGACCGCGAGAATGAAGTTGGCCTGAGACGTCTCGAGCCCCGCCCCCGGCGTGAAGTCGCCGGACTGGTCCAGCCGCCCCTTGCCGAGCAGGTCGCGCACGCCCTCCGGCCCGACCTTGTCGAGCTTGTCGATCGCCCTCAACACCGTCAGCCGCTTGTGGGCGTTCTCCTCACCGGCGAGCCCGATCGCCTCCATCACCCCGTCGAGGACCTTGCGGTTGTTGACCTTGACCACGTACTGGCCGCGCGCGAGGCCCACCGCCTCCATCGCGTCGGCCATCATCATGCAGATCTCGGCATCTGCCGCGACCGACGGCGCGCCGACCGTGTCGGCGTCGAACTGCATGAACTGGCGGAAGCGGCCGGGACCCGGCTTCTCGTTGCGGAACACCCAGCCGACCCGATAGCTGCGATAGGGCTTGGGGATCTGCGTCCAGTTCTCGGCGGCGAAGCGGGCGAGCGGGGCGGTCAGGTCGTAACGCAGGCTCAGCCACTGCTCGTCGTCGTCCTGGACCGAGAAGACGCCCTCGTTGGGCCGGTCCTGATCGGGCAGGAATTTTCCCAGCGCGTCGGTGTATTCGACGAGCGGCGTCTCCACCGCCTCGAAGCCGTAGAGCTCGTAGATCTCGCGGATCTTGGCGAGCATCGCCTCGGTCGCCTTGACGTCGGCCGGTCCGCGATCGACGAAGCCACGCGGCACACGCGCTTTCGGTTTCGTCTCGTTCGCCATCGATCCACCCGTTCCTGTCCGATCATCCGAAAGTCGACGCATCGGCATGAGGCCAACACGAAAACCCGCGCATCGCGCGCGGGGCCGCGAGGTTCCTAGACCGGATCGCCGCATCCGACAAGCATTTCGGCCGGCGCCGGTTCGCCCCCCCGACGGCACGCATCCGCTTCCGCGTCACGATACCGCGAGCGCAGAGATGCCATTCCGTCACGACGATTGAATTCCGGCCTCGAATACGCCACGGTTCCCGCTCATGCGGCGGTGCGGCATATGCGGCACTGCGATGTCGCCGCCGAATGCCGCCGATCCGCTTCGCGAAAGTCGTCCATCTGATGGAAGCCCCCGTGCACGTCGTCGCCGTCGCCCCTCTCGTCGCGCCCGAATTGTCGGTCGTCGTGCCGACCTTCAGGGAGCGCGCCAACGTGCCCGAACTGGTGCGACTGCTCGAGGCGACGCTCGCCGAGATCGCCTGGGAGGTGATCTTCGTCGACGACGACAGTCCCGACGGCACCTGGCGGGTCGCCAAGGAGATCTCGCGCCGCGATCCGCGGGTCCGCTGCATCCGCCGTGTCGGCCGGCGCGGTCTCGCCGGCGCCTGCATCGAGGGCATCCTCTCCTCCGCCGCGCCGGTCGTCGCGGTGATGGACGCCGACCTGCAGCACGACGAGACCTTGTTGCCGAAGATGCTCGGAGCGATCCGCGACGGTGCCGAACTGGTCGTCGGCAGCCGCTATGTCGAGGGCGGCTCGCAGGGGGATGGATTCTCCAAGGTTCGCGCCTGGGGCAGCGAGACGGCGACGGCGCTCGCCCGGCGCTTCCTCGACATCGACCTCAGCGATCCGATGAGCGGCTTCTTCATGATCCGGCGCGAGAAGGTCGAGGCGGTCGCCGACGATCTGTCGAGCGAGGGCTTCAAGATCCTGCTCGACATCGTCGCCTCGTCGCCCGAGCCGCTGAAGACGGTCGAGCTGCCCTTCACCTTCCGCGAACGCCACGCCGGCGAATCGAAGCTCGACAGTCTGGTGACCGCCGAATATCTCGGTCTGCTCTTCTCCAAGTTCTCCGGCGGTGTCGTGCCGGTGCGCTTCCTGATGTTCCTCGCGGTCGGCGCTTCGGGCATCCTGGTCCATCTGGTGGCGCTCAAGGTGTCGCTGCATGCCTTCGATTCCACCTTCGCCTGGGGCGAGTTCGTCGCCTCGGTGGTGGCGATGACCTGGAACTTCCTGCTCAACAACCAGCTCACCTATCGCGACCGCCGCCTCACCGGCGTGAGCTTCGTCTGGGGTCTCCTGACCTTCTACGTCGTCTGCTCGGTCGGTACGATCGCCAACATGGGGGTCGCCACCGGCCTGTTCGAGATGGTCGACACCGGCCCGTGGATCGCCGGGTTCGCCGGCGCGGCGATGAGCGCGGTGTTCAACTACACCGTCTCAGCCACCCTCACCTGGCGCAAATGATGGCGCGGGTGAGCGGATCGGAGCCGGCGGGACGGCCGTCGATCGGCCTGCCGCCGATCCCGGTCGCCGGCGGCCTCCTCGCCCTGCTTCTCGTCCGTCTCGTCGTCGCGGCGTTCACCGGCCTCACCGATGACGAGGCCTACTATCGCCTGTGGTCGATGACGCTGCAGGCCGGCTATTACGACCACGCTCCGATGGTCGCCTTCGTCATCCGTGCCGGACGCACCCTCGTCGGCGACACCGCGCTCGGATTGCGCCTCTTCGCTCCCATCCTCACCTTCGTCGGATCGTTCTTCCTGTGGCGGACGGTGGCGCTGATCGACGGCCGCGCCGTCGCCACCCGCACCGTCGTCCTCTTCAATGCCACCATTCTGATCGGTGCCGGCTCGGTGTTGATGACCCCGGACACACCTGCGGTGTTCTTCTGGGGAGCGACGTTGTGGGCGCTCGCCGAGCTCACCGCCTCGCGGAACCCGAACTGGTGGCTCGTCGTCGGCGTCACCGCCGGCCTCGGCCTCTTCTCGAAATATTCGGTGCTGTTCCTCGGCCTCGGTATCGTTCTCTGGCTCGTCGCCACCGGTGAGGCGCGGCGCTGGCTCGCCGCCCGGCAGCTGTGGGCGGGCGGGGCGGTCGCCCTCGCTCTTTTCGCCCCCGTCGTCCTTTGGAACGCCGAGCACGAGTGGATCTCCTTCGTGAAGCAGTTCGGCCGCACCGTGCCGCACGGGCTCCGGCCGGAGAAGTTGCTCGAGTTCCTCGGCGTGCAGTGGCTGCTGATCGGCCTGCCGCTCGCGCCTCTGGTGGTGTGGGGCACGGCGCGGACGGGACGCGCCTGGATGCGCGGGGAGGGGGCCGGCGCGGCGCTGCCGCTCGCCACTTCGGCGCCGTTCCTCGCCTATCTCCTCGCTCACTCGCTCCACGGCGGCATCGAGGGCAACTGGCCGGCACCGCTCTACGCCGCCCTCGCCTGGATGGCGGCACGTGCGATCGTGGCGATCCCCGAACTCGGCGGAGTTTCGGCGCGCCTCGCGACCGCCGCCGCCCGTCTCGCCGCGCCGCTCGGTTTCGCCCTGACCCTGCTTCTCTGTCTCCATGCCGCGGTCGGGCTCGTCGTCCTGCCGCCGGAACGTGATCCGACCGCCCAGATGCGCGGTTGGGACGACTTCGCCGCCGAAATCGAGGCGCTGCGCCGAGAGAGCGGTACGGCCTACATCGCCGTGCCGAGCTACACCCTCGCCGGACAATTGACCCGCCGCCTCGGTACCGACCGCGTCGTTCAACTCGGCGAGATCGAGCGCTATGCTCATCTCGCCCCGCCCGACCCGGCGATGCTCCGAGAGCCGGCGCTGTTCGTCACCCGTGCCCGCAAGAACGCTCTAGGTGTCGTCGAGGGGCGCTTCGCCTCCGTCGAGCCGCTCGGCACCCACGATCGTCTGGAACGCGGAACGGTGGTCGACACCTACGCCCTCTACCGCCTGTCACGACCCCACGGCGACCCGCGCCGCTGAGGTCGATCGGCCTCTCGCATCAACCCCCGGCCCCGAGATGGCGTCTCAGGAAGAAGACGGTGCGGTCATACGCACGGTCGGCCGCCCGCTCGTCGTAATTGCGCGAGGTCGGGTCGGAGGCGAAGGGGCCGGCGAGCCCGGGGTAGATCCAGGTCTCGAACACCCGTGCCGCACCGATCATCTTTCGCTCGATCGCCTCGATCTGCGGTGCGGTGCGCGGGTCGTTCTCGGCCCAGTGGAACAGCATCGGCACCTTGGTCGCCGCCACCTTGTCCGGCGCCGGCAGCGTCGCATGGTAGACGACCGCCGCCTTCACCCGCGCCCCCGAGATCGCGAACTGGGCGACGTAGGGCCCACCCCAGACGAAACCGACCGCGGCGATCGACCCGTTGCATTCCGGATGCTTGGCGAGGAGGTCGGCCGCGGCGTCGAGCGCCAACTGGTGTTCGGCCGGGATGATCCGCGCCATCAGGCCCACGCCCTCGTCCGAACTTTCCGGCAGGTTGAAGGGAGCGAGGAGGTCGGGCAGCAGCACGACGAACCCGTCCATGGCGAAGCGCCGCGCCAATGCCCGCCAGAACGGATTGGGGCCGCGCTGATCCGGGATCAGCAGGATCCCCGGCCGCTTCGGCCCGACCCGCGGGCGCACCAACATCCCCTTGAAGATGTTCCGCCGCACCTGGAAGGTGACGGTGTCGGCGGAAAGCCGCGGATCGAGCGCCGGCTCCGCCTCCTGGGCGCGCGCGATCGGCGCGATCAGGGTCGCCATCGCCCCGCCGGCGAGCCCCACCACGCCGCGCCGCGTCCACGTCGCCGTTCGACCGGCGGCGGAATGGAGGGTGGTCGGCGGAACGATCGGTCGAGACATCGCGGGCGAACTCGTCTGGTGGGCGCGGTGCGAGTCGACCGCGGTCGATCGATGCACCGGCACTATGGAGAAGACGAGGCGGAAGTTCAAAGCCGCCGACCGACCCCGCGATCGCTCACTCCGGCCGGACGAAGCCGGCTCGCTCGGCCTCGACCGCGGCGCGGACGTGACAGCCCTCCATGTGGTCGTTGACCAGGCCCATCGACTGCATGAAGGCATAGGCCGTGGTCGGCCCGACGAAGGCCCAGCCGCGCCGCCGCAACTCCTTCGACAGGGCCGTCGATTCCCGCGTCGTCGTCATGGCGCAGACAGCCGCCTTGGTGATCCGCGGCGGACGGGTGGCGATGTCGGGTTCGAAACGCCAGACGAAGCGGGCGAGCGACCCCTCGCGCTCGATCAGATCGAGGCAGCGTCGGGCGTTGGTCAGCACAGCTTCGATCTTGCCGCGATGGCGCACGATTCCGGGATCGGTGAGCAGCCGGTCCGTGTCCTGTTCGTCGAAGCGGGCGATCGCTTCCGGGTCGAACCCGGCGAAGGCGCGGCGGAAGTTTTCGCGTTTCCGCAGGATCGTCAGCCACGACAGGCCCGACTGGAACCCCTCGAGACAGAGTTTCTCGAACAGCCGGCGGTCGTCGCCGACCGGGCGCCCCCATTCCTCGTCGTGGTAGCGGCGATAGAGCTCGTCGTCGCCCGGCCACCAGCAGCGTGCCCGTCCGTCGGCGCCGATCCTGACGTCGTCGTCCCGTTCCGTCATCCCGCCGTCCCTCGCTTGGCGCCGGCCGATTCCCCGGGCGAGCGTAGAGCGAACGGAACAAAATGAAAACGGGCGCCGAGGCGCCCGTCGCATCTGTCACGGCGGTGGGGGACTCAGGCGAAGAGCGCGTCGATGTCGTCCTGCGAGGCGATGCCGTGGTCGCTGTCGAGCGACGGGCCGTTGAGCAGCGACTGGTCGCCCATACGGTGTTCGAGTTCGACCTCGATCTCCTTGAAGCTCTCCACTCCGCCCCAGATGTCCATCATCTTGATGATGCGTTCCTCGACGAAGCGCAGCGTGCCGACCACCTTGGTGATGCGCTGGCCGGTGAGGTCCTGGAAATTGCAGGCCTCGAAGATGTGGACGATCTGATCCTGGATGTCGGCGGCGAGTCCCTGGTCGTCGCCTTTGAGCTTGGCGGCGAGATTGCCGGCGCGTTCGTCGATCGCCTCCGCCGCCGCCAGAATGGTCTCGGTCGCCTGTTCGGTGCCGCCGACGACGGCGTCCAGCTCGTTGGTGACCCGTGACAGTTCCTGTCCGTTGCAGCCGGACACGTGCAGCGTGGCGATCTCGCGCTTGGTGCGATTGATCGCCTCGTAGATGAGGTCCATCTCCGCCTTGATCTTGGCCGCCTCGTGCTGATCGCGGCGCAGTTGCTCGAGCGCCTTCTCGCTCAGTTCCTGCGTCGGCTGGACCAGCGAGCGCAGCGAACGGATCTCGGACAGGAGTTCGCGATGACGGTGTTCCGCGCCGTCTCCCGAACCGACCGCGCCGGCGGTGATCGCCTCGATGCGGAACATCTTTCTCGCCGCCATGAGTGCCCCTGTTCTTCGCGGTTCGATCCTTTCGTCCGGAGATGGTTAGCGCGCCGTCCTTAAGGAATCGTTCTTCGCGGCCCGGCTTCGTCCGTCTCGGCCACCGTCGCGTCGGTGACCCGCACTCGACGGGCGTAACCATGCGGTAACCATGACGAAACCTTTCCGGCCTGGTTCGAGAGACGGTGGAATTCGTTCACCATTCGGTGGCCACCACGGTCGCATGCTCGTCTCGGCTGCCGTTTCGCCGTCCGTCGCCCGTGGGCGGCGGATGCCGACGGCGAAGCGTGGTTACGTTCCCGTTCCGAGTACGACGATGACCCGAGCGACCCTTCTCCTGGCGAGCGCCTGTGCCGCCACCGTTCTCACCGCCGCGGCGCCCGCGGCTCGTGCCGAGAGCCGATATGCCGCCCGCCCGCCGGTGGTTCTCTCTCCCGATCTCGCCGAGCCTTGGGTGATGCAACTGCGGCCGAGCTATCGCGACGTCACCGGACCGGTGGTCTACGCCCCGATGCCGCCTCCCGAGCCACCAGCCGCCCCCCGGGCCGCGCCGCAGCGCCAGGCTGCACTGGCGCCGGAGCCACGGCGCTCCGCCGACGCCGTCGATCCGAAGTTCCTGCCGACCGAGGTCGCCTGGAACGGGCAGCAGGGGCCGGGGACCATCGTCGTCGACACCGCTTCGCGCTACCTCTACCTCGTCCAGTCGGGCGGCAAGGCGCGCCGCTACGGCATCGGCGTCGGCCGTCCCGGCTTCCAGTGGGCGGGAACCCAGACCATCTCCCGCAAGGCGGAGTGGCCGGATTGGCGGCCGCCGGCGGCGATGTTGAAGCGCAAGCCCGAGCTGCCGCATTTCATGGCGGGTGGCCCCGACAACCCGCTCGGCGCGCGCGCCCTCTACCTCGGATCGTCGGAATACCGCATCCACGGCTCCAACGAGCCCTGGACCATCGGCACCGCGGTCTCCTCCGGCTGCATCCGCATGCGCAACGAGGACGTCACCGATCTCTACGGCCGCGTCGGCGTCGGCACCCGGGTGGTGGTGCTCTGAACCCTCCGATCGTCTGCCCGTGACCTCACCGACGACGAAAGCCCCCGGCACGGTTCCGCGCCGGGGGCTTCGCATTTCGTCGCTCGCGGCTCACGCTTCGACGGCGCGGCGGTAGAGATGCCAAGTGGCATGGCCGAGCCAGGGCAGCACGACGATCAGGCCGAGGAACATCGGCAGGATGGCGACCGCCAGCAGAGTGCCGACGAAGATACCCCAGCCGAGCATCACCAGCGGCGCAGCGAACACCGTACGGATCGAGGTGATCATCGCCGTGACGAAGTCGATGTCGCGATCGAGCAGCATCGGATAGGCGATGACGCTGACCGCGAAGATCACCGTCGCCATCACCGCGCCGACGATGTTGCCGGCGACGAGGAAGAAGATGCCTCGCGGGGTCGACACCACCGCCGAGACGATGTCGGTGTAATCGAGCGGCCTGAGCCCGAAGAACAGCGCATAGACGAACCCGGCGGCGTAGATCCAGGCGATCATGCCGAAGGCGGTGACCAGCGCCATGTAGCCGAGTTCGCGCCGCGCGTGGGGAGGCACCGAGCCGATCAGTGCTCCGACGGACGTTTCGCCGCCGACGGCGAGACGCCGGCTGGTCTCGTAGATCCCGACCGCCGCGAAGGGCGCCACCAGCGCGAAGCCGGCGGCGAGCGGATAGGCGATGAACAGGAAGTCGAACGAAGCCGCCGCCCAGAACAGGACGTTGCCGCCGATGGCGTAGATCGCGCCGATCAGCAGACCGAAGGCAGGCGCAGTGCGGAAGTCGCGCAGTCCATCCGACAGCGCCGCGGAGATGTCGTCGATGGTGATGGCGCGCACCACCGGTTCCTTGGATGCGAGTCCCGGAGGCGTAGTCCCGACCACGAGTCCTGTCATGTCTGTTCCTCGCCCTGATCGCTTCGACTTATGGATGACGAATGCCCTGTGCGACAGAGTGCCACAGATCAGTGGCATTGCAACCGGTTCGCATGTCCGTCGGTGACCGGTCGTGGTCACGTGAACGCGAAAAAATTCGATGCCGCGTATATGTTGAGGGTCGAAAGTATCGTCGACCGGCGTCTCGGATGGTCGCTGCGTGGTCGTCGCGCGTTTTCCAGATGGCGTCCGCCCCTGCCCAAAAGGCAGATCGCGGGGTCTCGAATTGGTCCAATTTCCTGATATGAAGGCACCCCGACGTCGCATAGACGTGTCGACCGGAATTCGATCCCGATCATCACGCCTCGGAGTGAACAGATGAAGAAGGTTCTCGTGCTCGCCGCCCTCGGCCTCGCCGCCGCTGCCGGTAATGCTTTCGCCGCCGACGTCGCCGCTGGCGAGAAGGCTTTCGCCAAGTGCAAGATCTGCCACGCCATCGGCGAAGGCGCCACCAACAAGGTCGGCCCGCAGATCAACGGCCTCGCCGGCCGCAAGATGGCCTCGGTCGAAGGCTTCAAGGGCTACGGCGCCGATCTGAAGGCGATGGGCGACGCCGGCAAGGTGTGGGACGCCGCCACCCTCGCCACCTATCTGGCCGACCCGAAGGCCTTCAACCCGGGCACCAAGATGGCCTTCGCCGGCGTCAAGGATGCCGCCGAGCTCGAGAACGTCGTCGCCTACGTCATGCAGTTCGGCGCCGACGGCAAGGTGAAGTGATCTCCGCGTTCGTCATCGACGCCCGCGGGCGACGGTGAGATCGACGATCCACGAGGCCCCGGGAGCGATCCCGGGGTCTTCGTTTTTGCCGCCCGCGGTCGCGGCTCGCGATCAATGTTCGCCGTCCGGCGCATGGGCCTTGCGGATGCTCCGCACCACCCGGAACACGCCGGCGAGCACCACCGGCACGGCGAGGCCGGTCGCCACGTTCGGATCGACCGGCAAGAGGTGCGCCTCCTTCGCCGCCTTGAAGACGTAGCCGAAGAGGCCGACGACGTAGTAGCTGACCGCCGCCACCGACAACCCCTCGACCGTCTGTTGCAGCAGCAGTTGCTGACGGGCGCGTTTGTTCATCGATTCGAGCAGATCGCGGTTCTGCTGTTCGAGATCGACGTCGACGCGAGTGCGCAGCAGCTGCGCCGTCCGCGACGCCCGTTTCGACAGGTCGTTCATCCGTTCGGCGATGCCGTCGACGGTGCGCATCGCCGGCTTCGAACGGCGAGCGAGGAAACTCGCCCAGGTCGAATGGCCCGGCACGCCGCGCTCGTCGAGGATCGCCAGCCGGTCGCGGACGATCTGGTCGTAGGCGCGGGTGGCGCCGAACCGGTAGGTCGCCGCTGCCGAGCGGTTCTCCACCTCGGCACTCAGCGCCGACAGCCGCTCCAGCAGGCCGCGATTGGCGACCAGCCCTTCCGAAGCGCGGATCTCCGAGGTGATCGCCGCGAGATCGCGCTCGAGGCGGCGGACCTCGGGCGCCAGATCCTGCGCCACCGGCAGGCCCAGCATGGCGAGCGTCCGATAGGTCTCGATCTCCAGCAGCCGCTGGGCCAGCGCCCCGGCCTGCTGGGCGGTGAGCCCGCGATCGAGGACGAGGACGCGGGTGCGCCCGTCGCCGTCCTGGCGGAAGTCGGTCAGCGCCGCCGCAGCTCCGCCGTAGGCTTCCGAGATGCACAGGCTCGCCGGATCGAAGGCGCCCGCTGCCGCCGCGAGATCGCCGGTGTCGGTGAGGAGGTCGAGCCGGGCGGCGACCAGGAGCGGCCCAGGCTGCTCGAAATCGGCACCGAAGGGATGGTTCGACGGCAATGGCCCGAACGGCGTCGCTGTGCCGGCGAGCGGCCCGTCCCAACTGTAGGTGACGAATTCGGCGTGCCGCTCCCAGGCGAGCGTGCCGCCGGCGAAGGCGACGACGTGATGGCGCGTCTGCGGCCCCGGTCCCGGTGCGCCGCGCGCCCGGCAGAAGCGCTCGAGGAAGGCGCGGTCCTTCTCCACCACGTGCCGGTCGGCGGCGAAGGCGTGGTGAAGGAAGATTCGCGGCGGCGCGGCGGCGCGAAACGGTCGGGCGTGGATCTCGCCGACGATCTCGGCGCGACGCGGGTGGGGGGCGAAGCCGCGGGGAGCCGCGGTCGCCGCGGTGTCGGCGGGAAGCGGCGCTTCGGGGTCGGTCATCGGTCGTCTCCGGGCGAAGGAGGGCGCGGTGGCGGACCGCCACCACCGTCGAAGACCGTCGTTAGCGTCTCGGTCGCCGCCCGGCAAGGCGAACCATGGGATGCCGCTTCCCCCTCCCGGCAGGTCTCGCCCGCGCGACCGCACCGTCTCGATCGGCGCGTCATCTGGCCAGAAAATCTTACCACGTGGTTTGACGGCATTCGGTACCCGATCTATGGTCGTTTCTCGCGCGCGTCTCGCGCGCGACGCCGTCGACGGTGCCCGGCGCGACGGATCGGCTCTCCCCGCGGCACGGACCGACCTCCCCTCATGAGCCCCGCCGGTTCCGCTCGCCCGCCCCGGGTCGCCCTCTTCGTCACCTGTCTGGTCGATCTCTTCCGCCCGACGGTCGGCTTCGCCGCGGTCAAGCTGATCGAGGAGGCCGGTTGCGAGGTGGTGGTGCCGACGGCCCAGACCTGCTGCGGCCAGCCCGCCTTCAACTCCGGCGATCGTAAGGACGCCGCGATGCTGGCGAAGAAGGTGATCGAGACCTTCGAGGGCTACGACTACCTCGTCGCCCCCTCCGGCTCCTGCGCCGGCCACATCGCCACCCACTACGTCGAGCTCTTCGACGACGCCGACCCGTGGAAGGCCCGCGCCGAGCGCCTCGCCGCCAAGAGCCACGAGCTGGTCTCTTTCCTCGTCGACGTCCTCGGCGTCACCACGACCGGCGCGCGCTTCGCCGGCACCGTGACCTATCACGACAGCTGCTCCGGCCTGCGCGAACTCGGCGTCAGGGACCAGCCGCGGAAGCTGCTTTCCGCCGTCGACGGCCTGACCCTCACCGAGATGAAGGACCCCGACGTCTGCTGCGGCTTCGGCGGTGCCTTCGCGGTCAAGTATCCCGACCTCTCCGGCGCCATCGTCGACAAGAAGACGACGAACGTCGTCGACAGCGCTGCGGCGACGCTCCTCGCCGGCGACATGGGGTGTCTGATGAACATGGCCGGGCGATTGTCGCGAAAGGGCGCGAAGATCGAAGTCCGCCACGTCGCCGAAGTCCTCGCCGGCATGGCCGACGGCCCGGCGATCGGCGCTGGCAAGAAGGGAGCCTGAGCGATGCAGGTCACCTCGCCCGCCTTCAAGGAGAACGCCGCCAAGGCCCTCGCCGACGTCACGCTGCAGAAGGCGCTGAAGAACGTCGAGACCGGCTTCATCGCCAAACGCGCCGCCGCCGCCGCCGCGTTGCCCGAGTTCGAGGCGCTGCGCGACGCCGCCCGCGATCTCAAGAACCACGTGCTCGCCCACCTCGACCTCTACCTCGAGGCCTACGAGAAGAAGGTCGTCGCCGCCGGTGGCCACGTCCACTGGGCCGAGAGCGCCGAGGACGCCCGCCGCATCGTCACCGACATCTGCAAGCGCCTCGGCGCCAGGACGGTGACCAAGGGCAAGAGCATGATCACCGAGGAGATCGCCCTCAACGATCACCTCGAGCGTGAGGGCCTGATCCCGGTCGAGACCGACCTCGGCGAATACATCATCCAGCTCCGCGGCGAGCACCCGAGCCACATCGTCGCCCCGGCGGTGCATCTCACCAAGGAGCAGGTCGCCGGCGACTTCCGCCGCGTCCACACCCATCTCGACGCCGCCCGCGACCTCACCGAACCGGTGACGCTGCTCTCCGAGGCCCGCGCCGTGTTGCGCGAAAAATTCCTCGTCGCCGATGTCGGCATCACCGGCGCCAACTTCCTGATCGCCGAGACCGGCACCTCGATCATCGTCACCAACGAGGGCAACGGCGACCTCACCCAGACGCTGCCGAAAGCCCACATCGTCATGGCCTCGCTCGAGAAGATCGTGCCGACCCTCGAGGATGTCGACACGCTGCTGCGCGTCCTCGCCCGCTCGGCGACCGGTCAGGAGATGAGCGTCTACACCACCTTCTCCACCGGCCCGCGCCGCGAGGGCGATCCCGACGGGCCGGGCGAATATCACGTCGTCCTCCTCGACAACGGCCGCTCGGCCATGCTCGGTACCGAGTTCGAGGAGATGCTGCGTTGCATCCGTTGCGGCGCCTGCATGAACCACTGTCCGGTGTTCCAGGCGGTCGGCGGCCACGCCTACGGCTGGGTCTATCCCGGCCCGATGGGCGCGGTGCTGACCCCGACGCTGATCGGCGTCGACAAGGCCGGCCATCTCCCCAACGCCTCGACCTTCTGCGGCCGCTGCGAGAGCGTCTGCCCGATGCGCATCCCGCTGCCGAAGATGATGCGCGCCTGGCGCAACCGCGAATGGGAGAGGGCGCTCAATCCGGCGACGCTGCGCTCCGGCCTCGGCCTGTGGGCCTTCGTCGCCGCCCGGCCCGGGCTCTATCGGCTGGCCGCCCGCGTCTCGTCGATGGCGCTGCGGCTGCTCGGGCGGGGCAGGGGGCGGATCGCCTCGCTGCCCTTCTTCGCTGCCGGCTGGACGAAGATGCGCGACATGCCGGCCCCGGAAGGGGCGACCTTCATGGACCAGTGGAAGGCGCGCGCCGGGCGCTGAACGCCCCGCCCGAGTCCGACCCATATGTGAGAGATCTGCATATGACCGCCCGTGACGCCGTCCTCGGCAAGATCCGCCGCTCGCTCCGTGTCGGTCCCGGCGACGACGCCCGCCGCGCCACCGTCGCCGATCGCCTCGCCGCCCGCGCCCCCGGCATCGTGCCGGCGCGCGGGCAACGCGATCCCGCCGTCCGCCTCGCCCTCTTCCTGGAGATGGCGGCGAAGGTCGCCGCCTCGACCGATCGTCTCGCTTCGGCCGACGACGTCCCCGCCGCGGTCGCCCGCTACCTGCGTTCGAAGAACCTGCCGCAGGCGATCCGCCGCGGTGCCGATCCGCGCCTCGCCGACCTGCCTTTCGACCGCGAGCCGCAACTCGCCGTCACCGTCGGCCCCTCCGACGGCCACGATCTCGCCGGCCTCTCCCACGCCTTCGCCGGCGTCGCCGAGACCGGTACGGCGGTGCTGGTCTCCGGCGCCGACAATCCGACGACGCTCAATTTCCTGCCCGAGCACCACCTCGTGGTGGTGCGCGCCTCCGACATCGCCGGCGACTACGAGACCATCTGGGCGCGTGTCCGCGCGACCTACGGTGAGGGGACGATGCCGCGCACCGTCAACTGGATCACCGGCCCGTCGCGCTCCGGCGACATCGAGCAGACCATCCTGCTCGG
>CALMFH010000246.1 GCA_937864925.1 uncultured Alphaproteobacteria bacterium | reverse complement strand
ATCATCACCGAGCTCACCATCCGCCTCTCCGGCATCCCGGAAGCGATCGCCGGCGGCATCTGCCCCTTCCCCGACATCCACGCCGCGGCGGACGCGGTCATCCTGACCATCCAGACCGGCATTCCCGTCGCCCGCATCGAGATCCTCGACGAGGTCCAGGTGAAGGCCTGCAATCTCTATTCGAAGCTCACCCTGCCGGAGACGCCGCTGCTCCTGGTCGAGTTCCACGGCACGGAGGCATCGGTCCACGAACAGTCCGAGCGCTTCGGCGAGATCGCGAAGGAGCTCGGCGGCGGCCCCTTCACCTGGACCACCAAGGCGGAGGAACGCACCAGACTGTGGACGGCACGTCACGACGCCTATTGGGCCGGGCTCGCCCTCAGGCCGGGTTGCCAGACCTTCTCCACCGACGTCTGCGTGCCGATCTCGCGCCTCGCCGACTGCATCGCCGACACCAAGGCGGACATCGCGTCGAGCGGTCTCGTCGCCCCGATCGTCGGCCATGTCGGCGACGGCAACTTCCACGTTCTGCCGCTGTTCGATCCCGACGACGCGGCGGAGGTCGGCAAGGTCAAGGCCTTCGTCGGCCGTCTGGTCGAGCGGGCACTCGCCATGGAGGGTAGCGCGTCGGGCGAACACGGTGTCGGCCAGGGCAAGATGAAGTACCTCGAGGCCGAACACGGTCGCGCCGCGCTCGACATGATGGCGGCCATCAAGCGGTCGCTCGATCCCATCGGCATTCTCAATCCCGGCAAGATCGTCGCCGTCTGAGACACCGCGGACGGCAGGACCGACGACGGTCGTCGCGATCGCTTCACGGTGGTGACGGAATGTCGGACCAATTCTCGCCATCGCTCGGTATGATCCTGGCGGGCGAGGTGTGGCGAGTGGCGGGGAGCGAACTTGAACGGGCTCTACATCGGCATCGGCGTGACCCTGATCCTGGCGCTCCTGGCGGCGCTGATCGGGCCGTTCTTCGTCGACTGGGGGTCCTACCGCGCCGTCTTCGAGCGCGAGGCGACCAGGATCGTCGGCTACGAAGTGACGGTGATCGGCGAGGTCGACGCCCGTCTCCTCCCCTCCCCGCGCATCCGTTTCGGCGACGTGGTGATCGGCTCGGTGGAGGCTCCCCTCGCCCGTATCGGCCGTTTCGCTCTCGACCTCGAAGCGGCTCCCCTGCTGCGTGGCGACATCCGCATCTCCGAGCTCCGCTTCGAACGCCCGGCACTGGACGTCACCGTCGACGGCGACGGCCGGTTGGCGCTGCCGGCGCGCACGGCGGAGGCGCGGGATCCCTCGTCGGTGGCGATCGATCAGATCGAGATCGTCGAGGGCCGCCTCACCGTCACCGACACGCGAGGTGGTGGGCGGTTCGAGATCGGCCGCGTCGCCGCGGTCGGCTCGGCGGCCGCACTCACCGGCCCGTGGCGGCTCGACGGCGGCGGCCTCGCCTGCGGCCGCGACCTCGCCTTCCACCTCGCCGGCGGGCGCACCGCCGAAGGCGCGGTGGCGCTCAAACTCCAGGTCTCGCCCGGCGACGATCCGGCGACGCTCACCGCCGATCTCGTCCTGCGCGACGAGGCCGCCGGGCCGACGATCACCGGCCGCGCCGTCGCCGAGCGCCGCGGCGAAGCGGGGAGCGGCGAACTCGCCGCGGCGCTCGCCACCTGGCGGGCCGAGGCGGAGATCCGCGGCGACGGCAAGGCGATCGAAGCGAGCGGGCTGACACTGGCCCTCGGGCCGGAGGAACGGGCGGCGCAGTTCACCGGCCGCGGCCGCATCGCGCTCGGAAGCGAGCCCGGTTTCGATCTCACCCTTTCGGCCCGGCAGATCGAACTCGACCGGCTGGTGCGCGGCGAGGCGGGAAAGACCACGGTGCCGGCGGTGCTGGCCGAAGAAATCGCCGCGCTCGCGGCAGGCGCCGGCGACACACCGATTCCCGGTCGCCTGCGCGTCGACGTTCAGGGGCTGGTGGTCGGGGGCGGTGCCGTCCAGGACCTGACCGCGGCTCTGCACAGTCGCCCGGGCGGGCTCGTCGTCGATCGCTTCGAGGCACGCCTTCCGGGGCGGACCCGGATCGACACCACCGGTCGCGTCGCCTTCGACGACGGCGGTCGTTACGACGGGCGGGTCGAGGTGGTCTCCGAACAGCCGGCGGCGACCGCGGCGTGGTGGCGAGCCGAGACGATCGGCGACCGCCTCGATCCGGTGACGCTCACCGCCGCCGTCTCGGTCTCGAGCGGCCACCTCGGCGCCGATGACCTGACCATCGACGTGGCCCGCGCTCGGGCGCGCGGACATTTCGGCTGGGACGCGACGAACGGCGCTCGGATCGGCCTGACCGCCGAACGGCTCGAGCTCGATCAGGTGATGCGCGCAGCGCGGCTCTTCCTCGGCCGCGAAGCGAGCCGCCGACCGGCCGCCCTCGCCCTCGATCTCGACGCCGGGCAAGTGGTGATCGGCGGTATCGTCGCCAAGGGCGTGGCGATCGGCGTCGCCGTGGCGGCGAACGATGTCACGGTCGAGCGGCTCGAGGTGCGCGATCTCGCCGGCGCCCGCCTGTCGGGATCGGGACGGATCGCCGATCCGCTCACCACACCGCGTGGCACCCTCGATCTCACCGTCGAGGCGGTGAAGCCGGAAGCGCCGGCCCGCGCCCTGGCGCGGCTCGCGGCGCTCGATCCGGCGATGGAGGACCGTGTCGCCGGCTTCGCCGCGGCGGCGGCACCGCTCAATCTGGCGCTCCGCCTGGAAGGTCGAGCCGAGGCGACGGGGACATCGGCGACCGGTGCCCTGCGCGGCTTCGCCGGCGGGGCCGAGGTCGCCGCCGACGTCGGCTGGGTCGGGCGTCTCGACGATCCGCGCCACGCCACCCTCCACCTCGCCGCCAAGCTCGCCGGCGACAAGGCGACGCCGGCGCTGCTTCGCCTCCTCGGCGGCGGCCCGGGCGGGGCGATCGCCGTCGACGTGGCGGTGAACGGACGCCCCGCCGACGGCTTGACCGTCGCCGCGTCGGCCGCGGTCGGCCGAACCTCGGCCGGCATCGACGGCGGCGTGGCGCTGCCGGTCGATGCACCGCCACGCCTCGAAGGACGGGTGCGCCTCGCCACGCCCGACGCAGCGGCGCTCGGCGCCCTCGTCGGACGGCCGGCGTTGGCCTTCGAACGCAGCCTGCCGGTCGACCTCACGGCGCTCGTCGCCGGGACCTGGCCGGTGCTGACCGTCGGCGAGGCCTCCGGACGCATCGGCGAGACCACCCTCGCCGGCTCGGCGCGCTTCGACCTCGGTCGACGCCCCGCGGCGATCGACGGCCGACTCGATCTCGACCGGCTCGATCTCGAGAATGCGGCCGAGTTGCTGCTCGGCGGCGCGGTGGCTGCCGACGGCACCGATCCCGCACGTATCTGGGCGACGACCCCTCTGCTCGGACCGTCGTTCGAGGGACAGCTCGGCGGCACTCTGGCACTCGCCGTCGGCCGGGCGACCCTGGAGGGCGTCGGCTTCGATCACCTGCGCCTGCGGCTCTTCGCCGAACCCGGCGAAGTCGGCCTTCGGGCGATCGACGCCGGCTTCGCCGGCGGCCGGCTCGGAGGTGAAATCACGCTACGCCACGGCGCCGACGGCGCCACCGGCCTGGTCGGACGGCTGTCGCTCGATCGCGCCGCGCTCGCCGACGTGGCGTGGCGGCGTGGCGGACGGTCGATCGCGCTCGGACGCCTCGATGGCGAGGTGAGTTTCACCTCGACCGGACGCACCGCCGCCGCCCTCGTCGCCGGACTCGGCGGTGAGGGTCGGGCGAGTGTGGCGGACGCGCGGGTCGTCGGCCTCGCCGGCGAGGCGCTGGTCGCCACCCAGGTGGCGCTCGGCGAGGCGACGCCGGTGCCGGAGAAGGTGGAGGCCCTGTTCCGGGCCCGGATGGATGCCAGCGAGACCGATCTCGCCCGTGCCGATCTCGCCTTCGCCCTGCAGGCCGGGGTGGCGCGCAGCGGTCGACAGGTGATCGAGACGCCGAGCGCCCGTCTGACCGGACGGGTGGCGATCGACCTCACCCGCCTGACCCTCGACGCCGAGGGATCGATCGAGCCGGCCGGCGAGGCGATCCGCGCGACCCGGACGGTGATCTCCAAGGCGACGCCGTCGGTCGGCCTCGTTTTCCGCGGACCGCTCGCCGCGCCGGAACGTCACCTCGACGTGGCGCCGTTGGTCGCCCATCTGACGCTCGCCGGCTTCGAGCGCGAGATCGATCGGGTCGAAACCCTGCAACAGGACATCGCCGAGCGCGCCCGTTTCGCTCGCGAACGTCGCCGGCTGGAGCAGATCCGCGCCGCGGAGGAGGCGGCGCGGCGCGAGGCCGAGGCGAAGAAGGCGGCCGACGCCGAAACCGCCCGCCGCGCCGCAGCCGTGAAGCCGGCCGAGCCGGCGAAACCAGGGATCGAAGCAAAGCCGGCGGAGCCGGCCAGACCCGGAGCCGCACCGAAGCCGACGGAAACGCAATCGCCCCCGCAACCGCTCCCGAGCGAGCCGGCGCGACCGTCTGCCGGCGACGGCGCGGAGCCGCGAGCCGGCGAAACGCCTCCGACCGAAACCGTGCCGGCCCCGGCCGGCGGAGCCTCGCCCGTGTCGGACGGGGCGTCCACCGGGGGCGCCGCCGGCACGACGGCCACGCCCACCGGTGCGAGCCTCGCACCACCGCCGTTGCCACCGCCGATCGTCATCCCCCCGGCGCCACCGATCGCGCGGCCGCAGGCGCCACTGTCGATCGTCCCGCAGAGCTTACCGACGCCGTGATCACGGCGCTCGGACCGACCCACCGTCGGTGAGGGTGGCGAGCACGGCGACGCGCAGAGCGGAGGCGAGGTTGCGATCGGGGGTGCGGGCTCCGTCGATCTCGGCGACGAAGGCGGTGAGCGACAGGCCGCGGCGGGCCGCGAGGGTTTCCACCGCCCGCCAGAACTCCGGTTCCAGCGCCACCGAGGTGCGATGTCCGGCGATGGTCATCGAGCGCTTTTCCATCGAGCCCCCCGGAAAATGGTGACGTCCACCGGGCAGGACAACGCGGCGACGCCGATCGCGGTCGGATCCACCGTCGGCGCATCGGAAAGCGTCCGGTCGCGACCGTTCACTCGTCCCCGGCGTCGCCGTCGCGGCGGTGGGCGTCGAGGAGGCGGGTGGCGCGATCGGTCTCTTTCTCGTTCGCCTCGCGCTCGGCGCGGGACCGGCCGAAGCGGATGCGGTTCTCTTCCGAGCGCTTGCGATCCTCGGCGCGGGCGCGCGCCTTGCGGAACTTGCCGAGACCGACGACATCGCCCATCGCCGCCCTCACTTCTTGCGGAACTTGTCGAGCGACAGCACGGTCGCAGTCGGCGCCGGCTCGACCGGCTTCTCCGCGGCGGCGACCTCGACGGCTTCCGGCGCGGGCTCCGGCTGCAGCGGCTTCTCCGGCGGCGGCTCGACCGGGATGGTCGAGGCCTCCACCGGCACCAGCTTCGGCCCCTCGGCGGCGGCTTCGCCCTCGGCTTCGGCCTCGGCCTGCGCGACCTCGAACTGCAGGCCGAACTCGACCGAGGGATCGACGAAGCCCTTCACCGA
>CALMFH010000245.1 GCA_937864925.1 uncultured Alphaproteobacteria bacterium | reverse complement strand
AGGCCATGGCGCCGAAGGCACCGATCGGCGCCGCCTTCATGACGATGCCGATGACGCCGAACACACCGAGCGCGATGTCGTCGATGAGCGTGCGGACCGGCTTGCCCTTCTCGCCCAGCATCATCAGCGCGAAGCCGAACAGAATGGAGAACAGCAGCACCTGCAACACGTCACCCTTGGCGAAGGCGCCGACGACGCTGTCGGGGATGATGTTGAGGACGAAGTCGACCGACTTCTGCTGCTTCTCCGGCGCGGTGTACTGCGCCACCGCCGCGGCGTCCGCCTTGCCCTGGAAGCCGTGGCCGGGGCCGACGACGTTGCCGACGAGAAGACCGATGGCGAGCGCGAAGGTCGAGACGATCTCGAAGTAGATCAGTGCCTTGACGCCGACCCGGCCGACCTTCTTGGCGTCGTCGATGTGAGCGATGCCGGAGACGACGGTGCAGAAGATGATCGGCGCGATCACCATCTTGATCAGCTTGATGAAGCCGTCGCCCATCGCCTTGATCCAGTCGTTGGTGGCGAAGGCCGGGAACAGCCAGCCGACCACCGCGCCCAGCACGATGGCGATCAACACCTGGACATAGAGGATCTGGTACCAGCTCTTCCTCACCTCCTGCGGCATTTCCGGCAGGACGTGGTCGGGCATGTGGATCTGCATGAACGTGTTCCTCCCTTCGCTCGAGCCGAAGCCCGAGCGCCGCGAATGTTCGGTTCGTGAATTCCGCCTCACCCGCTTCGACCCCGCGGCGAGTGGCGACGTCGATAGGTGAGTACCCGGACGCGAACAATTGCGGTTTTCCGCATCACGTCACCGCGATCACCATGTCGATGAAGAAAATCAATGAGTTAGGACGCAACCCAGCGGAAATGTGGTTTTCCGAATCCCGATCCTTCGGCCGCGCCCGTGACGCGGGTGGCGGCGTGGGCGTTTCGATTTCGTCGGGGAGTGGCGTCGGGAGAACGGGGTCGGCGGATCCGTCGGTCAACTGCGGTCGAGGCGTGCCGCCTTCAGGCCCGAGACCAGAACCGCCAGTTCGCTCTGCCGCCTCAGACCGAGCTTGCCGAACACGGTCTTCAGAACATGGCGCACCGTGGCTTCGGTGAGGCCGAGGTCGGCCGCCGCTTCGCGCGGAGAGTTGCCCGATCCGATCGCCTCCGCCACCCGAGCCTCGCCCACCGTGAGCCCACCGCGAAACAGAAGATCCCGCACCGAGGCCGAACGCAGCGACCCGAGATCGTAGATCGAGATCAACGCCGATGCCGCTCCGATCGACGTCCCCCCACCCGGATCGATGGGAGCGGCCGGCAACATCTGGAGCAGAATGCGCTTTCCCTCTCCCCGATCGATCACGGCGGGCTCCACCGGCCGGCCGCCGAGGAGCCTGCTCCGCACCGTCTCGACGAATGTCTCGAACGCCGGATCACCCAGCGGCCGGAGTCGACCGTGACCGATACGTCGATCTCGACCGAAGCACCGGAGCATCAGTTGCTCCGCCGACCCGTTCAGCGGTTCGATCCGCCCCTGGCGGTCGACCGTCATCAGGCCGTGGCCGAGCGCGTCGAAGCCGGTGACCAGGGATCCGGTATGGGCCACGGCGGAGGCCACACGCGGCGCCAGATCGAGCGCCCGCACCAGATGGCGTCCCAGTCGCGCGATGTTCGTCCGGTCCACCTCTTCGAACTCGCCACGCCCGAATTCGCGCTGCGCCGAGATCGAGTACATCTGCCCGTCGACGCCCTGGTAGAGGTAGGCCGCGAAACATTCCATGTCGAGCGGGCGCAGAAACTCCTGATAGAAGGCGTCGCGGGTGCGATCCGCCGCGGTGATTCCGATTTCCCTTTCGGTCACGATCCGGCCGGCGATCACCGCTCCGTTCTGCAGACCGACACGAATTCGCCGATCGCGATGTCGCCAGTCGCGCTCGTAATCCCCGATGGCCGATCCGAGGTTCTCCGAAAAGAGCAGCATTCCCGGACGGTCGAGACGGACCGGATTGACGATCAGACCGTTCGCGCCGACCGCCCCGCACAGGCTGTCGATCGCGCCGCCCCACGGCCCACCGCCGAAGGCCGCCGAGTAGATGGCTTCGATCGCTTCGTCGAACCCGTCCATCGTTCACTTTCCCAATCCCATGGAGATCTCCGAAAGAGTGTGGCCGACCCGGGACAACCGGTGCAACCGAAATTCCTCTCCGGCCGGGAACGCATCGACCTCGTCGGGCCGCGGTCGGCGCCAGGGGCCCCGCCTTCGTTCCGCGGCGAAGGATTTCGCGAGACCGGAACGGCCGACCTCCGACGTGATACCGGGCTCATGAAATTCGGACTCGTCCGAATTTCATGAGCGCTACGGCCCGACCGGCCGACGCCCGTTCGGGCTCGCCTTCGTTCACGAAGTTTCGAACAGGTCGAAACTTCGTGAACTCGGTATGAGGCCGGCATCGCGGATACTTCCCCGTCGGCGCCACCGCCGAGCCGATCACCGCCCGGCGAAGCGGATCTCGAATCGAGCCCCCTTCTTCACCTCGCCCGCCGCGGTGATCGCCCAACCGTGTTGATCCGCGATCGTCTTGGCGATGGCCAGACCGATCCCGGTGCCGTCGTAGTCCTCGCGACGATGGGCGCGCCTGAAGGGCGTGAAGATCTCGCCGGCCAGATGTGGCGGAAAGCCGATCCCCTCGTCGCGCACCACCAGACGCACCAGACCGTCGGCGCCCCGATCGGCCGAGATGTGGACGACCGGAGGTGCCCCGGCCTCGTGGTATTTGACGGCATTGGCGACGATGTTGGTGAGCAGCCGTTCGGTCTTCGGAGTGTCGCAGCGGATCTCGAAGTCCCCCACGTCGACGTCGATGCGCGCGCCCGCTTCCTTGATCGCCTGTGACAGCGTCGAGAGCACTTCGCCGACGATCGTGTCGAGACGAACGCGTCGCAGTTCGAGTTGCGTGGCCTGCAGGGTTGCGAGCGACAACACGTCCCGGACCAACCCCCGCGCCCGCCGCGACGACATCGCCATCACCTCCGCCGCATAGGTCGCCTCGGCGGTGTCGCCGTTCGCGAGCGCCATCTTCAACACGTCGGCGAATGCCGCGATCTTGCGCAGAGGCTCCTGGATGTCGTGCGATGCGACGTGGGCGAAATGGGCCAGGTTCTCGTTCGCCTGTTCGAGCCGAGTCGTATAGCCGCGGATCGCCACCTCCGCCTCGACACGCGCCGAGATGTCGACGACGAAGGCGAGCACCCCGATCTCGTTGATCGGGGTCAGGCCGATCTCGACCGGGAATTCGCTGCCGTCCGAACGCCGCGCGCAGAGATCGCGCCCCTCGCCCATCCGCCGTTTGCTCGGTTTCGCGCCGAAGGCACGCCGCCGTGCCGAATGGGCTTCGCGCGCCCCGTTCGGTACCAGGATATCGACCGACGCACCGATCAGGCTCCCCCGTTCGTAGCCGAACATGCGTTCGCATTCCTGGTTCACCAACCTCACGATCCCCGCCCCGTCGACGAGGATCATCGCGGCTGGGCAGGCCTCCACCGCGAGGCGGAACATGTCGTCCACGGCTCGCTCCTCCTCCGCTCCGTCGTGGTCGCCGATCGCCGGCGACCGGTCGGTGCCACCCGTCCCCACCCCGCGGTCGCCTTCGTCCGACGAACCGGGTCGATCGTGATGATATTATGCGAACGCGTCGCAATTTCATCTTGAACGATTCGAGAACCGTGACATTCTTGTCCGGCGGACCGATCGGGGGAGGCGGCCATGTCGAGGACCGCGGGGGCGGACGAGCCGAAGAACGTCCTGATCATCGAAGACGACCCGGACGACGCGTTTCTGTTGGAACGGGCCCTGATCCGCGCGGCGGCGAACGCCGGCACCACGGTGTCGATCAAGCGCTTCGGCGACGGTTGGGAAGCGATCCGTGCCGTCGGGCGGGCCGACGTCGTCGGCGAACTGCCCGACTTCATCGTGGTGGATCTCAACATGCCGGTGATGGACGGGATGCGCTTCCTCGAGGTACTGCGCTCCGACCTGCGGCTGGGAACGCTGCCGACCTACGTGCTGACGACCTCGGACCGCCCCGAGATCCACCGAGCCGCCTACGAACGCGGCGCCGACTGCGTCTTCCAGAAACCCGACACCCACCTCGCCCACGTCGAACTGGCGCAGCTCATGTTCGCCGCCGCCCGCTTCGAGCGCGCCCGCCGCGCCACTCGTCCGCCGCGCTGAGCCCCCGTGGCGACCTCACCGCCGCCGCCGCTTCTCCGCCTCGAGCCCGAGGAAGGTCTGCGCCACCGCGGCGCCGGCGATCGCCGTGACGTCGGCGTGGTCGTAAGGCGGCGCCACCTCGACGACGTCGCCACCGACGAAATCGAGACGGCCGAGTTCGCGCAGGATGGCGAGCGCCTCGCGCGAGGTCAGCCCACCGGCGACCGGCGTCCCCGTCCCCGGCGCGAAGGCCGGATCGAG
>CALMFH010000244.1 GCA_937864925.1 uncultured Alphaproteobacteria bacterium | reverse complement strand
CGCCGGTGAGCGGGCCCTTGGTGATGACGGTGTAGCGGCCGCCGGTCGAGGCCATGGTGCCGGTGAGCGGTCCGGTGGCGAAGATCAGCTTGTTGGCGGGGGAAAGGGGCTCGACCTTGGCGCCGACCTCCTCGACGAAATATTTCGTCCCGAGGCCGCGCGAGCCGAGATACTCGAACGCCCACTCCATGTTGAGTGGCTCGGAGGTGCAGGTGCCGGCGGTCAGGTCGACGCGCAGGATCTTACGTTGCCAGGACATGTGCGATCCTCCTCGTCTCAGGCCGTGGTCACTTGGGTGTCGAGCTTCTCGGCCCAGGCGCGCATGCGGTCGAGGCCGGTCCAGCTCGCATCGACGAAGGTGATCGCACCCGTCGGGCAGGCTTCGGCGCAGGCCGGCGAGCCGGCGCACAGGTCGCACTTCTGCACCTTGCCGGTGTCGGCGACGTAGTTGATCGTACCGAAGGGGCAGGCGATCGTGCACACCTTGCAGCCGACGCAGGTCGTCTCGTTCACCACCTTGGCGCCGGTGTTCGGATCGGCCGAAATGGCGCCCACGGGGCAGGCGTGCATGCACCAGGCTTCGTCGCACTGGGTGCAGGTGTAGGGCACCTTGCGGCCGGTCGCGTGGAAGTCGAACACCTTGATGCGCGACTTCGAGGTGGCGAAGACCCCGTAGTTCTCGAACGAACAGGCCATCTCGCAGCTGAGACAACCGGTGCATTTCGAGGGGTCGATGTGCAGCGAATTCATCATGCCGAGCGCCCTCCCTTGGGTTCTGGAGTTCCCGCTCGCCGACGGAACGATGTGATCGTCTCCGCCTGGACGTCGAACGGGTCGTTTTCTTCTGATTTATTAGACAGCGGTGATGAAGCGGGGCTCCTCATCGCGTTATGCTTCATCGCGAATAACGAACGATTGTGATCGTCTCTTTCGGATTTCTTCCAATTCATAACAGTGAGAAGCGCATTTGCAATCGGCTCGGTGGGCAATTTTTCGTACCACGCGAACCGGTTCGATCGGAACGGAAACACTTCGTTTCATCGGCGATTCGAATAGAATTGCCGTTCCGAACCGTCGTCACCATGCCGGGCGGCCCGCTCTCCTCGGCGGGCGCCCGGACCGGGAGGTCGCATGATCGCCATACGCCTGTTTCTCAAGCTCGACCCGGAGACGCGCATCGGCCACGGCAAGGTGTCGCTGCTCGAGGCGATCGCCGAGACCGGTTCGATCTCCGCCGCCGGACGCGCCTCCGGCATGACCTATCGCCGCGCCTGGGAACTGATCGACCACCTCAACAAGGCCTTCGGCCGGCCGCTGGTCGAGGGCCACACCGGCGGTGCCGGGGGAGGGGGCGCGGCGCTGACCGATCTCGGCCGCGAGGTGGTCGAACGTTATCGTTCGCTGCTACTCGCCACCGAGGAGGCCGCCGCTCCCCATGTCGCCGCGCTCGAAGCGCTGATGCAGGCGCCGGAAGCCCAGGACGGGCTCGACGACGGCTGTTGAGGACGGGCCATCTGGCCGTCGGGCGGCATGGGCGCAGCCGTGTTCCGCCGGCCGAATCCGTATCGGACGACCTGTGCCGCCGATCGGCTCGGACGGTGCAATACGCCTCCGGTTATTGCGCCCTAAGGCCCTCGTCCCGCCGGGCGAAACCCCAGTTTCTCCAGCTCCGTCCGCACGCTCGGCTCTGCCGACGCCGCCAGGAACGCCTTCACCGCCGGTCGTTCGATCCGCGCCTTCGGGATGGCGAAGTCGTAGTGTTCGTCACCGAAGGCGAGGAAGCCGAGACCGTAGGGTTCGGCGACCGCGGCGATCGCCATGCCCCAGTCGGCGCGGCCCTGCGCCACCGCCGCGGCGACCGCACCATGCGAGCGCGGCTGGTTGAAGTACCCCTCCGGCCGCCGTCCGGCGAGGAGGCCGTCGAGGAGGAGGCGCGTCCCGGCGCCCTGATTGCGATTGACCATCAGGCAGCCGGGATCGGCCACCGCCGCTTCGATCGCCGCCGCCACCGTCTTCCCCTCGAAGCGGGTGTCGCCCTTGCGATGGACGAGGCCCTGGACGCGCCGCCAGCCCTCGACGAGGGCGATGTCGTCGCCGAGGAAGGGGCGGTTCCAGAGACCGGTTTCGGCGTGCAGGAGGTGGGTCGGGGCGATGTCGCATTCGCCACGTTTCGCTGCCTGGATGCCGCCGAGCGAGCCGAGCGCCAGTACCCGCACCACCAAGCCCTCCGCCGCCAGCCGGTCGATCACCGGTTCGAGCCCGATGCAGTGCGACCCGGCGATCACCAGATCGGGGACGCGCACGTCGGGGGTGAAGAGGGTCACCTCGCTCACCGTCCCCGCCGGCATCTGGTCGGCGAGCGCATCGATGCGGACGAACCCGTCGGCCTGGGCGAAGGCCGAGATCGAGCCGGAGCCCTTGAACACCGGATGGGCGATGCGTTCGCCCGCTGCCCCGTCGCCGAGTGACACCATGACGAATTCGGTACGACCGCGATCCGACGGCACCCGCACCGGCACGGTGGCGTCGAGTCTGGCTTCGGCGCGGGCGGGCAGCCCGGCGAGCCGACGCAACGACGGCACCACGAATTCGTGGAAGGTGAACATCGCCGAGGTCGGGAAGCCCGGCAGCACCACCACCGCCTTGCCGTCGCAGACGGCGAGACACAGCGGCTTGCCCGGCTTCAGCGCCACGCCGTGGGCGACGATGCCGGGCGAACCGAGTTCGCCGACGAGGCGGGCGGTGAGATCGCCGGCCCCCTTCGAAGTGCCCCCGGAGAGGATGACCATGTCCGTGGTCGCCAGCGCTTCGGCGAGCGCGGCGCGCAGCTTCGCCTCGTCGTCGGGGATGGCACCGAAAGCAACCGGTTCGCCGCCGTTCTCGGCGACCGCGGCGGCGACGATCGGCCCGTTCGAATCGTAGATGGCGGCGGGGCGCAACGCCTCGCCCGGCGGAACCAGTTCGTCGCCGGTCGAGATCACCGCCACCTTCGGCCGCCGGAACACCGCCAGCGAGCCGATGCCGCACGCGGCCATCATGCCGATCTCGCGCGAGCCGACGGTCGACCCGCGACGCAGCAGCACTTCGCCGCGCGCCAGATCGGAGCCGGCGTAGGCGAGGTTCTGGCCGCTCGCCACGGCGCGGCGGACGACGACGGTGCCCTCCGCCCCCGGCTCGGTCCATTCGACCGGCACCACCGCGTCGGCGCCGCGCGGCATCGGCCCACCGGTGGCGATCACCGTCGCCGCGCCGGCCGTGACCGCCCGCTTCGGCGCGATCCCGCAGGCGACGATCTCGCCGGTGAGGGCGAGCATCACCGGGGCGCTGTCCGAGGCGGAGGCCACGTCGGCGGCGCGAACCGCGAAGCCGTCCATGGTCGAGCGGTCGAACGGCGGTACGTCGATCGCCGGCACCACGTTCTCCGCCACCACCCGGCCCAGGCTCGCCGCCAGCGCGACGCTCTCCACGCCGATCGGATGTGCCGCCAGTGCCGCCTCGAAGCGGGTGAGCGCCTCGTCACGGCCGAGGACGGTGAGGAACTGATCCTGCTTCATGGGGTGCTCCGACGGCGAAGGACGAGGAGGGGGCGAGCGGCGAGCGGGGCTCCCTCGGCGAGGCCCTCGCTCTCCGGCGGCAGTTCGACGACGGCGTCGGCGCGGGCGAGCGCGCTCCAAGGCAGGTCGCCGGTGGCGAGCGGCATCCAGGTCGCGCCGTCGCGAGCGAGTAGTGCGATCTCGCTCATCCCGACCCGCGAGACGAGCTTGCGCGCCAACGGCCGCGTTTCCGGCATCGTCGGCGTCGCGCCGGTAAGGGAGGCGAGTAGCGGCTCGATCAGGCTCACCCACGCCACCAGGATCGCCTCGGGGCGCTGCGGTAGGACCAGAGCCGGCCGCGCGGCGACGTCTCCCCAGGCGAGCGTCTCCGCCCCGCTCACCGCCACGCCGTGGCCGAGGCGGCGCCCGCACGCGGCGAGCCGACCGAGCGCCGGATCCGCCGTGCCGATCTCCGGCCCACCGACGAGCAGCACCAGATCGGCCGCCTCGATCGGCCGATCGAGATCGCCGACCGTCGTCTCGCCCTCGATCGCGACCAGCGCCGCGAGGCCCGCCGCGGCCGCCACCGCCGAGGTCTCGGCGCGGTGGCGGATCGCGACGCGAGGCCGACGAATCGCGATCTCGCGCCGGCCGATCGCCGCGAGCACCGGGGCGAGGTGCGGCGCCACCACCTCGCCGGCGGTGACGAGGCACGTTCCGGCGGCGAGATCCTCGCCGGTCCGGCGCAGGTTCTCTCCCGGTGCCACCGACTGTTGCACGGCGGGGAGGCCGAGGTCGTCGCTCGCCGCGTCCGCCGGCACCACCGCGTCACAGCCCGTGGGCAGCGGCGCGCCGGCCGCGATGCGCACCATCCGGGCCGGGATCGCCGGCGTGTAGGGCGACGCTCCCACCGTCTCCACCGAAGCGACGGCGAAACCGCCGATCAGTGCGGTCGAGCAAGGTGGGATCGGGCCTTCGGTGACGACGTTCTCGGCCGCACGGGCGCCGATCGCCTGCGCCAGTCCCACGACGCGGGGCTCGACCGGGCGCGCCAGATCGAAGAGCGTGGCCCGCAACCGGGGGAGGGCGGTGAGAGCGGCCGGGGCCGCGTCGCGGAACATCCTGTGGTTCGCCCTCGTCTGCTGCGTCGACCCGGGCTCGTCCGGTCGACCGTCATGTTCGGCCGGACATGATGGACGCCGCGACAGGTCGAGGTCCAGATGGAATCGTTCGGCCTCGGCGACGGGACGGATCGTCGGCACGCCCGAGCCGGAGACCGGACACTCGGCCGGCCGAGGGTGGCGAAACCGGCGGCTGCCACGGCGGTGCTTGACCCGGATCAAGGGGTTCGACGTTCCATCGCCTATCGTCACGGTCCGGCGCTCGCGGGCGCGAGGAGGGGAGTTCATGAGACGGGACGAGGCGACGATCGCGCCCGCCGGGCTCGGTCACAACGCCGGCGGCGCGACCATCACCATCGAGGTGCGGCTGTTCAACAGCCTGACGCGCCACGGCGGACCGGAGGGGCCGGTGCGCCAAATGGAATTCGCCGCCGGCGCCACCGTCGGCGACGTGGTCGATCGGCTGCGGCTGCCGCCGGCCGACGTCTTTCTGGTGCTGCGCAACGGGCGTGACGTCTCGCCCGGCGTCTACGGCGGCGGCCTGTTCAATCGCGAGGCGGCGCTCGACCAGGGCGACGTGCTCGCCTTCTCCGGGCCGGTCCCCTACAGCTTCGGCTACGGCTCACCGGTGGTGTGACGCCGCCGGCCCCGCGTGCGCGCGTGCGCGCGAGATTTGAAGCCGACGCTTCCCGCGCGCACGCGTGGTTTGAATTGAAAACGACGGTCGGCACGGGAATCACCGGCCGAGATCGCGTCGTGCGCCGAAGTCGTCGCGCCTGTCCGCGGACGTGCCGACCGAATGAGAAGGACGACCGAAGCCGCGAATCCGCACGAAACGCGAAAACGCCCGTGCGTGCAACGACGTGCACCGCCGGACGAAAGGCGACCCTGGAACGATGATCCTGGAGAAGGAAAATGGCGGGAGTGACGGGGCTCGAACCCGCGACCTCCGGCGTGACAGGCCGGCACTCTAACCGACTGAGCTACACCCCCGCTGGACCGCTTCCGGGCGAGGCCCGTCGGCGATGGAGGGTCGTTTAAGGTGCCCGGCTTCCGGTGTCAAGCACATCGTACCGGCGAAGATTCCGCCGTCGGTTGGGGTCGGTGGAAAACCGCGACTTGCCGCGACCACTGCCGATCGGTCGGTACGGCGTCGGACGCCGACGTTCGCGTCATCGGGGTGAACCCGGTGGGGCGTCGGATCCCCCGGCCGTCTCGGCGGCTCTCGACGGGCGGAATCGGGAGATTGCAGGACGTCACGTTGCGTCGCCCCCCTGCATCCACGCTCCCTCGCGGCGGTGCGGTCGACCGAGGTCGAAACGCAGATGTGAAATTTCGAAGTGTGCCGGTGTGCCCGAACCCGCACGGCATCGGTCCCGGCGATGTCCGTCGCCTGTGCCACCGTCGTCGCCCGGACCCCACCGGCGCGGCCGCCACGCCGTGTCACGTGCTTTTTCGCCGGTGAGGTGCCATCTTGTCGGTAGACGGACCGAATCGCAGAAGCATCCGGAAAAGCACGGATTTCGGCGCTTCGTCGTGGCGCTGCGTCGAGGTCGCTTGGTCGGCCGACCCGACGACGATGGTCGTGCCACCCTCGACCAAAAGAGCGGGTCAAGGCGCTTGCGTCGCGGGGGTGGCTGGGCTAAGCGTGCCGTCGTGACGACGGGTCGCAGACGCGAATTCGTCGTATCTTCGCCGCATCGGCGCCGTGATCCCGAGATCACCGCCGCGCGCCGGCGAGAGAGGTCCGATCCACGATCTTCGGTCGCGGATCGCTTCCCGGATCGGGGGAGAGGAACGGGATCGCCATGCAAGCCCTGCTCAGCGAATACCTGCCGATCGTCGTCTTTCTCGCGCTCGCCTGCGTCATCGGCCTGGCTCTCATGGTCGCGCCCTTCCTGGTCGCCTACAAGAAGCCGGATCCCGAGAAGCTGTCCGCCTACGAATGCGGATTCAACGCCTTCGACGACGCGCGCATGAAATTCGACGTCCGCTTCTATCTGGTGTCGATCCTCTTCATCATCTTCGATCTCGAAGTGGCCTTCCTGTTCCCGTGGGCGGTGGCCTTCGGCGATCTCGGCTGGTTCGGCTTCTGGTCGATGATGATCTTCCTCGGCGTCCTCACCATCGGCTTCGTCTACGAGTGGAAGAAGGGGGCCCTGGAATGGGACTGATCCAACCGTCCTCGCCGCTGGTCGCTCCCGCCCCCAAGGGCATCATCGACCCCGCCACCGGTAAGCCGGTCGGGGCCGACGATCCGTTCTTCCTGAAGATCGACGAGCAACTCGCCGACAAGGGCTTCATCGTCACCGCCACCGACGAGCTCATCACCTGGGCGCGTACCGGTTCGCTGATGTGGATGACCTTCGGTCTGGCCTGCTGCGCCGTCGAGATGATCCAGATGGCGATGCCGCGCTACGACTGCGAGCGCTTCGGCTTCGCCCCGCGCGCCTCGCCGCGTCAGTCGGACGTGATGATCGTCGCGGGCACGCTGACCAACAAGATGGCTCCGGCGATGCGCAAGGTCTACGACCAGATGCCGGAGCCGCGCTACGTCATCTCGATGGGCTCCTGCGCCAACGGCGGCGGCTACTACCACTATTCCTACTCGGTGGTGCGCGGCTGCGATCGCATCGTGCCGGTCGACGTCTACGTGCCGGGCTGCCCGCCGACCGCGGAGGCGCTGCTCTACGGCGTCCTGCTGCTGCAGAAGAAGATCCGCCGCACCGGTACCATCGAACGCTGAAGTCTCGTGCGGCGTCACCGGACGCCGGAAAGGTCGTGGAAGCATGGCTCAATCGCTCCAGTCTCTCGGCGAGACCATCGCGACGAAGCTCGGGGACAGGCTCGCCGGCTGGTCGGTCGGCGTCGACATGGTGGTGCTGCGGGCGACGCCCGAGACCATCCTCGACGTGCTGAAGACCCTGCGGGACGATCCGGGCCTGAAGTTCGTCGCCTTCACCGACGTCTGCGGCGTCGACTGGCCGGCGCGCGAGAGGCGCTTCGACGTCGTCTACCACCTCTTGTCGCCGACGAAGAACGCCCGCGTCCGCATCAAGCTCGAGACCGACGAGGTGACGCCGGTTCCCTCCGCCACCGGGCTCTTCCCGGGGGCCGACTGGTTCGAGCGCGAGACCTACGATCTCTACGGCATCCTTTTCACCGGCCATCACGACCTGCGCCGCATCCTCACCGACTACGGGTTCGAGGGGCATCCGCTCAGGAAGGACTTCCCGATGTCGGGCTACGTCGAGGTTCGCTACGACGAGACCGAGAAGCGGGTGGTCTACGAGCCGATCAAGCTCGCACAGGAGTTCCGCAACTTCGACTTCCTGAGCCCCTGGGAGGGACCCGACTACGTCCTGCCCGGCGACGAGAAGGCGAAATAGGACGCGGGAGGGCGAAAGACGCACATGAGCATCGGCCCCGTGGTCCTGACGCTCCTGTTCGTCGTCCTCCTGATCCCGATCGTGACCACCGCGCGAGCGGTCGGAGCCTCGATCTGGGAGAGAACATGGGGTCGCAACTGGCGCTGGATGGCACTGGTGGCGGCCGGGTCGGTGATCGGGTGGCTGATCGCCAGGTTCGCAAATCTCCCCTGAGAGGGGGAGGGACGATCGATCGAGGGACCGCGCGATGGGCGCCGAAGCGACGGTACGCAACTTCAACATCAACTTCGGTCCGCAGCACCCGTCCGCGCACGGCGTGCTGCGCCTGGTGCTGGAGCTCGACGGCGAGGTCGTCACCCGTGTCGACCCGCACATCGGCCTGCTGCATCGCGGCACCGAGAAGCTGATCGAGAACAAGACCTGGGCCCAGGCGACCCCCTATTTCGACCGGCTCGACTACTGCGCCCCGATGAATCAGGAGCACGCCTTCGTGCTCGCCGCCGAGAAGCTCCTCGGCCTCACCGTGCCGAAGCGTGGCCAGCTCGTCCGCGTGCTCTACTGCGAGATCGGCCGTCTGCTCTCGCATCTGCTCAACGTCACCTCGCAGGCCCTCGACGTCGGCGCGCTCACCCCGCCGCTGTGGGGCTACGAGGAGCGCGAGAAGCTGATGGGCTTCTACGAGCGCGCCTCCGGCGCCCGCATGCACGCCAACTATTTCCGTGTCGGTGGCGTCCACCAGGACCTGCCCGAGAAGTTGGTCGCCGACATCGGCCACTTCTGCGAGACCTTCCCCAAGGTCGTCGACGACCTCGAAGGGCTACTCACCGAAAACCGCATCTTCAAGCAGCGCAACGTCGACATCGGCGTCGTCTCTCTCGACGAGGCGCTGGCCTGGGGTTTCTCCGGCGTCATGCTGCGCGGCTCGGGCGCCAAGTGGGACCTGCGCAAGTCGCAGCCCTACGAGTGCTACGACGAGATGGACTTCGACATCGCCATCGGCAAGAACGGCGACTGCTACGACCGCTATCTCATCCGCATGTACGAGATGCGCCAGTCGGCGAAGATCATGAAGCAGTGCGTCGAGCGCCTGCTCGGCAAGGAGAAGGTGGGCCCGGTCTCGGCCGAGACCCACAAGGTGGTGCCGCCCAAGCGCGGCGACATGAAGCGCTCGATGGAAGCGCTCATCCACCACTTCAAGCTCTTCACCGAAGGCTTTCATGTTCCAGAGGGCGAGGTCTATGCCGCCGTCGAGGCGCCGAAGGGCGAATTCGGCGTCTACATCGTCTCCGACGGCTCCAACAAGCCCTATCGCTGCAAGATCCGCGCGCCCGGTTTCGCGCATCTCCAGGCGATGGACTTCCTCAACCGCGGTCACATGCTCGCCGACGTCGCGGCGATCCTGGGCTCGCTCGACATCGTCTTCGGAGACGTCGATCGATGAGAACCGTCGCTCTCGCTCTCGCCGCGGCACTCGCCGGCACCTCGTCCGCGGCCCTCGCCGAGCCGCTGTCGACCGCGAACCCCAAGCCGCTCGCGGCGCTGCTCGCCGACGGCTACACGATCGCGTCGACCGCCCCGAACGGGCGGGCCGGCGAGGTCGTCCTGATCCTGCGCAAGGAGGCGACGGCCTTCGTGTGCGTGCTCACCGAAATCCGCGGGGAAGCCTACGGCGAGGCGAAGGCCAAGCCGGCGGCGCAGCCCTGCCTGCCCCTGAACTGACGAGGTCGCGGCCGAACCCCACACCCACCCGGTGACGAGGGGCGAAAGCGCAGCGATCGGGAACAACGAACGAAAGTCGCCGAGGAACCCATGAGCGTCCGCAGGCTCGCCCCCACCGAGGTCCAACCGGCCTCCTTCGCCTTCAGCCCCGAGAACGAGGCCTGGGCCGCGACGGTCATCGCCAAGTTTCCGGCCGGAAAGCAGGCCTCCGCCGTGATCCCGTTCCTGATGCGGGCGCAGGAGCAGGAGGGCTGGGTCTCCAAGGCGGCGATCGAGGCGATCGCCGACAGGCTCGGCATGAAGCACATCCGTGTGCTCGAGGTCGCGACCTTCTATACCCAGTTCCAGCTGGCGCCGGTGGGCTCGGTCGCGCATGTCCAGGTGTGCGGCACCACCCCCTGCATGCTCCGCGGCTCCGACGAGATCATCAAGATCTGCAAGAACCGCATCGCCCATCACGCCCACGAGGTCTCGGCCGACGGTCGCTTCTCGTGGGAGGAGGTCGAGTGCCTGGGCGCCTGCGTCAACGCTCCGATGGTGGCGGTCGACAAGGACACCTACGAGGACCTGACCGCCGAGACCTTCAACGCGGTGCTCGACGCCTTCGAGCGCGGCGAACGTCCGGCGCCGGGTCCGCAGAACGGCCGTAACGGCGCCATGGCCGAGGGCGGCCAGACGTCGTTGACCGATCCGGGCCTGTGGGACGGGTCCTATCGCGTCAACATCGCGGCGCAGGGCAAGTGACGACGACGCCGCTCGGCGACGGGTGGGTAGAATGAACGGTCCGGCGGCGACGCCGGGTGATGTTCGAGAGGCGATTGGGAAGAGACCGATGCTCCACGACAAGGACCGCATCTTCACCAACATCTACGGCCTTCGGGACAAGAGCCTGAAAGGCGCGATGTCGCGTGGCCTCTGGGACGGCACCAAGCAGATCCTGGAAATGGGTCGCGACTGGATCATCGACCAGATGAAGGCCTCGGGCCTGCGCGGCCGCGGCGGCGCCGGCTTCCCGACCGGCCTCAAGTGGTCGTTCATGCCCAAGGTCTCCGACGGCCGGCCCCACTATCTCGTCGTCAATGCCGACGAATCGGAGCCCGGCACCTGCAAGGACCGCGAGATCCTCAGGAACGATCCGCACCACCTGATCGAGGGCTGCCTTCTCGCCTCCTTCGCCATGGGCGCCAACGTCGCCTACATCTACGTTCGCGGCGAGTTCATCCGCGAGCGCGAGGCGCTGCAGGCGGCGATCGACGAGTGCTACGCCGCGAAGCTGATCGGCAAGGACAACGTTCACGGCTATCCCTTCGATCTCTACGTCCACCACGGCGCCGGCGCCTACATCTGCGGCGAGGAGACGGCGCTGCTCGAGTCTCTCGAGGGCAAGAAGGGCCAGCCGCGCCTGAAGCCGCCGTTCCCGGCCAACGTCGGCCTCTACGGCTGCCCGACGACGGTCAACAACGTCGAATCGATCGCGGTGGCGCCGACCATCCTGCGGCGCGGCGGCGCGTGGTTCGCCGGCTTCGGCCGTCCGAACAACACCGGCACCAAGCTCTTCTGCGTCTCCGGTCACGTCAACCAGCCGGCGACCTTCGAGGAGGAGATGGGCATTCCCTTCAAGGAGCTCATCGACAAGCACTGCGGCGGCATCCGCGGCGGCTGGGACAACCTGCTCGCCGTCATCCCCGGTGGTTCGTCGGTGCCGCTGGTGCCGGCCAAGGAGATCATGGACGCGCCGATGGACTTCGACGGCCTCAGGACCGTCGGCTCGTCGCTCGGCACCGCCGCCGTCATCGTCATGGACAAGTCGACCGACGTCATCCGGGCGATCGCGCGGCTCTCCTACTTCTATCGCCACGAGAGCTGCGGCCAGTGCACGCCGTGCCGCGAAGGCACCGGCTGGATGTGGCGGGTGATGGAGCGCCTGGTGAAGGGCGAGGCGGAGGTGTCGGAGATCGACATGCTCCTCCAGGTCACCAAGCAGGTCGAAGGTCACACCATCTGCGCGCTCGGCGACGCCTCGGCGTGGCCGATCCAGGGACTGATCAAGCATTTCCGCCCCCTGATCGAAGACCGCATCGCTTCCCGGAAGTCGATGCGCGTGGCGGCGGAGTGAGGAACGGGCATGGCCAAGATCAAGATCGACGGCAACGAGATCGACGTCGCACCGGAAGCGACGCTGTTGCAGGCCTGCGAGGCGGGCGGCGCGGAAGTGCCGCGCTTCTGCTTCCATGAGCGCCTGTCGGTCGCCGGCAACTGCCGCATGTGCCTGGTCGAGGTGAAGGGCGGTCCGCCGAAGCCGCAGGCCTCCTGCGCCATGTCGGTCAAGGATCTGCGTCCCGGCCCCAACGGTGAGCCGCCGGAGGTGTTCACCAACACCCCGATGGTCAAGCGCGCCCGCGAAGGCGTGATGGAGTTCCTGCTGATCAATCATCCGCTCGACTGCCCGATCTGCGATCAGGGCGGTGAGTGCGATCTGCAGGATCAGGCGATGGCCTACGGCATCGACGCCGGCCGCTTCGCCGAGAACAAGCGCGCCGTCGAGGACAAGTACATCGGCCCGCTGGTCAAGACGGTGATGACGCGCTGCATCCAGTGCACCCGCTGCGTCCGCTTCACCGCGGAGGTCGCCGGCGCCGGCGATCTCGGCCTGATCTCGCGCGGCGAGGACGTCGAGATCACCACCTATCTCGGCGCCGCGATGGCGAGCGAGCTGCAGGGCAACGTCGTCGACCTCTGCCC
>CALMFH010000243.1 GCA_937864925.1 uncultured Alphaproteobacteria bacterium | reverse complement strand
CAGCCCGAGAGGGGCGTCGACCACGGCACATACATGAAAGGCGTACTCAGACCCGACTGATCGAACGGGTCCGTCGTGTTGTTGATCTGGCCGAAGGTCCAGATCTGCGTGTGACCGGCCGGCAGTCGTGCGTCGGGGGTCAACGGCAGGAAGACGTCGGGCGGCAGCAGCGCCTGCGGCGGCAACAGCGCCAAGCCGGGCGCATCGAGGGCCGAAGGCGCCATGCCTTCCGGTCCGCCGGAGAGCGGCGGCGGCTGGCACTGCCAGCAGGAGCCGGGCATCGGCGGAGTGGCATAGGGGCCGACCGGATAGGAGCCCGGCCCGGCACCGTTGCCGTTGCCGGAGGTCAGCTCACCCCAGGTGGCGGCGCCGACCGGGACGGCGAAGGAGACGATGGTCGCCGCGAGAACCGTCGCGAAGATCCGGGATCTCATGTGTCCTCTCCTTCCTCAGCTCAGATCGGTCTTGAGTTGGATGCCGCGGCGCTGGCGGGACGGCTTGGGCCGCCCCCCCGGACGCGCCGCCGGCGCGGGATTCGCTTCCGGATCGGGAGCCACCACCGGGGCCGGAGCCTCGGGTGCCGTGGCGAGGCGCGGCGGGCGACCCGACGGTGCGGCCGGCGCTTCCGCCGCCACCGGGGCCGGAGCCTCGGGAGCCTTGGCGAGGCGCGGCGGGCGACCCGACGGTGCGGCTGGCGCCTCCACCGCTACCGGGGCCGGAGCCTCCGATGCCCTGGCGAGGCGCGGCGGGCGACCCGACGGTGCGGCCGGCGCTTCCACCGCCACCGGGGCCGGAGCCTCCGATGCCCTGGCGAGGCGCGGCGGGCGACCGGTGGGTTCGGCGGAGGGAGCCCCGCCGATCGGCGCCGGGGCCGGCGGCGGCACCGGCGGATGACCACCGCCGTGCGGGCCACTGCCACCGTGACCGGCGTCACGAGCCTCGAAGTACTTGCGCGCCGACAGACAGCCGAGCGGAATGACCACCAGCGTGAGGAAGGTGGCGACCAGCGAGCCGAACAGCAGCGACACCGCCATGCCCTGGAAGATCGGATCCGACAGCAGCACCATCGAGCCGATGACCAGCGCCAGCGCGGTGATCAGGATCGGACGCAGGCGGACACGACCGGCGAGCACGATGGCATCGCGCACACTCATCCCCCCGGCGACCTGCGAGCGGGCGAACTCGACCAGTAGGATCGAGTTGCGGACGATGATGCCGGCGAGTGCGATGAACCCGATCATCGAGGTGGCGGTGAAGTCGGCACCGAGCAGCCAGTGGCCGGGGACGATGCCGATCAGGGTCAGCGGAATCGGCGCCATGATGATCAACGGCAGCAGGAACGAGCGGAACTCGGCCACCACCAGGATGTAGATCAACACCAGTGCCGCGCCGAAGGCCAGACCCATGTCACGGAAGGTGACGTAGGTGACCTCCCACTCGCCGTCCCACTTGAAGCTGGAGACGCCGGTGTCGGCGGGGCGGCCGAAATAGGCGCCCGAGATCGTCAACCCATCGGGAGTGACATAGTTCTTCAGCGCCGAGTCGACCGCCAACATGCCGTAGAGCGGCGCACCGAGGCGTCCGATGACGTCGGCGGTGACGTATTCGAGCGGCCGGAGATCCTTGTGGTAGATCGGGCTCTCGACGCGGCGCGGCATGAAGCGGCCGAGCTCGCCGAGCGGCACGGTCTGACCCATCTGATTGCGGATCGGCAGGACCAGCAGGTTTCCGAGATTGACGCGAGTGGCGAGCGGCACCTGCAGGACGATGACCGTCTGCTCCAGATTGGTGCCGCCGGCGAGCGGACCGACCTCGAAGCCGCCGGTCGCCATCTTCAGCTCGCGGTTGATGTCCTCCACCGAGACGCCGAACATGCCGGCCTTGAGGCGGTCGACCTCGAACTGGACGTCGTCGTGAGCCGCTTCCATGAAGGTGTTCACGTCGGCGACGTTCGGCGTCTTCTTCAGGATCTCCAGGATGTCGCCGGCGACCTTGCGACGGATCTCCTTGGTGGGCCCGTAGAGTTCGACGACGACGGGGGCGAGCACCGGCGGGCCGGGAGGAGCCTCGGCGATGGTCAGGCGGGCGCCGGAGGCGTGCGCGATCGGGGTCAGGATCTCGCGCACCTCGGAGGCGATGTCGTGGCTCGAGCGCTTGCGCTCCTTCTTGTCGAGGAGCTGGACGGCGATATCACCCTGCCAGGGCTGCGATCTGAGGAAGTAGTGGCGCACCAGGCCGTTGAAGTTGAACGGCGAGGCGGTGCCGACATAGGTTTGGAAGGCCGAGACCTCGGGGATCGCCTTCAACTCGGTGGCGAGCCGCGCGGCGAGATTGGCGGTGACGAAGAGATCGGTGCCCTCCGGCATGTCGATGACGACCTGCATCTCCGACTTGTTGTCGTAGGGCAGCATCTTGAACGGCACCATCTTGACCATGAACATGGCCATGGCGAGCATCATCGAGACGATGATCGCCAGGAGGGTGAAGCGGCCGAGCGCGCGGCTGTCCATGATCGGATCGATGAGGCCGCCGTACCACTTGGCGATCACGGCCGATTGGCGATGCTCACGGTCGGCGGCCTGCTGCAACGCCTGCATCGACGGCTTCACCCGCGCCGCCAGCCAGGGCACGAAGACGAAGGCGGCGATCAGCGAGAAGATCATCGCGGCCGACGACAGCACCGGGATGGGCAGCATGTAGGGGCCCATCATGTCGGAGACGAAGCCCATCGGCAGCAACGCCGCGACCACGGTGAAGGTGGCGAGGATGGTCGGGTTGCCGACCTCGTCGACGGCGTCGACCGTCAGTTCGTCACCGGTCTCGCCCTCGTCGAGCCAACGCCGGTAGATGTTCTCGACGACGACGATGGCGTCGTCGACCAGGATGCCGATGGCGAAGACCAGCGCGAACATCGATACGCGGTTGATGGTGAACTTCAGCACATAGGCGACCGCCAGCGACATCAGCAACACGGCGGGAATGGTGATCAGCACGATCACCGCGGGCCGCGAGCCCATGGTGACATAGGCCAGCACCGTCACCAGCGCCGAGACGATGAAGAGCTTGAAGATCAGGCCCGACACCTTCTCGTGGGCGGTGGCGCCGTAATCACGCGACACGGTGACGACGACGTCGGCGGGGATGAGCGAGCCCTTCAGGGCCTTCAGTTCGGCGTTGAGCGCCTCGGCGACGTCGACGCCGTTGGTGCCGCGCTTCTTGGCGACCGCCACGGAAACCGCCGGCAGAGTGACGAAGGAACCGTCGGCCTTGCGCAGCGAGGCGTCGACGATGGTCTTGGTCTCGCTCTCACCCTGACGGATGACGGCGACGTCGCGCAGGAAGATCGGCTTGTTCTGAGAAACCGAGACCACCAGGTCGCCGATGTCTCCGGCATGGGCCAGGAAGTCGCCGGTGAAGACGTTGAACCATCGGCTGCCGTCGATCACGTCGCCGGCGGGCATGCGCTGGTTGGCCGAGGAGATCACCTTGGCGACCTGGCCGAGGGTGAGACCGTGAGCGGCCAGTGCCGACGGGTCGATCTCGACGCGCACCTGCTCCTGACTGCCGCCGACGACGAAGCTCTGGCCGGTGTTGGGCAGCGACTTGAAACGCTGGGTGACGTCGAGGGCGAGCTTGCGCAACTGGACGAGATCGAGCGACGGCGACGACAGCGTCACGGTCATCACCGGCACGTCGTCGATGCTCTTCGGTTTCACCAGGGGCTGCATGACGCCCTTGGGGATCAGATCCATGTGGCTGTAGAGCTTGTCGTAGAGCTTGACCAGCGAGGGTTCCATCTGCTCGCCGACGTCGAAGCGCACGGTGACCATCGACAGGCCTTCGCGCGACATCGAATAGACGTGCTTGACCCCCGACAGCTCCGACATCAGCCGCTCCAGCGGCTCGGAGATCAGATTGGCCACTTCGGATGCGGGCGCGCCCGGCATGGCGACGAAGATGTCGACCATCGGCACCGAGATCTGCGGATCCTCCTCGCGCGGCGTCACCATCATGCCGAGGGTGCCGATCAGGAAGAAGGCGATCAGCAGCAACGGTGTGATCGGGCTTTCGATGAAGGCGCGGGCGGTCCGGCCGGCGATACCGCCGCCGTGAGTCCGCTTCGGCGTTCCGCCGTGGCCCGCGTCGTGGGTGGTTTCGGTCATGCCCCGTCCCCCGATCACGGCCGCCCGGCGAAGATCTGATCGCCGGACTTGAGGTTCGGGGCCGGGCTCGCCACGAGTCGCTCACCCGCCTGCAGGCCGGAGAGCACGGCGACGCGGTCGCCGGTGACGTCACCCAATCTCAGGATGCGCATCTCGGCACGGCCCTGCCCGTCGACGACGAAGGCAATCGGCTGGCTGCCGCGATTGACCACCGCCGAGGTCGGGATGGCGGGGGCGAAATCGGAGGGCGAGTTGCCGCCGGCCTGGGCGATCCAGGCGAGCGCGTACATGCCCGGCGCCGCCGGCGCACCGGCGGGAAGGGCGAGCTTCACCGTGATGGTGCGTTGCGAACGATCGGCGGCCGGGAAGATCTGCGAGATCGGCGCCCAGACGTTGGCGTTGGACAGGGTGACCGGCACCTGATCGCCGACCTTGAGCTGCGCGAGGAGCCGGGTCGGCACCTCGATGCGGACGTCGAGCTGGTCGACGTCGGCGAGATCGGCGAGCGGCATGCCCGGCTGGACCACGTCACCCACCCGCACGTGGCGGGCCATGATGACGGCGGCGCGGGGTGCGATGGCGCGGCGATCGCGCAGGCGCTGGTCGAGGCTGTCGATGCGCGACTGCGAGGAGACCAACGAGGCCTGCTGGCGTTCGTAGTCGGCCCGCGCCCGGTTGAGCGCCGGCCAGCTCTTCTGCGCCTGCTGCTGGGTCATGAGCGGTCCGGACGAGCCGAAGGGGGTCGCCGGTCCACCGGCGAGACCCGGCATCATGTTGCCCATGAAGCCCTGCGCCATGTTGTAGAACGGCGTCATCATCTTCTCGTAGGCATCCTGGGCCGGCCCGCCCATCGGCGAGGTCGGCTGGCCGTTGATCGAATGATAGAGCTGGGTCTGGGCGTTCTGCTGGGCCGCCATGTCGCCGGCGAGGGCCGCCCAGGCCGAGCGGTATTCGGGCTTCAGGGCGTCCTCGTCGAGGCCGACCACCACCTGACCGGCGTTGACGCGGTCGCCCTCCTGGCCGGCGACGAAGGTGACCCGGCCGGGTCCCTGCGCCGTCAGCTTGACGGTGTTGCGCGACTCGACGTAGCCGCCGAGCTTGAGGCGCGCCGCCGCCGGCATGCGCCCGACCTCGACGACCGAGCCGGTCGGCCCGGCGAGGTAGGGAACCATGCCGCGCGGGGTGGCGGCATGGTCGTTCGACCCGCGACCGCCGAGGAGGGAGACGACGAGGCCGCCGATCACCGCGGCGATCAGGAAACCCGCCAGCTTCAGGAGGTTGGACAACATGGTGGCGATCCCGTCAGAGCTTCGTTGATGCGATCAGGTCCGCGGAACGGTTCCCATCACGGAGAAGCTCTTGATGAACGGGCCGGCCATCGCCGGGTTCTTGATCATGGCGCCGTAGTCGCCGACCTTGAACTTCAGCTTGCCGGTGGTGTAGGCGAGGCCGAGGGCCATCATGCCGATGCCGCTCTTGCACCACTTCTCCCAGTCGGCAGCGGAGGCGCGCAGGTCCCAGTTGAGGGCCTGGCCGCCGAAGGCGCCGGCGGCGGTGACGTAACCGTTCTCGACCTTGATGTAGCCGCGCGGCGCCGCTTCGCCGTCGTAGCCGTAGCCGATCACCGAATTGAAGGCGATCTTGTTCAGCGCATCACCCAGTTCGGATTCGTCGTTCCAGGCGTTACCGAAATCGACCATCCAGTCGTCGGAAAACAGAGCAGCCATTTCATCCCCCGTTGTCACAGTCTGCGGCGTGTTCGCCGTCGTTGCGCGCTTCGTTGCTTCGCCGGCTCCCGGGCCCGGCCGTGTGAGTGCCCCCTCGAGCGGGGCGGATCACACGAAGAGATTCACCTTGGACTTCAGAGCTTCTTCCATGTAGGTGGCGGCGCCACCGAGGGTGACGCCGGGGATCAGATCCTTCGGCGTGTAACCGAAGAGATCCATCGTCATCTGGCAGGCGATCACCTTGGCTCCCGCCTCGATGGTCAGAGCCCGGAGTTCTTCGATGTCGGCGACCCGGGTCTTCTCGAACATGCGACGCATGTGGTCGCTCAGTTCACCCTCGAACCCGGGCAGGGCCGACAAGAGATTGACGAGACCGACGTGGCTGCCGAAGGCGGGAAGCTTCAGCGCCGGATTGCCGAGAGCGGCGACGCCGGCATCGATCTCACGTGTGAGCAGCGACAGGCCGTAGAAGGTGAAGAACAGGGTCACCTCCACGCCCATGGCCGCCCCCATCGTCGCCAGGATGAAGGGTGGATAGGCCGCGTCGAGCGAGCCCTTCGAAACGATGATCGTCATGCGCCGCGAACGCCCGGCGCTTCCGGCTTCCATGACCGAACTCCCCCTTGGGCGACGCACGGATCCTAAGTCGGATCTCTCATGCAAGATATTCGTTGCTTCTGCATTAGTAGATTAAATTATCCTAATCGGTTCAGAAGGAGTCAAGGGTGACACGCTAAAAAATTAGCTATCCCTAATATGTAGGTGAAGTTCCTGATGAAGCAGGGATTTGAGATGCCCCAGCGATTTCCCGTCGGGTAATGCGACATATCAGTATTAGATATACGTTTTCGATCCATGGTCGCGGATTTTTGAATATTTGTTCTTTGTGAAATTTCAATAAGACGAGATGTATCGGGCGATGAGTAATTTGATCTTCACAAAGATCTACGATCACTTCTGGACTTGCGCCACAGGCGACGACTATCGAATATTAGAAATTTCAAATGTATGCGGCCCTGTCGTATCGGCAGGGCGGGCGGCGGGAAAATCGCGCGATGCGAACGGTCGTCACGACCTTCGAAGAAGGTGTGCGCCGGGTGAACGGGCCGGGGTGAGTCGGACCCGTCGCGTCGGGCCGTCACCGGCCGGTCGTGCACCGCCGCCGGGCGCCGGCCGGGCACCGGCTCAGGGCTCGATCGACGTGGGTCGCACGGCTTCGGAGAGCCGGCGTGCCAGCCGGGCGAGCCGGTCGGCGGAACGGTCGAGCTCGCATTCCCAGATCACCAGGACGTGGAAGCCGAGAGCTCTGAGGCTTCGGATCTTCGCGGCGTCGCGGCGGCGGTTGGCGGCGAACTTCTCCACCCAGAAGGCGCGATTGTTCTTCGGCACGGTGGCGCGAGCACAGCCGGTGTGCCGGTGCCAGAAGCAGCCGTTGACGAAGATCGCCCAGCGCTTCGTCCGGTTGGCGAAGTCGGGAGAGCCGGGAAGGCCGCGGACGTTGCGCCGGTAGTGGAGCCCGGCGGCGCGCAGCAGGTGCGCCACCTGCTCCTCCGCCGCGGTCCGCGTCCGCCGGACGCGGGCGAGGAGAGCGGCCCGCTCGGGCGACTGCGCCGCCGGTCGGCCGGCGCGACGGGTGCGGGCGCCCTCCCCCTCGCCGCTCATCGGTTCACTCCGCCGCTGCGGGGACGGTCGCGGCGCGCCGCCGCGGCACCGGCGCCTCGCGTGCCATACGGTCGCGATGGTCCGCGACCCGGTCGAGGAAGCCCGGCGGCAATCGCAGCCGGGTGCGGCCGAGCCGACCGAGGAACCCTTCGGTGGCGCGCAGCGACAGCGGCTTGCCGGGATGGTCGAGGAAGTCGGCGAGCGGCGGACGCGGCGCTCGCACCGGATGGGTCGAGATCATGACGGCACGGCGGTGACGCCCGTCGAAACGTGCCGCCTGAGGCCACCGCGCGGTAGCGGTGAGATCGGCGTCACGGGCGCGGTCGTGAGCACCCGGTCGCGCCAGACGCTCGCCGATCCAGCGCGCCACCGGCACGGAGACGGCGTTGCCGACCAGCGACCAGCGCATCCGTTCGAGACCGACTTCGCCGGCCGGGCGGGTCCACTCGGGGGCGAACCCCTGCAGACGTTCGGCGTCGCGGATGTCGGGGGTGACGATCGAACCGTCCGGCTTCAGGATCGCCGGCGGCGAAGGAATGCCGACGGTGGAGCCGTTCTTCAGGGTCGGCACGCAGTCGGGGCCCCAGCCGAGGCCGCGGATGCCCTCCGTCCAGTAGAAGCCGTGGGCGTGGGTGGCGAGGTCGGTCTTCGGCATCAGCGGTTCCGCCTCGTCGGCGAAGAGCACCTCGGCCGGGTCGACCACCCGGCTCGCCACCAGGAAGACGCGTTGGCGACGCTGCGGCAGGAAGGCGAGGGTGTCGACGGTACGATAGGCCCAACGCCAGCCGCGCTCCTCGAAGGCGGCGGTGAGCCGGGCCATCGCCGCGCCGCCGTCGAGACGCAGCATGAAGGAGACGTTCTCCAGCAGCACCGTCGGCGTGCCACTCGCATCCATCAGGCGGAAGACGTGGTCGACGAGCCCCGATTTCTCGCCGCCGATGCCGGCGGTGCGCCCGGCCTGGGAGAGGTCCTGACAGGGAAAGCCGGCGGTCAGCAGATCGTGGGCCGGCAAGGCGGGCACCGCACGCACGTCGCCGAGCACCGGGACCTCGGGGAACCGTGCCCCGAGCACGGCCGCCGCCGGGCGCCAGACCTCGACCAGCACCTCGGCATGATGGCCGGCGGCTTCGAGCCCGCTCTCGAGCCCGCCGATGCCGGCGAACAGTCCCGCCACCCGCATGGGTGTCCCTCCCGAATCGAGTTCATCCTCGAGCCGTCGCCGAGACGCGTCAAGCCGGCGGCGCGGGTGCGGCGGGACGACCGCGGTTCACCCACCGGAGACGGGCTGCGGCTCGGCGTGGCGGAAGGCGAAACGGGAATAGCCGAAATAGGAGACGAACATGGCGACGCAGGAGCCGACCACGGCGGCGATCGGCGGCGACAGGTTCTCACCGGCGACGATGACGGCGGGCATGACGTAGAGGGTCGCGGCATAGACGCCGTAGTTGACCAGCGCGGCGGTGACGGCGACCAATCCGTAACGGCCGCCCTCGGCGGCCATGGCGAGGGGTTCGGTGACCTTGCCATGGGTCTTGAAGGTGAAGCGCCGGTTGATCATCCAGGTCACGGTCATGGCGATCAGGATGGCGAAGACGCGGGCGAGGTAGGGGTTCACGTCGAAGACGACGGTCTGGAGCGTCAGCAGGCCGACGTCGACGACGAAGCCGACGCCACCGGTCAAGGCGAACTTGATCAGCCGCTCCAGACGAGCGGCGACGGCCGGTGAGAAATGGCGTTCCAGATCGATCATGCGATCGGCGTTCCTGCTGCGGATCGGCCGGCCCGTCGAGTGTCGCGGTCGGCGCGGCGGACGGTCGGGCGGCGGCGTGGGCTTCATCGCCGGATCAACCGGAGGACTGTGGCGAAGCCGTGACTCGACGACATCCTGACACGAAGAAATTTCGGGTGTCTGAATCCTGTCGCAGTCGCTTCGCGGCCGCTCAAGCGGTCGATCGGCGGCTCGGCTGTTGACCCTGCCCGCGACATGGAGGATCTCTGCCGCATGGACCGACCGCCCAAGCCGCCGAAATCGCCGCGTGGCCCCGCCCATCCGGGCCGCCCCGCCGGTGCCCCCGCCCCCCGACCTCGCCGCGGTGAGCCGGAAGACGACGGTGTGCGCCGATCGGGACCCCCCGCCGAACCGGCCGCGACGCGCGCGGGCGATCCGACCGCGCTGGCGCCGCGGCGGGTGACCGGCGATCCGCTCGCCGCCGAGATGCTGGAGATGGCGGGTTGGGAGGACTACGCGCTGATCGACAGCGGGCACGGCCGCAAGCTCGAGCGCTACGGCCACATCCGGCTGACCCGGCCGGAGGAGCAGGCGCTGTGGACACCCCGGCTCGGCCCCGAGGCCTGGGAGGCGGCCGACGCGCATTTCACCGGCGACGTCGAAGAGGAGGGGCCGGGACGCTGGCGCTTCACGGGCAGGATGCCCGAGGCGTGGCCGATGCGCTTCGACCCCGTCCGCTTCTCCTGCCGCTTCACCTCCTTCCGCCACACCGGCGTCTTCCCCGAGCAGGCGGCACACTGGCGCTGGATGCGGGCGGCGATCGGCCGGGCGCGCGCCGCGGGTCGGCGGCCGAAGCTCCTCAACCTCTTCGGCTACACCGGCCTCGCCTCGCTGATCGCGGCGGAGGCGGGCGCCGAGGTCACCCATGTCGACGCCTCGAAGAAATCGATCGCCTGGGCGCGTGAGAACCAGGGCGAGAGCGGGCTCGACCATCTGCCGATCCGCTGGATCTGCGACGACGCGACGAAGTTCGTCGCCCGCGAGGTGCGGCGCGGCAACCGCTACGACGCCATCCTGCTCGACCCGCCGAAATACGGCCGCGGGCCGGAGGGCGAGGTGTGGCAACTGTTCGAGCAGCTCGGCCCGATGCTGCGCGCCACCCGCGAACTGCTCTCCGAGACCGCGCTCTTCGAGATCCTCACCGTCTACGCCATGCGCTCGTCCTACGCCTCGTTCCACGAGTTGATGGCCGAGGTGATGGGGGTCCGCGGCGGCCACATCGCCTCGGGCGAGCTGTTCATCACCGAGGATCCGGTGACGGGGAGCGAGATCCGCCGCCGCCTCGCAACCTCGCTGTGGGTCCGTTGGACCGGGGAGGGCGCGCGATGACCCGTCCGCCGCCGCGCGACGCGTCGCGCGACCTCTACCGCCGGCCGAAGTCGCGCCCGGCCGCACCGCCGCAGAGCACCGCGAAGCCGACGCCCGCCGACCCGGACACGGCGGCCAAGGTGGTCACCTCGCTCGCCAACCCGGTGGTCAAGGAGCTGCGCGCCCTGCACCTGAAGAAGGAGCGCGCCGAGAGCGGGCTCTTCCTCGCCGAGGGGCTGAAGCTGGTCACCGACGCGCTGGAGGAAAGTTGGCCGATCCGCACCCTGGTGCACGCGAGCCGGGTCAAGGACCAGCCGCTGGTGAAGAGGGCGGTGGCGACGGCGCGGGCGCGCGGCGCGCTGGTGCTCGAGGTCTCCGACGAGGTGTTGACCAAGATCTGCCGACGCGACAATCCGCAGATGGTGGTCGCCGCCTTCGAACAGCGTCTGCGGCGGCTCGCCGACCTGACCACACCGACCGGCGTATGGGTGGCCCTCGAGGGGATCAAGGATCCCGGCAATCTCGGCACGGTCGTGCGCACCGTCGATTCGGTCGGGGCGAGCGGTGTCATCCTCCTCGGCGACGTCACCGATCCCTTCGCGCTGGAAGCGGTCCGGGCCACCATGGGCTCGCTCTTCCACGTGCCGCTCATCGCCGCGACGCTCGACGAGTTCGCCGCCTGGAAGCGGGCACGTGGCATCCCGGTGTGGGGGACGCATCTCAGAGGCGCGGTCGACTACCGCAGCGTCGACTGGCCGGAGACCTGCGTGCTGATGATGGGCAACGAGCAGTCGGGTCTCTCCGACGCCCACGTCGAAGTCTGCGACGGCATCGTCAAGATCCCGATGGCGGGCAAGGCCGACAGCCTCAATCTGGCGGTCGCCACGGCGGTGATGCTCTACGAGATCCGGCGGGCCCGGCTGACGGTGTGACGCCCGTGCGCCCTGCCTTCGTTCCGTCGCGTGACCGTCACGTCGTCGACAGCGTCCGTCTCACCGCGTCGGCCCAGCCGGCCCGTTTCGCCGCGCGGGTGAGTGCGTCCATGGCGGGGGTGAAGCGGCGGTCGAGCGTCCAGGTGCGGGCGAAGGTCTCGGGGTCGGGCAGGACGCCGGCGGCGAGGCCGGCGAGGTAGGCGGCGCCGAGCGCCGTCGTCTCGCGGATCACCGGGCGGTCTACGGGCGCGTCGAGAATGTCGGCGAGGAACTGCATGGTCCAGTCGGAGGCGGTCATGCCACCGTCGACACGCAACACGGTGCGCCCCTCGCCGCCCCAATCGCGGCGCATCGCCTCGATCAGGTCCGCGGTCTGCTGGCCGACCGCCTCGAGCGCGGCGCGGGCGATTTCCTTGCGCGTCGTGCCGCGGGTCAGGCCGTAGATGGCGCCGCGCGCCTCGGCGTCCCACCACGGCGCGCCGAGGCCGACGAAGGCGGGGACGAAGCGGACGTCCTGGGCCGGATCGGCGGCGGCGGCGAGGGCGCCGGTCTCGGCGGCGTGGGCGACGAGGCCGAGGCCGTCGCGCAGCCACTGTACCGCGGCGCCGGCGATGAAGATGGCGCCTTCGAGCGCGTAGGTGCGCTTGCCCGCCAGCTGATAGGCGACGGTGGTCAGCAGACGGTTGGTCGAGGCGACGGCGGTCTCCCCGGTGTTGAGCAGGGCGAAGCAACCGGTGCCGTAGGTCGACTTCATCATGCCGGGCGCGAAGCACGCCTGACCGACGGTCGCCGCCTGCTGGTCGCCGGCGATGCCGCGGATCGCCACCGGGGCGCCGAGGATGTCGGCGGTGGTGACCCCGTAGTCGGCGGCGCTGTCGCGCACCTCGGGCAACAGGCTCATCGGCACGCGGAAGAGGCGGCAGAGCTCGTCGTCCCAGACGCCGCGATGGATGTCGAAGACGGCGGTGCGCGAAGCGTTGGTGGCGTCGGTGGCGTGGACGCGGCCGCCGGTCAGCCGCCACAGCAGGAAACAATCGACGGTGCCGAAGGCGAGGCGGCCCTCCTCGGCCCGGGCGCGGGCGCCGGGGACCTCGTCGAGGATGCGGGCGATCTTGGTGGCGGAGAAATAGGGGTCGAGGAGGAGGCCGGTGCGGGCGGCGACCGTCGGCTCGGCGCCGCCGCCCTTCAGGGCGGCGCAGGTGTCGGCGGTGCGGCGGTCCTGCCAGACGATGGCCGGATGGATCGGCGCTCCGGTCGCCCGGTCCCAGACCAGCGTCGTCTCGCGCTGGTTGGTGATGCCGATGGCGGCGATGTCGGCGGCGGCGATCCCGGCCTTCGCCACCGCGGCGCGCAATGTGTCGAGGGTGGTGCGCCACAGGTCCTCGGGATCGTGTTCGACGTGGCCGGGGGCCGGGTAGTGCTGCGCGAACTCCTCCTGGGCGACGGCGGCGATCGTCAGGTCGGTGCGAAAGACGATGGCGCGGGAGGAGGTGGTTCCCTGGTCGATGGCGACGACATGGGTGGTCACGGCAGTCCCCTCCTCAGCGGGCGCCCTCCAGGGCGGCGATCAGTTCGGCGGTCGGATAACTGTCGGCGGGCAGGCCGAGGCGCATCTGGGCGGCACGGACGGCGGCGCGGGTGGCGTTGCCGAGACGGCCGTCGGGCGCTTCGGCCGAATAGCCGCGGCGGACGAGCAGGGTCTGAAGATGCTTCATCTGCTCGGTGGTCAGCGGCGTCACCTCGCCGCGGCCGCGGGAGAGCTTCGGCGCCCCGGCGAGACGGGCGGCGTAGTGGGCCGCGGTGGTGGAATAGACCATGGCCTTGTTCCAGCCGAGATAGGCCTGGAAGTTGGGATAGGTGAGGAAGGCCGGGCCGAGGCGGCCCATCGGCAGCCACAACGAGGCCGGCGGCCCACCGGCGGCGAGCGCCGCACCGTCCGGGCGGGTGACGCCCATCCGCGCCCATTCCGCCCGCGACAGGGCGATCGAGGGATCGGATCGGCTCCAGTCCATCTCGGCCGGGACCCGGACCTCGTCGAGCCAGGGCTCGCCGCGCCGCCAGCCGAGCCCCTTGAGGAAGTTCGCAGCGGTGGCGAGCGCGTCGGGGATCGAGCGGATGACGTCGTGCCGGCCGTCGCCGTCGCCGTCGGCGGCATAGGTGTAGAGATCGGTCGGGGTGAACATCAGGTGACCGAGCTCGCCGGCCCAGTCGCCGATCATCTCGGAGGGGGCGAGATCGCCACGCTCGACGATACGCAGGAGGTCGATCAGTTCCTGGGTGAACATCTCGGTGCGGCGGCAGTCGTAGGCCAGCGTCGCCACCGCCACCGGTGCCTTGTACTTGCCCATGTCAGTGCCGAAGGAGGTCTCCAGCCCCCAGAAGGCGACGAGTACCGGCCCGGGGACACCGTACTGCGCCTCGATGCGCTTCAACACCGCCGCGTGGGTGTCGAGCAGGCGAGCGCCCCTGGACAGACGATCGCCGGAGACCATGCGGTCGGAGAACTGCAGGAAGGTCTGCTGGAAGACCCCCTGGCCGTGATCACGGCGGACGATCGCCGGGTCGAAGGTGACGCCGGCGAGGCCGGTTTCGATCGCGGCGCGCGACACGCCGGCGGCCTCGGCCTGCCGCTTGAAGGCGGCGAGCCAGGCTTCGAAGCTCTGGCCCTTGCGGCAGGAGGTGTCGGCGAGGGCGGGGGCGGCGAGGCCGAGACAGATCGTCGTGGTCGCGACGATCGCCGCCATGCGGGAGAGGCCCATCATTCTACACTCCGTCGAGGGAACCGTTCGAATCATGACCGCACCGGTGAGTTCGAATCAAGCACCCGGCGATCCGAAGCGGCTCACCGACCGCGGTGATACGGCATCCGGGCGGCGATCGTCCTCGTGGAAATCGGGACGAGCGTCGGGCGGTGTGGATTCGGCGACATGCTCGGCCAGCGGTCTTCCCAATTCCGCGCGAAACCGTAGATTTCCCGAGCGCCTCCACGGCACCTTCCGAGAGCAAAGTCATGCGGTCAACCCAATTTCAAGGTGTCTCCTGGTAGATATTTACAATTCTTGCCATAATGATGCGGCCGATTTTCGTCTGACTCGGCATCCGGAAATTCCTCTTCTTTTTCGACGAATCCGGAACATTCGGGCAGTTTCCTTTTCACCTCGATATACGCTACACGGCTCCACCGGTACTCGACGCGCAGGAGGAAGCCGATGGCCGCATGGCGGGAAGTTCGTGTCGGGTGTATCGAAGTGGAAAGGCGAAACGACGTGTTGCACGAGTGCGATCGGCGAGCGGGCGACTCGAAAGCGTACGCGCACATCCTTCCCGGGCCGGAGCGCGACCCCGTCACGTTCGAATTCGTCTCGCGCTCGGGCGAAGGCCCGCGCCGACGGGACATCGTCGGCACAGGATCGGCATCGTCCTCGACGGACCACGACCGGATCTCGCCGGAGACGTCGCGGCATCTCGGCCATCGAGACACATGGTCGCCGTGTCGCGCCTTTTCGGAGCCGCAGTTCGTCGCTAGAAGGGACCCGAGGAACGAGGTCATGCAATCCGCGATCAGCGACCTCACGATCCGAATGGCGACCGGGTTCACCGGCGTGGCGGATGGCCCGGACGAATCGCTCGTCGACGCGTGGCGGCCGATCCGCTCCCGCATCGATCCGACCGTCGCAGCCCGAGACGGAACCTCCCGGGCCGATCGCAACGCGGGGGAGGCGGTGGTCCGAACGGGCGTCGTGTCGCCGATCGCACCGGACATCGCTTCCGGATCACCACATCGAAGGGAGTTCGTGGCGTGCGACATGATCGTCTGACGCATCTTCATCGGCTGGAATCGGAGTCGGTCTTCATCATTCGAGAGGTCGCCGCCGAGTTCAGGAATCCGGTCATGCTCTATTCGATCGGCAAGGATTCGTCGGTGATGCTTCATCTGGCGATGAAGGCGTTCCATCCGTCGAAGCCGCCGTTCCCGTTGCTCCACGTCGACACGACCTGGAAGTTTCGCGAGATGATCAGCTTCCGTGACGAAACGGCGGCGCGGCTCGGCCTCGATCTCATCGTCCACACCAATCGCGAAGGGCTGGACCAGGGGGTCGATCCTTTCACGCACGGCTCGTCGATCTACACCAACGTGATGAAGACCCAGGCGCTGAAGCAGGCCCTGACCCGATACGGGTTCGACGCCGCTTTCGGCGGCGCTCGGCGCGACGAGGAGAAGAGCCGGGCCAAGGAGCGCGTCTTCTCCTTCCGCACCGCCACTCATGCCTGGGATCCCAAGAACCAACGGCCGGAGCTGTGGAAGCTCTACAACTCGCGGATCCGACCGGGCGAGAGCATCCGCGTCTTCCCGCTGTCGAACTGGACCGAGCTCGACATCTGGCAATACATCCTGCGCGAGAACATCCCGATCGTGCCGCTCTATTTCGCCGCCGAGCGGCCGGTGGTGGAGCGTGGCGGCCAGTTGATCATGGTCGACGACGAGCGCTTCCCGTTCCAGGCCGGCGAGTCCCCGGAGATGCGCGAGATCCGATTCCGCACCCTCGGTTGCTACCCGCTCACCGCCGCCATGGAGAGCAACGCTCGGACGCTGCCGGAGATCGTGCGCGAGATGCTGCTCGCCCGCACTTCCGAGCGCGCCGGCCGCCTGATCGATCACGACGAGGCCGGCTCGATGGAGAAGAAGAAGAAGGACGGGTACTTCTGATGACCACGCTCGCCCAGTCGGATCCGGCCGCCTTTACCGACTATCTCGCCCGGCACGAGAAGAAGAGCCTCCTGCGGTTCCTCACCTGCGGCTCGGTCGACGACGGCAAGTCGACGCTGATCGGTCGCCTGCTCTACGACACCAAGTTGCTCTTCGAGGATCAACTGCGCAGCCTCGAACGCGACAGCCGCAAGCACGGTACCGTCGGCGACGACATCGACTTCGCCCTGCTCGTCGACGGTCTCGAGGCCGAACGCGAACAGGGCATCACCATCGATGTCGCCTATCGCTTCTTCGCCACCGATCGGCGCAAATTCATCGTCGCCGACACGCCCGGCCACGAGCAGTACACCCGCAACATGGCGACCGGTGCGTCGAACTCGGATCTCGCGGTGATCCTGGTCGACGCGCGCCACGGCATCCTGACCCAGACGCGGCGACATTCCTTCATCGTGTCGATGCTCGGCATCCGCCACGTGGTGCTGGCCGTCAACAAGATCGACCTGGTCGGTCACAGCCAGGAGGTCTTTCACCGCATCGTCGCCGACTATGGCGCTTTCGCCGCCGATTTCGGCTTCGAGACGCAGGTCGCCATCCCGATGTCGGCCCGATTCGGCGACAACGTCCTCGACCACGGTCCGAACATGCCGTGGTATCGGGGGCCGACGCTGGTCCAACACCTCGAAACGGTCACCATCGGCGAAACCGATTACGACAAGCCGTTCCGTATGCCGGTGCAGTGGGTGAATCGACCCGATCTCGACTTCCGCGGCTTCTCCGGCACCATCGCCGCGGGTGTCCTGCGGCCCGGCGATCCGATCGTGGTGGCCAAGTCGGGCCGCGGGTCGACGGTGAAGTCGATCGTCACCTTCGACGGCGAACTCGACGAGGCTTTCGCCGGTGAAGCGGTCACCGTGACGCTCGCCGACGAGATCGACATCTCGCGCGGCGATCTGCTCACCTCGCCGACCGACCGTCCGGAAGTGGCCGACCAGTTCGCGGCACACTTGATCTGGATGGCCGACGAACCGGCGATGCCGGGCAGGCCCTATCTCCTCAAGATCGGCACCAAATCGGTGCCCGGGCAGATCACCGAGATCAAGTACAAGATCGACGTCAACACTTTCGGCCATCTCGCCGCCAAAAAGCTGGTGCTCAACGAGGTGGCGAAGGTCAACGTGGCGCTGGCGGAGCCGATCGCCTTCGACCCCTATGCGGTCGACCACGACACCGGCGCCTTCATCGTCATCGACCGGCTGACCAACCTGACGGTCGGTGCGGGCATGATCCAATTCGGTCTGCGCCGCGCCTCCAACATCCACTGGCAGGCGCTCGACGTGACGCGCGAAGCGCGGGCGATGCAGAAGGGACAGACGCCGCGGGTGGTGTGGTTCACCGGCCTTTCCGGCTCGGGCAAGTCGACGATCGCCAACATCGTCGAGAAGAAGTTGGAAGCGCTCGGCCGCCACACCTTCCTGCTCGACGGCGACAACGTCCGCCATGGTCTCAATCGCGACCTCGGCTTCACCGATGCCGACCGAGTCGAGAACATCCGCCGGGTGGGCGAAGTCGCCAAGCTGATGACCGACGCCGGGTTGATCGTGCTCGTCTCGTTCATCTCGCCGTTCCGGGCGGAACGGCAGATGGCACGTGAACTGGCGGTGCCCGGCGAATTCGTCGAGGTGTTCGTCGACACGCCGATCGCCGAATGCGAGCGGCGCGACGTCAAGGGCCTCTACGCCAAGGCTCGATCCGGGCGGCTGAAGAACTTCACCGGGATCGACAGCCCCTACGAGCCGCCGGAGGCTCCGGAGATCCGCCTCGACACGATGCGGGTGACGGCGGAGGAGGCGGCCGAACTGATCGTCCAGCGGATCCTCGGAGAACCGAGCGGTCCGGCGATCTGATACCGAGTTCACGAAGTTTCGACCTGTTCGAAACTTCGTGAACGAAAGCGAGCCCGAA
>CALMFH010000242.1 GCA_937864925.1 uncultured Alphaproteobacteria bacterium | reverse complement strand
AGGTCAGCCCACCGGCGACCGGCGTCCCCGTCCCCGGCGCGAAGGCCGGATCGAGACAGTCGATGTCGAAGGTGAGATAGGCCTTCGCCGTGCCCACCCGCTCGTAGATGCGCTCGATCACCCGTCGGATGCCGTCGGTCTCGAGCTCCCAGCCCCAGACGATCTCCAGCCCGCAGTCTCTCGGGGCATGGGTGCGGATGCCGATCTGGATCGAGCGCTTCGCATCGATCACCCCGGCCTCGACCCCGCGCCGGACGAAGGCGCCGTGGTCGGTCCAGTGTCCCGGCCCGGCGAACCCCTCGTCGCCCCAGGTGTCCTGATGCGCATCGAAGTGGACGACGGCGAGCGGGCCGTGGCGTTCGGCATGGGCGACCAGCAGCGGGTAGGTCACCGAATGATCTCCGCCGAGCGAGAACAACTTGGCGCCCGACGCCACGATCTCGCGCGCCTGCGCATGGATGCAGTCGTGCGCCTCCCACGGCCGCTGATAGTCCCACGACACGTCGCCGTGATCGACGACGGTCAGCACCTCGAACGGATCGACGTGGAACGGGTACTGCGGATCGCCGTCGAGGATCGCCGATGCGCGGCGGATCGCCTGCGGCCCGAAGCGTGAACCGGTACGGTTGGAGACCGAGGCGTCGAAGGGAATGCCGAGGATGGCCACGTCGACGTTCGTGAGATCGCGCGAATAGCGTCGCCGCATGAACGACAACGCCCCGCCGTAGGTCGGCTCCCCGGACCCGCCGCCGAGCGGGCCGAAGACGGCGTTGTCGGTCGGACGGGGACGGAGGGGATCGCCGGTGCCGCTGGCCATGGTGGTTCTCCGATCGAGCCGCTCACGGCGGCGACGCGATCGCACCGGCATCGCCGCGTCGACCGCTCACCCTGTTCTAGCCGCCGTCGCGCCGCTCCGCGAGAGGGCGCACCGGGATCGCCCGATCACGACCACCGGCGGTGCTGCGACCGCGGGTCCCATGTCCGCGGCCCTCGGCGAGCCTCCGCCACCCTGGACGCTCTGCCCGCCCCGGGCGTAGCATCGTCTCTCGGCCGACCGGAGATTTGCAGCTTCCCCTCCACGACCACCGCCACGGGAGATCGCCATGAAGACCTCGACCCTCGTCGTCGCTCTCCTCGCCGTCGTCGCCCTCGCCGCCCCGGCGTCGGCGCAGAGCCGCGGTTCGGTCTGTCTCGTCGCCGATCCGACCGGTACGCTCCTCAACGTCCGCAGCGCGCCCAACGGCCGCGTCGTCGGCGAGATCGTCAACGGCGTCTGGGTCCGCGTCGGCGACATGGCGGAGGTGAACGGCAAGCCCTGGGCACTCATCCACGATTCCGACATGGCCGGCACCCTCGGCGACCGCCTCGGCTGGGTCTTCGCCAAGTATCTGAAGTGCCGGTGAGACGGTCGGCGCGGACCCTCGACGCGAAGACGGCGCTCCGATCGATCTCGGCGATCACCACGACGTCCCCTTCTCTCCTTACGGGAGAAGGGAGGCGTCCGAAGCCGACACCTCCCGACGCAAGAAGGGCGGCCCTCGCGGACCGCCCCTCTCGAAACCCGGCTCTGCCGAAGCGCGATCAGCGCTTGGAGAACTGGAAGCTCCGGCGCGCCTTGCGCTTGCCGTACTTCTTGCGCTCGACCACGCGGCTGTCGCGGGTGAGGAAGCCGTAGGGCTTGAGAACGCCGCGCAGTTCCGGCTCGAAATAGGTCATCGCCTTGGAGATGCCGTGACGCAGCGCGCCCGCCTGACCGGAGAGGCCACCGCCCTCGCAGGTCGCGACGATGTCGAACTGGTTGTCGCGGTTCGCCGCCAGGATCGGCTGCATGATCAGCATCTGCAGCACCGGACGGGCGAAATAGGCGCCGAAGTCCTTGCCGTTGACGGTGATCTTGCCCGAGCCGCGGGTCAGCCACACGCGGGCGACCGCGTCCTTGCGCTTGCCGGTGGCGTAGGAGCGACCCTGCGCATCGACCTTGCGCTCGTGGACCGGCGCTTCGACCGGAGCCTTGGTGACGCCGACGGCGGCGCCGAGCTGTTCGAAGGACTGGAGTTCGGCCATCGTCAAGCCCTCGCGTTCTTACGGTTGAGAGCCGCGACGTCGAGCGCCACCGGCTGCTGCGCCTCGTGCGGATGCTCCGCGCCGGCGTAGATCTTCAGGTGGGTCATCTGCTTGCGGGCGAGCGGCCCGCGCGGCAGCATCCGCTGCACCGCCTTCTCGAGGACGCGCTCCGGGAAGCGACCCTCGATGATCTTGCGCGCGGTGCGCTCCTTGATGCCGCCGGCATAGCCGGTGTGCCAGTAGTAGACCTTGTCATCCAGCTTGTTGCCGGTGAGCACCACCTTGTCGGCGTTGATCACGATGACGTTGTCACCGAGATCGACGTGCGGCGTGTAGGTCGGCAGGTGCTTGCCACGCAGACGCATCGCGATCAGCGAGGCGAGGCGACCGACGACGAGACCCTTCGCGTCGATCAGCACCCACTTCTTTTCGACCTCCGCCGGCTTGGCCGAATAAGTCTTCATCTCTCGTACCCTCTGCCGGTCGTTCTCTCCCCTCCCTCGCCGGGCTCGAACCCGAGGTCGAGAGGACGGAAACACGACGACGGCCCGAGGGCCGCCGTGTTCGAGGGTCGTGTACGTGAGCGACGCACCGCTGTCAAGCGTCACGATATTCCCCTCACCGAGATATTGCGCAATGATTTCAGGGAGTTATGAGTTACGGTAATTGAATACCGTCATATCGGTATCATATTACCCCGCAGGTTTGCTCATTTCTGCGGGATCGCGTAGGTCAACACCGCGTGGGCGGCGGGTTCGTCTTCGCCCTCGGAGTGCATGGTACAGTCGACGACGACGAGGCGCTTGCCGCGCTTGAGGATACGCGAGGTGGCGATCAGGTCGGTCGGCGCCGGACGCTTGAGGAAGTTGATGGTCGCCGAGGTGGTGACCACCAGCGCCACCGGCCCCACCGCCGCCAGTACGGCGATGAAGGCGCAGACGTCGGCGAGATAGAACTGCGCCGGCCCGGAGACCGTCCCGCCCGGACGCAGATGGCGGTTGCCGACGGTGAGCCGCACCGTGGCGTGATCGGCCGAGGCGTCCTCCACCGCGAGGCCGCCGATCTCGTCGACGAGATGGGGGAATTCGGCGAGGAGGAAGCTCTTGATCTCCTCCACCGACATCGCCGCGGCGCGTGGCGCCCTCGCCGCCGCCGCCCCGTGTCCGCGTGCGCCCTTCACCTCGCTCATTCCCCTCTCCTCACCCCTCGACCGGCCGCTTCGATCGATTAGAGTAGAGCAATGACGCGACGGGAGAAAACCGCTTTCACCGGGTTCACCCGTCGCCCCACACAGAGAAGACCCGCGCCGTGCGCGGATCACCGGGCCGGCCCCGCCGTGAGGAGATGCCCATGAACGCCCCACTCGCCGCGGACACCTCGCCGATCCGCCTCGACCGTCTCGACGACGGCCTCCTGCGCATCACCCTCGTCGACGCCAAGCGCCGCAACGCCCTCTCCATGCGGATGATCTGCGCATTGGCCGAGGCCGTCGCCGCCGCCGCCACCGACGCGGCCGTGCGCGTGGTGATCGTCGCGGCGGAAGGCCCGGCCTTCTGCGCCGGCCACGACCTCAAGGAACTCACCGCCGCACGCGCGAGCGAAGATCGCGGCCGAGCCTTCTTCGAGGAGACGATGGGGAACTGCGCCGCGCTGATGACCGCGATCGTGCGGTGCCCCAAGCCGGTGATCGCCGAGATCGCCGGCGTGGCGACCGCCGCCGGCTGCCAGCTCGTCGCCTCCTGCGATCTGGCGATCGCCGCCGAGGGCGCGAGCTTCGCCACGCCGGGCGTCCACATCGGCCTGTTCTGCTCGACCCCGATGGTGGCGCTCTCCCGCAACGTCTCCCGCAAACACGCGATGGAGATGTTGCTCACCGGTGCCTCGATCGGCGCGGCGGACGCCGCCCGCATGGGGCTCGTCAACAGAGTGGTGCCGGCCGATCGGTTGACCGCCGAGACCGAGGCCATGGCCCGGGTGATCGCTTCGAAGTCGCCGCTGACCTTGAAGATCGGCAAGGAGGCCTTCTACGCCCAGGCCGAGATCGGCCTCGACGCGGCCTATGCCCACGCCGCCCGCGTCATGGTCGAGAACATGCTCGCCCGCGACGCCGAAGAAGGCATCGCGGCCTTCATCGAGAAGCGCCCCCCGGTGTGGGAGGGACGGTGAGCGCCGCCGCGGGCTCGCGCAGCCGGCGCGATCGGCACCGCCCCACCGTCCGAACGGCCGCCCCCGATCACCGAGCGGTGCGATCCACCTCCGGCCCGTCGCCCCTGCCCGTCCCCGTCGCCGAAATGCGAAACGGCGGCCCGAAGGCCGCCGTCCGTGAGTTCGCCGTGGCTCGCGCCGATCAGCCCTTGAGGATCGAGAGGCCGGCGTAGCGGGCGGCGTCGCCGAGCTGCTCCTCGATGCGCAGCAGCTGGTTGTACTTGGCGAGCCGGTCCGAACGGGCGAGCGAACCTGTCTTGATCTGACCGCAGTTGGTGGCGACCGCGAGGTCGGCGATGGTCGAATCCTCGGTCTCGCCCGAGCGATGCGACATCACCGCGGTGTAGCGCGCCTTGTGGGCCATCTCGACCGCTTCGAGTGTCTCGGTCAGCGAGCCGATCTGGTTGACCTTGACCAGGATCGAGTTGGCGGTGCCCTTCTTGATGCCGTCGGAGAGGCGGGCGGTGTTGGTGACGAAAAGGTCGTCGCCGACCAGCTGGCACTTGGCGCCGATCAGATCGGTGACGAGCTTCCAGCCCTCCCAGTCGTCCTCGGCCATGCCGTCCTCGATCGAGATGATCGGATAGGCACCGACCAGCTTGGCGAGATACTTGGCCTGGGCCTTGGGATCGCGGGTCTTGCGCTCGCCCTCGTAGACGTAGGCGCCGTCCTTGAAGAACTCGGTCGAGGCGCAGTCAAGGGCGAGGTAGACGTCCTCGCCGGGCCGGTAGCCGGCCTTCTCGATCGACGCCATGACGAAGTCGAGCGCCGCTTCGGCCGACTTGAGGTTCGGCGCGAAGCCGCCCTCGTCGCCGACGTTGGTGTTGTGGCCGGCCTTCTTCAACTCGCTCTTGAGCGTGTGGAAGATCTCCGCACCGGCGCGTAGACCCTCCGAGAAGGACGGCAGGCCGGCCGGCATGATCATGAATTCCTGGAAGTCGATCGGGTTGTCGGCATGGGCGCCGCCGTTGATGATGTTCATCATCGGTACCGGCAGGACGCGGGCGTTGGGCCCACCGACGTAGCGATAGAGCGGCAGGCCGGCCGCGGCCGCGGCGGCCTTGGCGACGGCGAGCGACACGCCGAGGATGGCATTGGCGCCGAGGCGCGCCTTGTTCGGGGTGCCGTCCAACGCGATCATGGTGTTGTCGATCAGCACCTGATCCTCGGCGTCGAACCCGCCGATGGCGTCGTAGATCTCGCCGTTGACCGCGTCGACCGCCTTGGTGACGCCCTTGCCGAGATAGACCTTCTTGTCGCCGTCGCGCAGCTCGACCGC
>CALMFH010000241.1 GCA_937864925.1 uncultured Alphaproteobacteria bacterium | reverse complement strand
AAGCCCCCGTCTTCCTTCTCCCCTCGCGGGAGAAGGTGGCCCGCAGGGCCGGATGTGGGGGCGCCGCGAAGCGGCAACCGGGAAATGACCGCGACCGCCGAGGCCCGAGGCGAGGTCCAGACCCCTCATCCGCCCTTCGGGCACCTTCTCCCGCGAGGGGAGAAGGGACGTCCCCGCGGCTGATGCTCGTCGTGTCGGCGGGTATCGACCGTTTCGAGCGATTGCCCTGACGCGGAGGCCCCTTCGTGTCGCCCGTCGCGGCGTCGTTGCCGGCTCGGGCGACGCACTCTAGTGTCGAGCGGCACATCGGAGATCACGCGAATGGCGCTCAGACGGATGGACAACGTCGGGATCGTCGTCGAGGACCTCGAAGGAGCGATCGGCTTCTTTCGAGAGCTCGGCCTCGAGCTCGAAGGGCGGGCCACGATCGAAGGCGAATGGGCCGGGCGTGTCACCGGATTGGGCGATCAGCGCGTCGAGATCGCCATGATGCGCACACCGGACGGCCACGGCCGACTCGAACTCTCCCGCTTCCTCGCGCCCGCCGTCGTCGCCGACCACCGCGACGCCCCGGTCAACGCCCTGGGCTACCTGCGCGTCATGTTCGCCGTGGACGACCTCGACGAGACGCTCGAAAGGCTCTTCGCGCGCGGCGCACGGCTCGTCGGCGACCTGGTTCGCTACGAGGACGCCTATCGGCTCTGCTACATCCGCGGCCCCGAAGGGCTGCTCATCGGCCTCGCTCAGGAGCTCCGCTGAACGCCCCGTGACGGCGGACGGTGCCGGAAGGCACGCAGGCACCTTGATCCGCCGCGCGATCCGGTCGACCCTGCCGAGAAAGACCTGAGGAGGACCCCATGGACCCGATCCGCATCGTCGGCGTGAACTTTTCCAACTTCGTCCAGTCGGTGCTGTTGGCGCTGAAGGAGAAGGGGGTTCCCTACGAGTTGGTGCCGCCGCCGAGCGCCCTCAAGGAGCCGGCCCACCTGGCGCTCCACCCCTGGGGCAAGATCCCGGTGGTGCTGCTCGACGGCGGCCCGCTCTACGAGACCACCGCCATCCTGCGCTGGATCGACACGGCGCTGCCCGGCCCGGCCCTGAGCCCGACCGATCCACTCGCCGCCGCCCGTATGGAGCAGTGGATCTCGGCGATCACCAGCTATCTCGACATCCACGCCATCCGTCAGATCGGCTCGCCGATGTTCTTCGCCGCCCGCCGCGGCGAGGCCTTCGAGCCGCCACCGGCCGCCCTCGAAGCGCTCGACCACGATCTCACCATCCTCGAGGCCGCCCTCGGCCACGGCCCCTTCCTCGGCGGCGACGCGCCGAACCTCGCCGACCTCCTGATGGCACCGATCGTCAACGCCCTGGCGCTGATGCCCCAGACCCGGCCGATGCTCTACATGCGCCCGGCGCTGACCGGATTCCTCGCCGCGGTCCACGCCCGCCCCTCCGCCGAGGGGGTCCTGAAGAAGCCGAGCTGAGGCGGACAGCCGCTCAGATCCGCCGCGCGAGCGCCACCGCCAGCACCTCGAAGATACGGCGATGGCCGGAGTGAGCGACGTTGAAGCGCAGGAAACGGCCGGCCGACTGCGACGGTGAGAAGACGTTGCCGGGGGCGAGCACGATGCCCTCGGCGGCGGCGAAGCGCGACACTTCGACGGCGTCGACCCCCTCCGGCAGCTCCGCCCACAGGAACAGCCCCGCCTCGCCCTCGATCAGCGGCCTGAGGCCGACGCCCTCCAGCTCGCGCGCCACCCGGTCGCGCGCAGCCGCGAGCCGTCGCCTCAGGTCCTCGACGTGCTTGCGATAGCTGCCGTCCATCAGCATGCGGTGGACGAGTTGAGCGGCGAGATCGTCGTTGACGAAGGTGGTGGCGAGCTTGAGGTCGGTGAGCGCGTCGATGCGATCGCCCCGCGCCATCATCCAGCCGCAGCGCGACGCCGACGACAGCGTCTTGGAGAAGGAGCCGAGCAGGATCACCCGGTCGAGCCCGTCGAGAGCGGCGAGCCGCGGCGCCGGCCGGCTCTCGAAGTCGCCGAAGACGTCGTCCTCGACCACCGCGATGTCGTGGGCCCCCGCGATCGACAGAAGTCGATGTGCGACCTGGGCCGAGATCCGCCAGCCGGTCGGATTGTGCGGACCGGAGTTGGTGAGCCAGGCCACCGGCCGGTGGATCGCCGCCTCGCGGGCGAAGATCTCCGGATTCGGCCCGTCTGGGCGGAACGGGATGCCGACGATGCGGGCACCGTAGAGCGCGAGCTTGGCGCGGAAGTTGTAGTAGCAGGGGTCGTCGACGAACACCGCATCGCCCGGCCGCACCAGCAGGCGGATGGCGAGGTCGATCGCCGCCGAGCCCGAATCGGTGAGCAGCACGTGATGCGGCGCCACCTCGATGCCGCGCTCCGCCGCCCGTTGCGCGAGGACGCGCCTGAGCGGCGGAAAGCCGAGCGGATGGGCATAGTCGTAGAGCCGCGCCCGCGGGTCGCGGGCCAGTGCCCGCAGCGCCTTCCTGAGCCCCGACCCCTCCATCCACTCCGCCGGCAGCCAGCCGCAGCCGGGCTTGAGCACGTCGTCGTCGAGCTCCAGCACGCTGCGCATCACCCATTTCGGGTCGATGTCACGGTCCGTCGCGGGAGCCGGATCGGCGACCTCCACCCGCTTGGCCGACGCCACGAAGAAGCCGGATCCGGGCCGCGACACGATCCGCCCGGCCGCCACCAGACGGTCGTAGGCCTCCACCACCGTCGATTTCGACAGGCGCTGCGCTTCGGCGAAACGGCGGATCGACGGCAGCCGCGCTCCCGGCATCAGCCTCCGCGCCGCGATCGCCTGCTCGAGGCCCTCGACCACCGCCTGCGTCAGGGTCGCCGCACCATCGCGATCGATCGTGATCTCCATCCGACCGTATCCTTCATCGTACCGGTACAGTCTGTTCGACCGTACCGGAACCGTACCTCGATCGTCGGCGACCGTCACGACAGGATCGTTCGACTTCCGCCGACACGAGGACGCTCTGCGATGAACGACCGCACCCGCGGCACGATCGACGGCCTGATCGGCGTGATCATCTTTTCCGGTTCGATCGTCGGCACCCGCCTCGCCGTCGTCGACCTCGACCCGATGTTCTCCGCCCATGCCCGTGCCGTCGGCGCCACCCTGATCGGCGCGCTCGCCCTCGTCGCGACCCGGGCACCACTGCCCGAGCGCCGCGACCTGCCGGCGCTCGCCGTCGTCGCCGCCGCGGTGGTGGTCGGCTTCCCGGTGCTCGCCGCCTTCGCGCTGAGGGAGATCTCGGCGGCGCGCGCCACCCTCTACATGGGGCTGATCCCGCTGACGACAGCCGCCTTCGGCGTCGCCCGCGGTCTGGCGCGGCGTCCCCACCCCGCCTTCTGGCTGTTCGCGGCGACCGGCAGCGCCGCGGTCGCGGCCTATGCCTGGGACGCCCGGGCCACCGGTTCGCTCCTCGGCGATGGGCTGATCTTCGCCTCGGTCGTCTGTTCCGGCATCGGCTACACCGAGGGCGCCCGCCTCACCCCGAAGCTCGGCGGCTGGCAGGTGATCTCCTGGGCGCTCGTCGTCGCCCTGCCGGTCACGTTGCCGATGACCCTGTGGTTGTGGCCCGACTGGAGCCGCGTCGGCTGGCCGGCGATCGGCGGTCTCGCCTATGTC
>CALMFH010000240.1 GCA_937864925.1 uncultured Alphaproteobacteria bacterium | reverse complement strand
GATCGCCGAGCGTCGGGGTGGATCGCGGGCCGGGCTTCGATCGTGGAGGATCGGCGAGGATGCGGAACTGTCCCGGCGGCCTCCTGAGAGACGGGGGAGAGTTCCGCAGGAGAGGCGTCGCCCGCCGCCCGGCCCCGAGAGGCCCGCGCGTGTGGGGTCGGTCGAACGACGGGCGGGAGCCGGCGCGAAACGCCTTCAATCCAGCGTGCGGCGGAAGCGGGCGAGCGCGATGCCGGCGAAGAGCAGGATGAAGAAGCCGAGCACGCTCATCTCCCAGGCGATCGCCGGCATCTCCGCCCCCTTCAGCATCACCGCCCTGATCACCCGCAGGAAATGCGTGAGCGGGAAGATCTCGCCGATCGTCTGCGCCCAGTCGGGCATGCCCGAGAACGGGAACATGAAGCCGGAGAGCAGGATCGACGGCAGGAAGAAGAAGAAGGTCAGCTGCATCGCCTGCATCTGCGTCGCGGCGAAGGTCGAGATGAAATAGCCGAGCAGCACCAACGCCAACACGAAGGTCAGCACGGCGAAGATCAGCAACGTCAGCGAGCCGACGAAGGGCACGTGGAAGACGAACTTGGCCATCGACAGGACGACCGCCAACTGCACCGCACCGACCCCGAGATAGGGCAGGATCTTGCCCAGCATGATCTCCATCGGCGTGGCCGGCATGGCGAGCAGGTTCTCCATGGTGCCGCGCTCGGTCTCCCGCGTCAGCGCCATCGAGGTCATCATCACCATGGTCATCTGCAGGATGACGCCGAGCAGCCCCGGCACGACGTTGTACTGCGACACGCCTTCCGGGTTGTAGCGGCGGTGGACGGTGACCGAGAGGCGCTTGTCCTCCTCCGCCGAGACCGCGGCCTCCTCGCCCTTCTCGCGCGACAGCGCGTGCCGCGCCACGGTTCCGAGCGTCCCGATCGCCCCCGAGGCGACCGCCGGATCGGTGGCATCGGCGTCGATCAGGATCTCCGGCCGATCGCCGCGATCGACCCGCGCGCCGAGATCGGAGGGGATGGTGACGACGAAGGCGACGCGCCCCGATTCGAGAAGGTGGTCCGCCTCTGCCTCGCTCGTCGGGCGGGCGACGAAGCGGTAGTAGCCGGTGACCTCCAGCGCCGAGACGATCGCGCGCGTGTAACGGTCGTTGCCGAGCGCCAGAAGTGCCGACGGCAGGCCCTTCGGATCGTTGTTGATGGCGAAGCCGAACAGGATCAGCTGCATGATCGGCACGCCGAGCATCATGGCGAAGGTGATGCGGTCGCGCCGCATCTGCACGAACTCCTTGGCGAGGATCGCGCCGAGCCGTTCGAACGAGAAGAAGCGATGGACCCGCATCACTTCCCTCCCCTCAACGAACCCGGTTCGGTTGCCTGGCCCGCGTCCGCACCGGAGCGCACCATGAACTGGATGAACACGTCCTCGAGGCTGGTCTCGCCGCGGGCGAACACCAGCCCCGATCGCGCTGCGAAGCCGGCGAGCGAGGCCTCGAGCAGCGCCCGATCGTGACCGACGATGTGCAGCGTGTTGCCGAACGGCGCCACCTGATCGACCCCCGGCAGCGCCGCCAGTTCGGCGACGTGGCCGGCTTCGCCGTCGCGGGTGACGAAGGTGGTCAGCCCGGCGCCGGCGACGACCTCCTCGACCGTGCCGCTCGCCAGGAGCTTGCCGTAGGAGATGTAGTGGATGCGATGGCAGCGCTCGGCCTCGTCCATGTAGTGGGTCGAGACCAGCACCGTGAGGCCGCCGGCGGCGAGCAGATGGATCTCGTCCCAGAATTCGCGCCGCGCCTTGGGATCGACACCGGCGGTCGGCTCGTCGAGCAACAACAGCTTCGGCTCGTGCATGATGCAGGCGGCAAGCGCCAACCGCTGTTTCCACCCGCCCGACAGCGTACCGGCCAATTGCTTGCGCCGGGCGCTCAGCCCGAGTTGCTCGAGCGTACGATCGACATAGGGCGCCACCGGCTTCAACTCGTAGAGGCGAGCGACGAACTGGAGGTTCTCCTCGATCGTCAGGTCCTCGTAGAAGGAGAAGCGCTGGGTCATGTAGCCGACCTCGCGCTTGATCTCGCGGCTCTGGGCGACGACGTCGTAGCCGAGCACCGTACCGGTGCCGGCATCGGGGGTCAGAAGTCCGCAGATCATGCGGATGGTCGTCGTCTTGCCCGAACCGTTCGGCCCGAGGAAGCCGACGATCTCACCCTTCTCCACCGTCATGTCGACGTGGTCGACGACGGTCTTGTCGCCGAAGCGCTTGGTCAGGCCGGAGACCTCGACGACGCTCACGGCGCACCTCCCGGCAGCGACACGTCGACGATCTGACCGGGCTGCAGCCGGCTCGCCGCACCTTCCGGCCGCGCCTCGACCAGATGGACGAGCTTCTGCCGGGTCTCGATCGAATAGATCACCGGCGGGGTGAACTCCGGCTCGGCGGAGAGATGCGAGACACGCGCCGTCAGGCCGGTCCCGCAGCCGTCGCAGTGGACGGCGAGCACCGCCCCGAGGGCGAGGCGGGAGAACCCCTTTTCCGGCACCCACAGCTTCAGCTTCACCGCTCCGTCGGGCAGCATGGTGACGACCGGCGCCTGCGGTCCCGCGACCTCGCCCGGCCGGCGGACGAGATCGGTGATGCGCCCCTCCGCCCGCGCCGTGATGGTGCGTTCCGACAGACGCCAGCGGGCGGTGTCGAGGGCGGCACGCGCCTGGGCGACGCGGTTCTCCGCCGCCTTGATGGTGTCTTCGCGTGCCGGCAGCTTCGCCACGGCGAGATTGGCCTTCAGCTCGCGCACTCGCGCGACCGCCACCTCGCGGGCGGTCGTCGCCTGATCGAGCTCGGCCTGGGGCGAGAACCCACGTTTCGACAGATCGACGCGACGCGCGAGGGTCCGTTCCGTCTCCTCCGCCTGGGCCTCGGCCGAAGCGAGGCTTGCGGCGATCACCTCGATCTCCTCGGGACGGCGGCCGCGTTTCAGATCGGCGAGTTCGCTTTCCGCCTGGGCGAGCCGGGCGCCGGCGTCGGCGACGACGATCTCGATGTCGTTGGTCTCCATCCGCGCGATCGGCGTGCCCGGCACCACCCGATCACCCAGCTTGACCGTGACCGCGGCGATTCGGGCGGTCTCGAGCGGCGCCATCGAAACGTATTCGCCCTCGACGTAGCCGACCGCCAAGGTGGGCACGGCGCAACCGTTGAACAAGGAGCCGACGAGCGCCAGGGAGCAGACCCAGTCCATCATGGTTTCGTCTCTTTCGCTGCGGCCGCACGTCGGGCCGCGAGGGTGGCGCGAATGGAGGCGGTGACGACGCCGAGGATGACCTCGAGCCGGTCGTCGTCGATCGCCGCCCAGCCGAGCCGCGCGAGCGCGGTGGCGCGCCCCACCCGGAAGAACATGATCTGACCGAACATCGCCGACACCGCGACGATGACGTCCTCGCGGGCGGCGTCTTCGCCGGTAGCGCGGGCGAAGAGCCGGCACATCGCCTCGTGCCGCGGCCGGATCAACCGCTCGTAGAGCACCGCGAAGGTGTCCGACGGGTCCATCTGCTCGCGCACCATGAAGCGCGCCACGGTCTCCGCCTCCGGCCGCCCGAGCATGAACCGGCCGATCCCGACCACCGCGGCGACGAAGAGATCGGCCGCCGCCTCCGCATCGAGAGTGGCGATGACCTCGGGCGACAGTGTCAGCGGGCCGACGCTCGCGCTGACGATCGCCGCGATCGTCTCGCCGCAGGCGCGATGCAGGCCCGCCTTGCCGCCGAAGTGGTAGGCGATACCGGCGATGTTGACGCCGGCGGTGCGGGCGATCTCGCGCGTCGAGGCCCCGTCGAAACCCCGGCGGCCGAAGAGCTCGATACCGGCGCGGATCAGCGCGGCACGCGTGCCGTCGACATCGGAGCGGACGGCGCCCGCGGCATCGGTCACGGACGCGAAGGGGTCGGGCATGGTCATGACCCACACCATAGACCGAAGTTCGGCTGGGTCAATCGTTTGATTGAAATTCCGATCGCCCCGCCCGGCGGACGAATGGCGCGACGGTGCGTGGTCGATGCGCGGGCGGAGGAAACCGGAGAGAGTGAACGGCGTGGGTGGACGCACGCGCGATTCGTGGCCGAACCGGCCCATCGGGCGTCCGGACGGACCTCCTCTCCTGCGCGACGCGGTGGCGCCCGGGCACGGGTCGGTCGGTCCTCGTCGTCGGCCGATCAGGGTGTGATCCTGGTCGGGGCGTTGCCGACCGGGGCCGGGGCGGGTTGGTCGTCCTTCTGGAATTCGAAGATGCGCCGGAAGATTCCGGGAGCGATCGCCGACAGCGGATTGATCTCGAGGATCGGATCGTCGAGCCCGCCGAAGACGCGGAAGGTGACGCCGAGCAGGCCTTCGTTCGACCCCGCCCCGGTGATCGCTCCGAACAGCGGAATGCGGCCGGCGAGGTTGTTGAGACCGAAGGCCGGAATGTAGGTGCCCGAAAGAGCGATGCGCTGGTTGTTGAGGTCGACCTGTCCGGAGGCCGTGGCACCGACGGAATTGCCCTTGGCCACGCCTTCGGTGACTGTGATGACGCCTTCCCGCATCGCGAAGGTGACCGTGGTGCGTGAGAAATCGGTCTGAGGATTGATCTCCACCCGCCGGACCTTGATCTGCTCGACACCGTCGGCGGTCCGCTGCGGCGTGGCGCGCCCGGCCTTCGGCTGTTCGAGCAGATGGAAGTCGTAGAGCCGGAGCCGACCCTGGGCGACCCCGGGCGCCGCCAGACGCGCGTCGAGGGAGAGCCGCCCACCGCGGATACGGTCGAAGAAGTCGAAGAAACTCAGCAACGCACCGGCATCGTCGGCATCGACGGTGAAGAGGCGGCGGTCGCCCTCCGGACGGATCGACGCGGAGAGTGATCGGCCACCCGACGAGCGGGCACTGAGCTGGAGCGTGGAGAAGGCCCCGCCGCGATACCGCCCGTCGAGCGTCGCATCGGTGAGCGTCACGTCGTTGAAACCGACGAGGCGGGCCGCGCGCAACCGGAGAACCAGATCCGTCGGTTTCGCCGGCTCCGGCCGATCGCCCTCCTCCGCACTCGCCCGACGACCGGCCTGCATGACGCTGCGCAGATCGAAATTCTGCGCTTCGAACGTGACGACCAGTGCCTGATCGGTGCCGCGCGCGAGCTTCAGCTTGGCCGCATCGCCTTTTCGAAGGGCGAAGCGGCTGAAGTCGGCGGAGACGACGCGGTGTTCCTTGTCTAGCGCCACGGTTCCGGCGATGGCGAGCCCTTCGGCTTCGATCGCCAGGTTCTCCAGCCGGACGCCCTTGTCGTCTTCGACGAGATCGAGCGTCGCTTTGGCCGGAACTCCCGACCCCTTGCTCCATCCGAAGGGCGCCAGATGCAGCCGCGCCGGGGTCAGGTCGACCTCGACCTTGCGTCGTGCCTCCGCCTGCGCCGGTTGGGTGACCGCGACACCGATGGCCCCGCGAACCATGTCACCGAGATCGAGGCCGATGCGTTGGCGCGCCGCCTCGTCGAGCACCATCTTGAAGTCACGCTTCTCCTGCGTCCGCGAGGCTCCTCGCGGGTCGTACATGTCGACCTCGGCGACCACGCCGTCGATCAGGGATCGGCCGGTGACCTTGAGCCCACGCGGGTCGGCGACGATCTTGAAGCGACCGTCCTGGAACTTGCGGCCCTGGATCGGATGCGGGCTGGAGAAGCGCTCGAGCGCAGCCTCGACCTTGTAATCGATGGAAGAAGCACGGACCCGCTTCTCGAACAGGATGTCGATCTGGGCGGTGACGGTGCCGGTCCCGGAAAGACCCTCGCTGCGAATTCCCGCTTCCTCCAGCAGGGCGAGCGGTTCGGCATCGATCACCTCGGCCAGGGCGGGTACATCGCCGACGCTCCGCAGGCGGATCGTCGCCTTCGGCGGCTTGGTGAAGACGTCGGCGACCGTGAACCGGAACCCGTCGAGGGCCGGGCGTTTCGCCCATTTCGTCGCCACCTGTGCCCGGTCGGCGACGAGTTCCATGCGCCGCTCGTCGATGGTCATCCGCCCTTGGGCGCCGACGACCGACGGCAGGTTGCCGAAGACGCGGAACCGGGCGTCGTCGAACCGGCTGGCCATGCGGAAGGCGTTCCCCGGCCAGGTCTCCGGCTTGTCGAAGTGCGGCAGGTCGAGGTTGATCACCGTGTCGAGCATCCGCCCCGCGGTGACGTTGGCGATGAACCAGTCGCGCGTGTCGGGGGCGACCCAGTGCGGCCAGATCCGCTTCACCTGCTCGACGTCGAGGGCGGAGAACGAAAGATCGAGCCTGAGCCGCGGCTCGGCGCCGGAGAGATCGATCCGCCCCTTGGCCTTCACCCATCCCGATCCGAAGGTCGCCTCACCGGCAGTGACGTCGATCACCTTCGCCACCGGATCGACCCGTGCGGTGAGACGCCCCCCGTCGACCACCAGCGCCTTGCCGGGAACGTCACGCGGCCGGAAGTTGCCACCGTCGGCTTCGAGCACGACGTCCCAGATGCCGTCGCGATTCGGTGGCGGGGAGATGCGGCCGTGCAGCGCCATACCGGTCTCACCGACCGCCAGGAAGAGATTGCGCACCTCGAAGGCGTCCGATCCCGCCTTCCACTCGATCTGCACCTGGCCCTCGTCGACCAGCATCGAATCCTCGGGCATAGGCCCGAAGCGGAACTCACCGGCGCCGAGGCGCACGTCGATCTCGGCGCCGTCGTAGCGGTCCTCCGGCCCGTAATGCACGGTCAGGCGCGGATAGAGCGGCATACCGAGATCGAAAGCCGGTCCGGCCGGGCCGAAGAGATCGCGGTGGGTGACGTCGTCGGCGACGAAGGCGAGACGCCGCCGCCCGTCGGTTTCGCGGGTCGACGTCAGACGCATCGACCAACGCCCGACGTCGCCGCGCGCCGAGAAGCCGACGTCGAGATCTCCCGCCGGTCCGTCGACGACCGCCTCGACCTCGGCTTCGGGGAGGGTCACGACGCGGGCGGCTCCGTCACGATCGAGGCGACGCAGTTCGATCGTGGCGTTGCGCACACCGATCCTCTCGATACCCTCGCCGCGGGCGCGGGCGACGGCCCGATCGACCGCCCGACCGATCTCGCGCGCCTCGGCGATCGTCCGGGCCGGCGGCGACGCCTGGGCGACCGCGCGGGCCGCCCCCGGCATCGCCGGCATGGCGACCATGGAGCTGTCCGAGGGGATGGCCGTGTTCGGGCCGGCGGGCGGCGACGCGCCGACCGCTTCCCCGGCCGCCGCCAGCCCGGCCGTTTCCACCGACAGGCGCGGCTCGAACAGCACCAGGGAATGGGCACGGACCTCGCCGAGGAAGATCGGAGACCCACGCAGCCGGACCTCGGCCCGCGGGACGGTCATCGCGAGTACGCCGGCGCGGTCGACGACGATCTCCGCGAGATCGACGGTCAGCCCCTTGTCCCACGACCAGTCGAGGTGGGCGTTGCCGACGCGAGCCCGGCCGCCGGGGCCGGCCGCTTCGCCGAGCAGGGCCTCCGCGGTGCGCGCCGCGGTGGCGATTTCGACCGGACCGTGGGCGACGAGCGCGGCGAGCGCCAGAACGGCGAGCGCCGTGAGGCTCAACACAAGGCCGGCGATCCACAGAAGGACGACGCCGATCCGCCCCAGAGCGCGCCGCCGACGCTCGCCGGACATCGTGTCCGTCGTTTCGTCGGCCGAGCGTGTTCGTTCCGTTTCGTCCAATTTGCGCCGGTCCTGGCGGTCGGATTCTCGCTTGTCGGAGGGGATCCGGCCGAATCGCCGGTGGCCGGACGTCCACCTCGTCGCGACCACTACACGTTTCCCTGCCCCCGGTCGAACCGCTTGCCCGGCTCGCCGGGAGCGGACTACGCTCGTCGCCGAAGCCACGGCGCGGCGGTCCGCGCCTCTCCATCATCTCTTCGCGACGAAAGGAAGGCGACATGGCCCTGAAGATCGGCGACACTGCTCCCGACTTCGATCTGCCGACCGACGGCGGCGGACGGGTTCGGCTCTCGGCGCTGCGCGGGCGTCCGGTGGTCGTCTACTTCTATCCCAAGGACGACACCTCCGGCTGCACCAGGGAGGCGCAGGATTTCACCGCCCTGGTCCCGGAATTCGAGCAGCGCGGCGTGACGGTGATCGGCATTTCGCCGGACGGGCCGAAGACACACGAGAAGTTCCGCGCCAAGTACGGCCTCGCCGTCTCCCTCGCCTCCGACGAGGACAGGTCGGTGCTCGCCGCCTGGGGCGTATGGGTGGAGAAATCGTTGTACGGCCGACGCTACATGGGCGTCGAGCGCACCACGGTGCTCGTCGATGCCGCCGGCGAGGTGGCGGCGATCTGGCCGAAGGTGAAGGTGACCGGACATGCCGCGGCGGTGTTGAAGGCCCTCGGCTGACGTCGGCGGCGATCGAACGAGGAGGACGACGATGACCCATTTCATCGACGGTCTGATCGCATTCATCGGCTACTTCGGCGGCGGTGTCGCCCTCGCGGTGGTCTATCTCCTGATCTACATCCGCATGACGCCCCACCGCGAATTCGACCTCATCGTGCGCGACCACAACGCCTCCGCCGCGGTGGCGTTGGCGGCGAGCCTCGTCGGCTTCGTCGTGCCGATGGCGAAAGCGGTGGCGCAGGCCGCGTCGATGATGGAGTTCGCCGCCTGGGGCATCGTGGCGCTGGTGGTGCAGATCGCCGCCTATCACGTCGCGCGCCTCGCTCACCCCGGCCTCTCCGAGGCGATCGAACAGAACACCCTGTCGGCGGCGATCTGGCTCGGTGCCGTATCGCTCTCCGCCGGCCTCCTGTCGGCGGCGGCGATGACCGCGTGAGGTGAGCCATGGCCCGCGCGAAGGGACAGTTCGGACGACGGGGGCCGCCCATCGTCACCGAACGGACGAAGGACCGACCGGCGGAACCGCCGCCGAGCGGACGCAAACGGACGCTCGGTTACTCCCTGATCGCCGCCGGAGCTCTCGCCGCGGCGGCGGCCTATCATCTCGAGGGGAGCCGCGGCGACGACTGCGTCCCCGACACGACCGCGGCGCCGGCGATCCCCGGATCCGCAGTGGCGGTCCCCGGCGTGGCACTCGAGCCGCACGCGGTGAAGTCCGACGGCGGCATAGGTGACACGGCGCGGCCCTGTCCGCCGGGCAGCAAGCGGGAGAGCCGATCGAGCGGGTCTTCGCGCCGGTCCTTCGCCTGGCACGGCTGGTCGTCGTCGTCCTCGTATTCGACGACCGTCTCGCATTCGTCGACCACCACACCGTCGGCCGCGGTCGGCCGCGCCTCCTCCTCGTCGACCACGCGCGGCGGCTTCGGCTCGATCGGATCCTTCCATTCCTCGGGCCATTCCTCGGGAGGCTCGTGATGCGACGCGTCGCTCTGGCGGCCCGGCCGGACATGAAGCAGCGCCTACGGGCGATCGATTTCACTTACGACGTGATCGGCGGTGAACCCTACTGGGTCGAAGAGGCGCACTACGCCTTCACCCTCGACCAGATCGAGACCGACATCGAGGCGCCGACCGCGGCGCTGGCGAAGCTCTGCGAGAGTCTGGTCGATCGGGTGATCGCCGACGAGACGCTGCTGCGACGGCTCTGCATCCCCGAACACGCCTGGGACCTCCTCGCCGAGAGTCGCCGCCGTGACGATCCGACCCTCTACGGCCGTTTCGACTTCGCCTATGACGGCCACGGCCCGGCGAAGCTGCTCGAGTACAACGCCGACACCCCGACCGCCCTCTACGAGGCGGCCGTCGTGCAGTGGTCGTGGCTCACCGACCAGATCGAACGCGGCGCGCTTCCCCCCGCCACCGACCAGTTCAACTCGCTGCACGAGCAGTTGATCGAGCGGATGGCGATCGTCGTCCCGGAGGAACACCTGCATCTCACCGGCCAGACCGAGAGCCCCGAGGACACCGGTACGATCGCCTATCTCGCCGACTGCGCCATCGCCGCGGGACGGCGGGCGACGATCCTCGACATCACCGAAATCGGCCTCAGGGAGGATCGTTTCGTCGATCTGGACGAGCAGCCGATCGACCGCCTGTTCAAGCTCTACCCCTGGGAATGGCTCTTCGCCGAAGAGTTCGGCCGCTCCGCCGCGATGGCGACGACGCGGTTCGTCGAGCCGCCGTGGAAGGCGATCCTCTCCAACAAGGGCATCCTGCCGCTCCTGTGGGAGATGGCGCCCGGCCACCCCAACCTGCTGCCGGCCTTCTTCGCCGACGACCCGCGGGCGGAGCGGCTGGCGAGCGACCACGTCCGCAAACCGCTCTATTCGCGTGAGGGCGGCAACGTCGAGCTGGTCCGGGATGGGGCTCCGGTGCAACGGACCGGCGGACTCTACGGTGTCGAGGGCTTCGTCATCCAGGCGGCCCGGCCGCTGCCCGCCTTCGACGGGTTCCATCCGGTTCTCGGCAGTTGGCTGGTCGGCGACGCCGCCTGCGGCCTCGGCGTGCGTGAGGATCACACCCTCATCACCACCGACCGATCGCGCTTCCTGCCCCACGTCATCGTCCCGTCGTGAACCACTCCAGCGACGATCGAGGCAAAGGAATGTTAACCTTAACCGACTGTAATCGAGGGTGTCTCGAACCCATGGACGAGCCGCCGCGCGATGACCTCCTCCGACGACACTCCCCGCCCCTTCGGCCGCCGTCGCGAACGTCATCGGGTCACCATCGTCCACGGTGATCGGGTCCGCGCCTTCCAGATCGATCTCGGGTGGTTGAGCGCCGGCGCGGCGGTGGTCGGGGTCTTCTCGCTCGCCTATGTCGCCGCCACCGGCTACCTGTTCTTCCGAGACGACATCCTCAACGGTGCCATCTCCCGTCAGGTGCGCCAGGCGCGCGCCTACGAGGACCGGGTGGCGGGCCTGCGCGCCGAGATCGACCGGATCAACGGTCGTCAGTTGATGGACCAGGAGGCGTTCGAAGCCAAGATCGAGACACTGTTGAAGCGCCAAGCCTCCCTCGGCGAGGCCCAGGCACGAATCGGTTCCCTTGTCGACCGGGCCGCCGACGCCGGCATCCGTCTCGTGCCGAGCAAGCCGGCGACCGGAACACTCGCCCCGATCGGCGAACCGCTGCAACCGGTGGCGCCGCAGGGCGACGCCGCCGCGCCGCCGCCCGCGCCGCTCGACCTCGAGAAATTCGCCACGCCGCTACGCTCGTCGTGGCTGCCGTCCTTCGTTTCCCCCGCCGTCGCCGGAACCGAGCGCCGTTCGGCGTCCGTCGGTCAGCGTATCGCCGCGGTGGAGAAGACCCTCGACGCCTTCGAGAGCCGGCAGAGCAAGACCCTCGGCGACCTCGTCACACTCGCCGAAGCCGACGCCGGCAAGGCCGACCGCGTGCTGCGCCGCATCGGTTTCCGCGTCGCCGAGACGCCGATACCGCGATCGAAGCCGACCGAGGTCGGCGGCGTCGGCGGTCCGTTCGTGCCCGGTGACGCCATCGGCGCGGTCGAGAGGGCCGATGCCGCCCTCACCCGCCTCGATCGCATCCGGCGTGCCGCCGCCCGTCTGCCGCTGGGCCGGCCGATCGCCGGCGACACCACCACCTCCGGCTACGGCACCCGCATCGATCCGTTTCTCGGCGCTCCGGCGCTGCACACCGGCGTCGACTTCCGCGCCGAGACCGGCGATCCGGTGCGCGTCACCGGCCCCGGCACGGTGATCACCGCCGGTTGGCAGGGCGGCTACGGCCTGTCGGTCGACGTCGACCACGGTAACGGCGTCGTCACCCGCTACGGCCACATGTCGCGCGTGTCGGTGGTGAAAGGCCAGCAGGTGAAGACCGGCGCCACTCTCGGCCTCGCCGGATCGACCGGCCGCTCCACCGGGCCGCACCTGCACTACGAGACCCGCGTCTCCGGCGACCCGGTCGACCCCGCGCCCTGGCTCGAGGCCGGGCGCGAGCTCGGGTTCTGAGCCTCGACCTCTCGGTTCCCCGAGTCCCGACCGCCTTCAGCCCTTGGCGATCCACACCCACGACAGCAGCACCATGCCGAGGGCGATGCGGTACCAGGCGAAGACGCCGAGTGTGTGATGGGCGACGTAGCGGATCAGGAACTTGACCACGACGATCGCCGAGACGAAGGCGGTGACGAAGCCGACGGCGATGGCGATCACGTCGCCGAAGGAGAGTGCCGCACCGTTCTTGGCGAGGTCGAGCACGGTGGCGCCGAGCATCGTCGGCATGGCGAGGAAGAACGAGAATTCGGTCGCCGCGGTCCGACTCAGGCCGAAGACCATACCGCCGATGATGGTGGCACCGGAGCGTGACACGCCCGGAATCATCGACACCACCTGAGCGAGGCCGATGCCGACGGCCTGCAGCCAGCCGATGTCCTCCATCCGCGCCGAAACGACGGGGCGCTCGCGGCGATCGACCATCAGGATGATCACGCCGCCGACGACCAGAGCGATCGACACCACCGTCGGATTGAACAGCACCTGCTTGATCGTCTTGATGAACAGGAGGCCGAACACCACCGAGGGCAGGAAGGCGACGAGCACCACGGCGGCGAAGCGCAGCGATGCCGGATCGCGCCGGAAGATGCCGGTGACGACCTCGAGGATCTTCTGGCGATAGAGCCAGCAAACCGCCAGGATGGCGCCGAGCTGGATCACCACCTCGAAGACCTTGCCGGAACCGCTGTCGAACGACAGCCAGTCACCGGCGAGGATGAGGTGGCCGGTGGAGGAGACCGGCAGGAATTCGGTCAACCCCTCGACGATGCCGAGGACGAAGGCCTTGATCAGATGGGTGAGATCCATGGGAGCCCCTGGACGCGCCGCGCGTCCCCGTTGCGGCGGGCGACGGCCCACCGATCGGCCGCCCCCGCCGGGTCGACCGTGTCTCTTCCCTTCTAACGGGAAAAGTTTGTCGAATTCTCACCCGCTCGTGCGATCGCGGCCCGATCCGGCGCGACGGCGACGGTGATCCGTCCGGTACCAGACCGATCGCCGCCGTCTCAGTCGATGTCCTCGACCGCATCGACCGCGCCGCCCTTCACCCGGGCGGCGAGCGAGGCCTCCATGAAGGGGTCGAGATCGCCGTCGAGGACGCGCTGCGGATCGGTGGTCTGCACGCCCGTGCGCAGGTCCTTGACCATCTGATAGGGCTGCAGGACGTAGGAGCGGATCTGATGGCCCCAACCGATGTCGGTCTTGGCGGCGGCCTCGGCATTGGCCTTGGCCTCGCGCTTCTCGAGCTCGGCCTCGTAGAGCCGCGACTTCAGCATCTCCCAGGCCTTGGCCCGGTTCTTGTGCTGCGAGCGCTCCGCCTGACAGGCGACCGCGATGCCGGTCGGGATGTGGGTCAGACGCACCGCCGAGTCGGTGGTGTTGACGTGCTGGCCACCGGCGCCGGACGAACGGTAGGTGTCGACCCGCACCTCGGTCTCCGGGATGACGATGTCGATACTGTCGTCGACCACCGGATAGACCCAGCACGAGGCGAAGGAGGTGTGACGCCGCGCCGCCGAATCGAAGGGCGAGATGCGCACCAGACGATGCACGCCCGACTCCGTCTTGAGCCAACCGTAGGCGTTGAGGCCCTTGATGACATAGGTGGCGGACTTGAGCCCCGCCTCTTCGCCCTCGGAAGCTTCCAGCGCCTCGACCTTGTAGCCGCGCCGCTCCGCCCAGCGCACGTACATGCGCGCCAGCATCTCGGCCCAGTCCTGCGATTCGGTACCGCCGGCACCGGCGTGGATTTCGAGATAGGTGTCGTTGCCGTCGGCCTCACCGGAGAGCAGCGCGTCGACCTGACGCTTGGCGACGTCGACGCCGAGCTGCTTCAGCGCCGTTTCCGCCTCGGCCACCACCTCGGCGTCGCCCTCCATCTCACCCAGCTCGAGCAGCCCGACGTTGTCGTCGAGGTCGCGGGTGATGGATTGGACGATCTCGACCGATTTCGACAGCTGGTCGCGTTCGCGCATCAGCTTCTGAGCCCGGGTCGGATCGTTCCACAGGTCGGGGGATTCGGAGAGCGCGTTGAGCTCGTCCAGTCGTTTCAGCGCGACATCCCAGTCAAAGATGCCTCCTCAGCAGGCTGAGAGCCTGCTGGATCTCGTCCACGACGGACTGGATCTCTGCTTTCATCGGACTTCACCTTCGGCGGCTCGGACCGGCGCGAAGCGCGCCGGCGACGGGCGCGGACCATACCGACGCGGCCTCGCGGTGTAAACGACCAAGCGTCGGATCGGGCAGACGACGAGGCCACCGTCCGGTGTGAAGCGGACGGCGGCCTTCGCCCGATCATCGACCGTGGTCAGGCGGCTCGGCTCGCCCCATGCGCCACCTCGCGCGCACTCATCAGGAAGCGGCGGACCGAATCCTGCAGCTTCTCGGTCTGATGGGCGAGATCGTCGGAGGCACCCGCGACATCGGCGGCGGCACGACCGGTGGCCCCGGCGGCGGCTACGACGGTGGTGACATTGGCCGAAACATCGTCGGTGGCGCTGGAGGCCATCTGCATCGAGCGCGAGATCTCGTGGGTCGCCGCGATCTGCTGCTGCACAGCGGCCGAGATCGCGGCGGATGCCCCGCCGATCTCGTCGATGACACCGGAAATGCCGGAGATCGCCTCCATGCAGCGGTCGGCACGGGATTCGACCGCACGGATGCGATCGGCGATCGCCTCGGTGGCGTTGGCGGTCTGATCGGCGAGCGCCTTGACCTCGATCGCCACCACGCCGAAGCCCTTGCCGGCCTCGCCGGCACGCGCCGCCTCGATGGTGGCGTTGAGGGCGAGGAGCTTGGTCTGCTCCGCGACCTGGCGGATGAGATCGACGACGCCGACGATGTCGCCGACCGCATGGGTGAGATCGGCGATCGCTTCACGCGAATCGCTCGCCTGTCGATTGGCATGTTCGGAGACGACGCGGGCCCGTTCCGCCTGCTGGGCGATGTCTTCGACCGCCGCGGTCAGTTCCTCGGTCGCAGCCGCCACGGTGGCGACGGTGACGGACGTCTCCTCGGCGGCGGCGCCGATGGTGGTGGTGCGGTGCTCGGTGTCGTCGGCCGAGGAGCGCATCTGATCGGCGGAGCGCGACAGCCCGTGCACCGCCTGCCCGAGCGATCCGGTGACGCCGCCGATCGTCTCCTCGAACTCCCGCATCACCCGGCCGAAGCCGCGCAGGCGCCCCTCGATCGCCGAGACCGCCTCGTTCATGGTGCGCGACGCGATACCGTAGGTGCCGACCATACCGGTCTCGACTATTCGGCGGTGGTTCTTGCCGTCGCGGACACAGCCGAGCGTCGCCCGCGCCTCACGGACGAAGGCGTCGGTGACGTCGAGCACCCGGTTGGTGTCCTTGGCCAGCGTGCGGATGTCGCCGGCGTCGTCGAGGAGAATGACGCGGGATTCGAGGTCGCCCTTCGCGGCCTCGACGAGGACCTGAGAGATCTCGGCGATCGACCGACGAGCTCGGCGCAGCAGCACCAGTCCGAGCACCGACAAGGTCGTCATGAAGATCAGCATGCCGGCATTGCGCCAGTTGAGGTCGACGGTCGCATGCAGCACCGAGCCGATCATCATCAGCAGCGTCAGGCCGCCGAAGACCCATTCAGCGCGCGAGAGAGAAGATGAGTTCTTCATAGGACATCCCCTTGTCGCGCAGGAGCTTCAGAACGGCGTCGAACGAGGCCTGGAGGCCGGAGGCACGGTCGCTCGCTCGATCTTCGATCGCCTTGAGTGAGGCATAGAGCGGCGTGATCGCCTCGATGGCGCTCTTTTCCGGCACACGTCGATTGGAATGGAAGCCGGTGATGCCGCCGTCCTCGGTGAAGGTGGGCGTGACGTGGGCGAAGACCCAGTAGTGATCCCCGTTCGACGACATGTTGAGCACGTAGGCGAAGATCTCGTCGCCCTTGAACAGCGTGTCCCACAGGAGCTTGAACACGGCGCGCGGCATGTCGGGATGGCGGATGACGGAATGGGGAGCCCCGATCGCCTGTGCCTCGGTCAGGCCGGCGAGCTCGAGAAAGACATCGTTGGCGTAGGTGATGATTCCCTTGGTGTCGGTCTTGGAGACGATCACATCGTCCCGATGGAAGGTCCTCTCGACACCCGTCGGCTCGACCACCGACGCGAACTTCTGGCGAACCGGCCCTTTCGCGGCACCGTTTCCCTGCCGCCACAACCCGTGAAGCATCCTCTCCTCCCGCTGAGATGACCGCCACACTGTCGTAGGGGGATCGTGAATTTTTCGATAACGTTTACCCATGGTCACACGATGAATCTCAACGTTTCGGCACGACCTTCCACGAAGGCGACCACTCATACCGACTATATATTTCTCTGATTCAAAACATGAAACCGGGTATATCGGCTCGTATTCTTGATGCGATATCAGATGAAGCGAAAAAACAGAAAAATGTCGCGCATTATTGCCTAATTCATAGGCATATTACAGCAGTACATTACAGATATTTCAAAACACGACATCTGCATTCTCGCGCCCGACTGCGTCACCATCGCGAATTTCTACACTGGTATGGTAGGCAGTTTCGACGGCTGTTCATCGAAGGTCGAAACGGGTGGTGCGACGCGGCGTCATCCGGCCACCTCCTCGGGTCGCAGGTAGCCGGCGAGTACCACCTCCAGTCGCCGCCACGATGGCTCCGGTCCGCTGATGCCGACCCGAAACAGCCGCCTGTCGTGCGGGAAGCGGCGAATGTGGATGCCCGCGGCAGCGAGGTGATCGGCGAATCGCTCGCCCGCGTCGTGCTCGACCAGCCGGAACAGCGGCGTGCCGCCTACGATGCGACAGCCGGCCGCAGCCAGAAGGCCGTCGAGACGGGCGGCGTCGGCCTGGAGCCGGGGGATCGTCGCGGCGAGCCAGGCACGATCGGCGAGAGCGGCGCGTCCGACCACGATCGCAGGCCCCGACACCGCCCACGGCCCGAAAGCCCGACGCACCATCGCGGCGAAGGCGGCATCGGCCACCGCGAAGCCGAGCCGGACGCCGGCGAGACCCCAGGTCTTGCCGAAGGACCGGAGCAGGACCGCCCCACCGAGCGGCAGCCGCGGTGCCAGGCTCGCCCCCTCCCCCATCACCTCGACGAAGGCCTCGTCGACGATCAGCCGTCGCCCGGCCGTCGCCATGTCGAGAGCGAGCGCGGCGAGGCGCGCCGGCAAGGCGAGCCGTCCGTCGGGGTTGTTGGGGTTGACCACGAGGCCGATGTCGAAGTCCGCGAGATGCTCGAGCCGGTCGACGACCTCGACCGAGCGACCCGCCTCGCGCCAGACGCGGCCGTGCTCCTGATAGGTGAAGCCGAGGATGCCGACCCGGGTACCGGTGAGAAGTCGCGGCAGCATCTGGATCAGTGCCTGGGTTCCCGGCGTCGCCGCGACCGAGGCCGGGTCGTGGACGGCGAACGCCTCGGCCGCCACCGCCTCGAGCTCGGCGACCTCGCGGGCCTCCGGCAGGCGCGTCCAGGCGTCGGCGGGAATGTCCGGCAACGGAAAGGCATGGGGATTCATGCCTGTGGAAAGATCGATCCACGGCTCGGGCGCTCGCGGAAAGCGGGCGCGAACTTGCGTGAGGTCACCGCCGTGATAGACGGGGCTCGCGCCCGTTCCCGCCCACTCGTTGCCGCTCGGTTCCATGTCGCCCGCCTCGTTCCTCGCCCATACCGCCGAACTGGCGCTCCTCGCGGCGGCGATCGAAGCGGCGGTCGGCTGGCCCGCCCCTCTCTACGCCGCGATCGGCCATCCCGTCACCTGGATCGGTCGCCTCATCGCCACACTCGACCGCCGGCTCAATAGCGACGGCGACGGCTTCGCCCGCCGCCGCGCCGTCGGCGTCGTGGCGCTGATCATCGTCCTCGCGGTGACCGGCGCGGTGGCCTGGGCGCTGACCGCGGCGATCGAGGCGGTGTTGCCGGGGCTCCCGGCGCTCTTCGTCCTCGCCGTCGCCGCCGCGAGCCTGCCGGCGAGCCGTAGCCTCCACACCCATGTCGCAGCGGTCGCCGAAGCGCTGGAGCGCGGCCTCGCCGACGGCCGCCGGGCGGTGTCGATGATCGTCGGCCGCGATCCCGACAGCCTCGACGAGGCCGGCGTCGCCCGCGCTGCGATCGAGAGCCTCGCCGAGAACTTCTCCGACGGGGTGGTGGCGCCGCTGTTCTGGATGGCGATCGCCGGCCTCCCCGGCGCGGCGCTCTACAAGGCGGCGAACACCGCCGACAGCATGATCGGCCATCGCACCCCCCGCCATCTCGCCTTCGGCTGGGCGGCGGCGCGCTTCGACGACCTGATCAACCTGCCCGCCTCGCGCCTCGCCGCCCTGTGGCTGATCCTCGCCGCGCTCGTCACACCCGGGGCTTCCCCCCGCGGCGCGATCGCGACGGTACGGCGTGACGCGGCGAAGCACACCTCGCCCAACGCCGGCTGGCCGGAAGCGGCGGTGGCCGGCGCCCTCGGCTTCTCTCTCGCCGGCCCCCGCGTCTACGGCGCCACTCGTCTCGACGCCGCCCCCATGGGCGACGGCCGCTGCGATCTCATGGCCGCCGACATCCGCCGAGCGCTGGGCCTGTACCGCGCGGCGGCCCTGATCCAGGCGGCGGCGCTGGCGGGGGCGGTCGTCCTCCTCGCAGGGGCGTGATCAGGGCGGAGGGGCCGGCGGCGGCGCTCCGCGGATCCCGTGGCGGAACTCGATCTCCACGCCCATCGCCGTCAGGCGCTGCGGCGGGGTCCGGGCCTCGGGCGCGAACCGGACGACGACATGCCCGTCGTCGCTCCAGGCCGGTGGCGCGGCCAGTTCCGCGACGTCTTCTTCGGACACCGTCAGCACGTCCTCCCACCACCCGGGGCCCCACCCGGCGGTTCGGCGCAGCCTGACGAGGCCCGAACGTGTCGACCCGATCAAACCGACGGATCCATCGCGGATGACGATCTGGATTTCCCGCCGTCCGTCGGGAGATCGGCTCGACGAACGGATCTCGTCGACGTCGGAGGACATCGAGAAAAGGATGACGAACGGCAGCGACAGCAGGGCGATCATCGACGTCAGGGCAACAGCGATCGGTCCGGCGAACTCCGCACGAAACCGCCCTATCCACGACTTCTCACCGACCAACCCCGCTTCTCCTTCATTCTGAAGTAGAGGCTCCATCCGAGTATCGTATATACACGTTTCGTCGTGGCAAATAGGTGTATATATCATCCATTTCTTCATTGAATCGAGAAAAATACTTGGTATACTAGTTGGATATTTCCAATATGCCCCCCAAAGCGAGGCCGGACGAGGCCGCGTAGATCCCGATGGCGACCGTTGCATAATCTCTGTGTTCGGGAATGAACTCGCCTCTGATCCGTTGTGCGTCCCACTCGCGCCATTGATCGAATTTCGCGAGGTCGGTCCACGCGGTCGTCTCGATCCCCGGTATGTTCGAGTCGATCTGCTCGGCTTCGACGTCATTCGAATCGTAGATGATCGACCCGGCGCGACTCGCTTCACCTTTTTCGCTGAAGAAGGACGGCGGCATCTCGTGCGGAAAGAGAATGGGCTCACCAGCTATGTTTCTCACCTCGTTCCCTTCGACGTCGGTGAGAACAGATGAGGTCGCCCGGACCATGGCGGCACGGCGAGCCTCGTCGGATTCTGCGCCACCGGGGCCGAAAACGTCCGAAGGGGCTTCCGTAGCCCCGGAATCGCTCCCGCCACTCCACCGACCGCCCTCCGGTGTCCCTGCCGGATGACGAGGCTGGGCGGGATCGTAACGCAACTCCGGCGAGTGTGCGAGGTGTCGAAGTCGCAGTCGGAACGCCGCGGCCGCGAGATCGAGGCGGCAGAAGAGAAGATGCTCGCGGTTCGATCGATGAGCGAACGGGTCATGGGTGAAGTCCTCTCCCGCCCATGATCGGTCGAGTGCAGACGCTCGGGCAGAAGACGCGGGATATACCCACACGACGCCCAACTGCCGTGGGATCGCGTGGCGACCGAGGATGCCCGGTCTCCCCTGCCTTCCCCTCACCGCGCCAGGGCGATGAGGCGATCGAGATCGATGTGGGCGGCGAGGTGTACCGCGAGGGCGTCTAGGGTCGCCTCGACCTCCTGCTCGTAGGCGAGATCCGAGGTCGTGGCGCCGAGATCGGCGAGGAGGGCGGTGCGGGCGTGATCGTCGGCGAAGAGGCCGTGCAGATAGGTGCCGGCGACCCGGCCGTCGGCCCGGATCGCCCCGTCCGGCCGGCCGTCGGCGAGGATGGCGAAGGGGCCGGCGCAGTCCGCCCCGGTGGTGCGGCCGACGTGCATCTCGTAGCCCGCGACCGTCGCGTCGAGCCGGGCGAGCCGGCCGGTGACCGCCTCGAGACATTTGTCGCCGCCGAGCACCGTCTCGACGTCGAGCAGCCCGAGGCCGGCGACCACACTCGGCGGACCTTCGACGCCGTCGGGGTCGGCGATCGTCCGCCCGAGCATCTGATAGCCGCCGCACAGCCCCAGCACCCGCCCGCCGCGGCGGATGTGGGCGGCGATGTCGATGTCCCAACCTTCGGCCCTGAGCGCCGCGAGATCTGCGATCGTCGCCTTCGAGCCGGGCAGGATCACCAGATCCGCCGTCGCCGGGATGGGCTCGCCGTCGCCGAGCAGGACGAGCCGCACCCCCGGCTCCGCCGCCAGCGGGTCGAGATCGTCGAAATTGGAGATGTGCGGCAGGCGCGGCACCACGATGGTGAAGCCGCCCTCCCCGGCTACACGGCGTTTCTCCAGCACCACCGCGTCCTCCGCCGGCAACCGCGCGGCGGCCCGGAACCACGGCACGAGCCCGAGCGCCGGCCAGCCGGTCATCTCTTCGATCGTCCGCATGCCGGCGTCGAACAGGCTCGCATCGCCGCGGAACTTGTTGACGAGGAAACCGACGACCAACGCCGCGTCGGCGGGATCGATCACCGCCTTGGTCCCCACCACCTGGGCGATGACGCCGCCGCGATCGATGTCACCGAGGAGAACCACGGGCACGCCGGCCTTGCGCGCGAAGCCCATGTTGGCGATGTCGCCGGCGCGGAGATTGACCTCCGCCGCGCTGCCGGCGCCCTCGACGATCACCAGATCGGCATCGGTCCGCATCCGCTCGAAGCTGTCCTGCACCGCCGCCTCGAGCCCCGGCTTCCAGTCCTGGAAGGCGCGCGCCTTGGCATTTCCCCGCACCCGGCCCTGCACCACCACCTGTGCGCCCACGTCCGACTGCGGCTTCAGGAGCACCGGATTCATGTGGACGCTCGGCGCCACCCGCGCGGCACGCGCCTGCAACGCCTGGGCGCGTCCGATCTCGCCACCGTCGACGGTCACAGCAGCGTTGTTGGACATGTTCTGTGGCTTGAACGGGCGGACGACGAGACCGCGGTTCGCATAGGCTCGGATCAGTCCGGCGACGATCAGCGATTTGCCGACGTCGGAGCCGGTTCCTTGAACCATCAGTGCCTTGGCGAACTTCCCTGACATTCTGTATGAACTTTCGGGCTTCAGAATTCGATACCCGCCTGGGCCTTCACCCCGGCGGCGAAGTGATGTTTGACCGCGCCCATCTCGGTGACGAGATCGGCCACTTCGATCAGCTCCGGTTTGGCGTTGCGGCCGGTGACGACGACATGGAGATCGGGACGACGGGCGCCGAGCGTCGCAACCACCTCGTCGAGCGGCAGATAGTCGTAGCGCAACGCGATGTTCAACTCGTCGAGGACGACGAGACGGATCGCGGGATCGGCCATCAACTCCTGCGCCTTCTCCCAGGCGCGGCGCGCCGCGGCGATGTCGCGCGCACGGTCCTGCGTCTCCCAGGTGAAGCCCTCGCCCATGGTGTGCCAGGAGATCAGCTCGGGGAAGCGCTCGAGAGCGGTGCGCTCCCCCGTCGACCACGCGCCCTTGATGAACTGCACCACACCCACTCGCCAGCCGTGGCCGACCGCTCGCAGAACCAAGCCGAAGGCCGCAGTCGACTTACCCTTGCCGGGACCGGTGTTGACGATCAGAAGGCCCTTCTCGGCGATCGATTTCGCCGCGACCTCGGCGTCCTGGACCGCCTTGCGCTTGGCCATCTTCGTCCGGTGGCGGTCGTCTTCCTCGCTCGTCATCGTGGGTCCCCATGCGCTCGCGCTCCGAAAGACCACGCCGCGCTGCGGCTGACAAGCCGCGCCGGTCCGCGTCAGACGCCACCTTTCGGCGACCGACGCGGAGCGTCCACCCTCGGCAACCGCTGCGATCGAGCCGTCGAGGTCGACGATCGCTCCCGCCCCTGCCGATGCCCGAACGAAAGTCTGGTTACAGCGCCACCCGGTCTCGTCGAGACATGAACCTCCGATGGCGGCGTCGATCCGATGGTCGGAGGGGTCATGCGCACATCCTCCGAACCGCATCGCACACCGCCACCGGATCGGAACGACACCGCCCCGGTGGGCGGATCGACGTCGGGCCGGGCCGAAGATCGGCGATCGGGTCGTCCGTCGCGTGAACGCCACGCCGATTCGACGCCGAGAGCGGCGGGACGGTTCCGGACAGGGGGCTGCCACGTGCAGCCGCCGACATCTGCCTCGCGCGATCCGCGTGCGTCCCGTCGGGGCGACGGGGCGCGTTCGGCGAAGTGACAGGGCGACGGGAAAACGATGACCGGCATTCGCTACGACGTCCGTGGATCGATCGCGATCCTGACTCTCGACGATCCCGAGCGGTTGAACGCCCTCGACTGGGAAAAGGTCCGCGCGATCGATGAGACCCTCGAACGCGTCCTGAACATGCCCGACGTGCGCGCCATCGTTCTCACCGGCGCCGGCAAGGGCTTCTGCGCCGGGGCGAGGTTCGATCCGGCGGTGTTCGCAGCCGGTGCCGAGGTGGGTGATGCGATGCGGCAAACGGTGTCGCCGTTGATCGAGAAGATGCGGGCCGCACCGATCCCGATCGTCGTCGCCGTCAATGGCCCGGCGGCAGGGGCGGGTTGTGGCATCGCGCTCGCCGGCGACATCGTCGTCGCGGCGCGGTCGGCGAAATTCGTCCTGAGTTTCGCCAAGCTCGGCGCCGTCCTCGACGGCGGCACCTCGCTGTTCTTCCAGCGCGCCATCGGCGCGACGCGGGCCCGCGCCCTGGCGCTCACCGGCGAGGCCCTCTCGGCCGCGACCGCGGCGGAGTGGGGGCTGATCTGGAAATGCGTCGACGACGAGATGCTCTTCGACGAGGCCATGGCGATCGCCGAAGCCCTCGCCGCCGGCCCGCCGCTCGCCATCGCCATGATCAAACGCCAGTTGGAAGACGCCTGGGCAGCACCGCTCGCCGCCACCCTCGACCTCGAGGCGACTCTGCAGACCCGCGCCTTCGTCAGCGACGATCTGCGCGAAGGCGCGACCGCCTACATCGAACGCCGCAAGCCGGTCTTCCGCGGGCGGTGAAAGACGGGCGGGCACGCCGCACCGGGGCGCGCCCGTCCGACGCGAGCGGTCCGCCGCGAACGACGAAGGCCGATCCGCGGATCGGCCCTCGCTCCGTGTCCGGTCGCTCGTCACCCCTCGTAGGGAATGAAGACGCCCTTCGGACTGCCGCACATCGGGCAGATCCAAGTGTCCGGCAGGTCCTCCAGCCGGGTGCCGGGAGGGATCCCCTGGTCGGGCATGCCCGCGGCCTCGTCGTAGAGGTCACCGCAGATCCCGCACTGCCAGATCCGCCAGCCGTCGTCAGCCATCACCGCCTCCTCACGTCATCTCGAAGCGGATCGGCACGTGTTTGGGACCGCTCACCGTCTCGGCCTGCGCCATGCGTCCCTCGCCCGCCATCTCCACCGACTTCAGCCGCGGAATGACCTCCTCCCAGAAGATCCGCATCTCCATCCGCCCGAGGTGCTGACCGAGGCAGATGTGGCCGCCGTAGCCGAATCCGACGTGGCGGTTGGGCGAGCGCTCCGGCTTGAAGGCGAAAGGCTCGTCGAAGATGTCCTCGTCGCGGTTGGCCGAGACGTAGGAGAGGTAGAGCAGATCGCCCTTCTTGATCTGCCGGCCGCGCAGCACGTAGTCCTCGGCGGCCGAGCGCACGAAGATCTGGATCGGCGTCGCCCAGCGGATCGCCTCCTCGACGAAGCCGGGGATGAGCTTCGGATTCTCCTGGAGACGTTCGAGCAGCGTCGGATCCTCGGCGAGCTTCCACATCGCCATCGAGGTCGAGGCGGCGGTGGTGTCGTGTCCGGCGGTCGAGGCGATGGCGAAATAGGAGATCAGCGCGACGTTCTCCATCGGGCAGCCGTTGACCTTGCCGTGCGCCAACACCGTGGCGATGTCTTCGCGCGGACAGGCCAGCCGATCCTCGACCATTCGGTCGTAGTAGTCCTTGAACTCGAGGAATGCGATCATCCAGGTCTTGGCGACCTCGGAGAGATCACTCGGGTCGGCGCCCGGCCGACCGAGCTCCGGATCGGTGTAGTTGAACACCCACTGAGTGAGCCGCAGCATCATCGCGTGGTCTTCTTCCGGCACGCCGATGATCGTCATGATCACCTCGAGCGGATAGTGGAACCCGAGATCCCAGGCGAAATCGCAGGCCGGCGCCATCGACGCCAGCTTGTCGGCGTAGCGCTTGGCGATCTTGCGGATCAACGGCTCCAGCGTCGCCACCGACTGCGGCATGAAGTGCTGGGCGGTGACGTTTCGGTAGTCGGTGTGCTCCGGCTCGTCCATGTTGACGAGCGTCTTGAAGACGTTCGGGGTACCGCCGGTGAAGTCGCGGATGAACGCTTCCGCCGCCTGCGACACCAGCGTCTTGGAGCGCACCGAACTCAGGAACTTGTCGTCCTGACGGGTGATCTCGCGCAGATCGTCGTATTTGGTGACGATCCAGTGCGGATCGAATCCGGGCACTTCGGCGATGGAGAGCGGATAGTCACGCCGCAGCGTCGTGAATATCTCGTGGATCTTGTCGCGATTTCCGTAAGCTGCCGGCGAGAAGATCGGCGCCACGAGGTCGACGGGAATCTTCAGATTGTCCATGGTCCATGCTCCTCCACGATCTCCGTCGTGCGTTTCCCTGCCTCGGCGCGAAGCTTCAGCTGTGGGGAAGCGTATCTATCGGAGCGCGAAAGCAACCAACCCAAAGATGGGATTCGACGAATTCGGCCCCACCCGTGAGGTAGGGCGCCGTCCGTGAGATCAGCGCTGGGTCGAAGGGATGTGGACCACCAGGCCGTCGAGGTCGTCGCGAACGACGATCTGACATGCCAACCGCGACGTCGGACGCAACGGCGCCGCAGCGAGTTCGAGCATACTGGTCTCGATGTCGATCGGCGGAGCGAGCCGCGCGACCCAGGATTCCTCGACGTAGACGTGGCAGGTCGAACAGGTGCAGCCACCGGCGCAGTCGCCGATGATGCCCTCGATGTCGTTGCGCAATGCGCCGTCCATGACGTTGGTGCCGGTCGGCACCTCGACGATCCGTTCGCAACCCGCGGATGAAACATATGTGATCTTGGCCATTTCCGTTCCCCGGGGTCAGTGCGCGGTCGCGACGGCGCGGATGTTCACGGACGGGTCGGCCAGGGCGTCGCGCGAGATCGGCGCGTCCTTGGCGACCATTTGCTTGCCGATGGCGAAATCGAGCGGCGCGTTGATCGCCTCGACCGCCCTGAGCCGATCGCCGGCGAGATGGAAGACGGCGAAGCGGCCGATCTCCGGGTCGCCGCGCAGGACGAGGTCGTCGGCCTCGGCCACGAGCCCCACCGTCTGTAGTTTGAGGTCGTACTGATCCGACCAGAACCACGGCGGCTCGAGCCGTGGCGGCGGTGTCTCGGCGATCACCGCAGCGGCGATCCGGGCCTGTTCCAACGCATTGTGGACGCTCTCCAGTCGGACGAGACGTCCGCCGAGATAGGGCAGCGGCCGCACCGAGACGTCACCGATGGCGAAGATCGCCGGGTCCGAGGTGCGGCCGCTCCCGTCGACGACGATGCCGCCGTCGGCGCAGGCGAGGCCGGCACGGCGCGCGAGGTCGTCGTTGGCCTCGGCCCCGACCGCGACCAGAACGCGATCGCAGGCAAGCACCTCGCCGTCGCCGAGACGCACGCCCGCGACCCGATCGCCGTCGCCGAGGAAGGCCGCGACGTCCGCGCCGAAGCGGAAGGCGACGCCAGCGGCCTCGTGACGGGCGCGCAGGAAGGTCGCCACCGGGGCGCTCGCCACCCGGCTCAGCACCTTGTGGCCGCGCGCCACCAGGGTCACGGCGCAACCGAGCGTCGCGGCGGATGCGGCCACTTCGAGCCCGGTGAAGCCGGCACCGACCACCACCAGCCGTCCGGCGCCGCCGAGATCGGTCGCGAGCCGCCGCGCGTCGGCGATGCCACGGAGATGGTGGACACCTTCGAGGTTCGCCCCCGGAACGGCGAGCCGTGCCGGCCGCACCCCGGTGGCGAGTACCAAGTGGTCGTAGGCGAGCGTCTCGCCGCCGCAGAGCCGCAGCCTCCGTGCGGCGCGATCGATCGCATAGACCGGCTCACCCAGCCGCAGGTCGACGTCGTGGGTCGCGTACCACGCGCGCGGCCGGAGCTCGAGCTTCTCCTCGGGCAGGCCGCCCTTGAGGAAGGCCTTGGACAGCGGCGGCCGCTGATAGGGAACGTGCGGCTCGTCGCCGACGATGGTCACCGGTGCGCCATGACCGGCCGCCCTCAATTCCATCGCCACGGTCCCGCCGGCATGGCCGGCCCCGACGATCACCACCGAACCCCTCGTCCCCTCGATCCGCATTCCCGGCTCCCGTTCGACCTCGTTCCTCCCTGCTTAAGCGAGCCGACGCGTCGAGGACCCAAACCTTGGTTGGGTTTCTTTCTCGGATCGGATGGTCCGGCCCCGTTGCCGACGACGGGGCGGGCGGCGACGCCCTCGGCCGACCGGTCGCGACCGATCGGTCGCCGACCACCGTCCGAAACGATCGCTCCACCGCCCAAACTTTCGACGGGTCATTCGTCGGTGGCGATCGATTGAAGTCTGCCGGCGATGAACCGACGCGGCAGGCCCGACGGTGAAGCGCGGATGCGAGGCCGATCGAATTCGGCGGCGGGAGGAAATGTTTCGATGGACTTCGACTTCGTCATCGTCGGCGCGGGCAGCGCGGGCTCCGTCCTCGCCGACCGCCTCTCCGCCGATCCGTCCCATCGCGTCCTGCTGCTCGAAGCCGGCGGCCGAGACCGTAGCCCGCTCTTCATGATGCCGGGCGCCGTGATCCAACTGATCTCCGGTAGGTTCGCCAACTGGTACTATCACACCGCTCCCCAGGAACACCTGAACGGCCGCAACCTCTACTGGCCGCGTGGCAAGGTCCTCGGCGGGTCGTCGTCGATCAACGGCATGATCTACATCCGCGGTCATGCGAGCGACTACGACCACTGGCGCCAGCTCGGACTGACGGGCTGGAGCTTCGCCGACGTCCTTCCCTACTTCCGGCGCTCCGAGGGCAACGTCCGCGGCGCCGACACCTTCCACGGCGGCGACGGTCCGCTCGGCGTCTCCGATCCGGTCTCCGGCAATCCGCTGTTCGACGCCTTCGTCGCGGCCGGTGTCGAGGCGGGATACCCGCGCACCGCCGACTTCAACGGCGTGAGCCAGGAAGGCGTCGGCTTCTATCAGTTCACCGTGAAGGACGGCGTTCGTTCCAGCGCTTCGCGGGCATATCTGCGCCCGGCGGCGAAGCGGCCGAACCTCAGGGTCGAGACCGAGGCGCTGGTCTCCCGCGTCGTCTTCGAGGGGACGAAGGCCGTCGCGGTCGAATACATCCAGGGCGGCCGGACCCATGAGGTGCGGGCGCGGCGCGAAATCCTGCTCTGCGGCGGCACCATCAACACGCCACAGCTCCTGCAGCTGTCCGGGGTCGGCGACGGCGAGGCGCTCGGGCGCTTCGGCATCCCCGTCGTCGCCCATCGGCCCGGCGTCGGGCGGAACCTCCAGGACCATCTCGACTGTCTGGTGATGGCGACCTGCCGCCGGCCGATCACCCTCAACGGCCAGCTCAACCCCTGGTCGATGGCGCTCAACGGCCTGCGCTACTTCGCCACCCGCGGCGGGCTCGGCGCCTCCAACGGCGTCGAAGCCGGCGGCTTCATCCGCACCCGGCCGGAACTCGAGGCGCCCGACGTCCAGTTCCACTTCATGGCGGCGGCCCTCTCCGACCACGCCCGGCGCAAGCACCCGGGCCACGGATTCGCGCTCCATGCCTGCCAGTTGCGGCCCGAGAGCCGGGGCTGGATCGGCCTGAAGTCCCGTGACCCGCGCGATCATGCGGTCATCCAGCCGAACTATCTCTCGGCCGCATCCGACCGCATCGTCCTGCGCGACGCGGTTCGCGCTGCCCGCCGCATCTTCCGTCAGACGGCGATGGAGCCCTATTTCGACACCGAGATCGAACCGGGTCCGAAGGTCGTCGGCGACGACGAGATCGACGCCTGGATCCGAGCCACGGCGGAGTCGATCTACCACCCGGTCGGCACCGCCAAGATGGGCACCGACGACGACCCCGCCGCGGTGGTCGACGGCGACTGCCGCGTCCGCGGGGTGACCGGTCTGCGTGTCGTCGACGCCTCGGTCATGCCGACGCTGGTCGGCGGCAACACCAACGCCCCCACCATCATGATCGCCGAGAAGATCGCCGATCACATCCTCGGCCGGGCGCCGCTCGCACCCGCGGCCCTGGACCGGGCGTCGTGAATCGGACGTCGGCGAGGAAAGCCCCGCCGGTGCGCCGGCGAATACGGACGATGGTCATCGAACCAGGCCTCGGAGAGACAACAGGATGAACGGCATCGCCCTCGATCTCACCCCCGCCGCGACGACGGCGGCGCCGGCGGATCTCCCGTCCGGTTTCGGCTTCGACCAGCCGTCGGCCGAGCTCCTGACCGACGTGCTGCGTCGCCAACGGGCGACCTATCGCGCCGCGCCGCTGCCGAGCGCGGCGGAACGTCGTGACCGCCTGCGTCGGCTGTTGAAGGCGCTGCTCGCCCATCAGGATGCGATCTGCGCCGCGACCTCGGCCGACTTCGGCGGTCGATCGCCGACCGAGAGCCGGATCGCCGACGTACTCGGCGTGGTACTCAACATCCGCCACGCCATTTCGCACGTGAAGCGCTGGATGAAGCCGGAGCGGCGCGGCGTCGAGCTCCTGTTCCTGCCCAACACGGCGCGGGTCGAACACCAGCCGAAAGGCGTCGTCGGCATCGTCGTGCCATGGAATTTCCCGGCCTACCTGTCGCTCGGGCCGCTGGTCGCGGCGCTCGCCGCCGGCAACAGGGCGATGATCAAGATGTCGGAATACACCCCGGCGACGACCGCGGCGTTACGGACGATGCTGGCCGAGGCCTTCGCCACGGACGAGGTCGCGGTCTTCGGCGGCGACGTCACGGTGGCCGAGGCCTTCTCCGGGCTGGCTTTCGACCATCTGATCTTCACCGGTTCGCCCGGCGTCGGTCGCCGGGTGATGGCGGCGGCGGCGAAGAACCTGACGCCGGTGACGCTGGAACTGGGGGGCAAGTCGCCGGCGATCGTCTCGCGCAGCGCCAAGATCACCGATGCGGCGGCACGGATCACCCACGGCAAGAGCTTCAACTGCGGTCAGATCTGCATCGCCCCCGACTATGCCCTGGTACCACGGGAGATGGTCGGCGCCTTCGTCGAGGCGGTCCGCGCCCATTTTCGGCGGATGTACCCGACCGGCTGCGTCGGGAACGCCGAATACACCAGCGTGGTGACCCCGAGCCACGCGGCGCGGATCCACCGCCTGATCCGGGACGCCCGCGACAAGGGCGCGACGGTGATCGCCTGCGAAGAGGGGGCGAGCGGTCCACGCATTCCCCTCCATCTCGTCCTGGCCCCGACCCCCGACATGGCGGTGATGCAGGAGGAGATCTTCGGTCCGGTCCTACCGGTCGTCGCCTACGACACCATCGACGAGGCGATCACCCACGTCGTCGAGCGCGATCGGCCGTTGGCGCTCTACTGGTTCGGCCACGACGACGGCGAATGCCGCCGCGTCCTCGACGCCACCCATTCCGGTGGCGTCACCCTCAACGATTGGGGTTGGCACGCCATGCAGAGCGACCTGCCCTTCGGCGGCATCGGCAACGCCGGCACCGGCAGCTACCACGGCGTCGAGGGCTTCCGCTCGTTGTCGCACTCGCGCGCCGTCTTCCGCGAGCGGCCGTGGTTCCCGATCGGCCTGTTCCACCCGCCTTACGGCAACGTCGTCCAGAAGCTGAGCGTCTCGCTCTTCCTCGGGCGTCGGAAATGACGCCTCGGCCGGGCCTCGCGAGAGGCCGGTATCCCGATCTCTTCAACCCAGGAGCAATCCCGTGAGCGCAGTCGTCGTCGCCGGTGTCGGCATGGTTCCCTTCGTCAAGCCCGGGACGGGCGCGACCTATCCGGAAATGGCGGTCGCCGCCCTGAAGACGGCGCTCGCCGACGCCGGGGTCGACTATCGCGCCGTCCAGCAGGCCTACGTCGGCTACGTCTACGGCGACAGTACCGCCGGTCAGCGGGCTCTCTACGACCACGGCATGACCGGCATCCCGATCCTCAACGTCAACAACAACTGCGCCACCGGCTCCTCCGCCCTGTTCCTCGCCCGTCAGGCGGTGGAATCGGGAGCCGTCGACTGCGCCCTGGCCCTCGGCTTCGAACAGATGAACCCGGGCGCTCTCGGCACCCAGTTCCACGACCGGCCCGACCCGTTCGAGCATTTCGGCACCGTCACCGACGCGCTCGTCGCCAACACCGAGATCCCCTTCGCCCTGCGCTACTTCGGCGGCGCCGGCCTCGCCCACATGCAGCAGTACGGCACGCCGCTCTCGGCTTTCGCCGAGATCCGCGCCAAGGCCAGCCGCCACGCCGCGAACAATCCGGTGGCGCTGTTCCGCAACGTCGTCACCGCCGAAGACGTGCTCGCCTCACCGGTGATGTGGCCGGGGGTGATGACCCGCCTGATGGCCTGCCCGCCGACCTGCGGCGCCGCTGCCGCCATCCTGGTCTCCGAGGCATTCGCCCGCAAACACGGGCTCGGGACCGAGGTGCGGATCCGCGCCCAGGCGATGACCACCGACACGCCGGTGACCTTCGAGGCACGCGACATGCGCGAGATCGTCGGCTTCTCGATGGCTCGAGACGCAGCGAACCAGGTCTACGAAGCCGCCGGCATCGGCGCCGACGACGTCGACGTGGTCGAGCTGCACGACTGCTTCGCCCACAACGAGCTGCTCAGCTACGAGGCCCTCGGCCTCTGCCCGCCGGGTGGCGCGGCGAAGTTCGTCGCCGACGGCGACAACACCTACGGCGGCCGGGTGGTGACCAATCCCTCCGGCGGCCTGCTCTCCAAGGGCCACCCGCTCGGCGCCACCGGCCTCGCCCAGTGCACCGAGCTGGTGCAGCAGCTGCGCGGTGAGGCCGACCGCCGGCAGGTCGAGGGCGCCCGTCTCGGACTCCAGCACAACCTCGGCCTCGGCGGCGCCTGCGTCGTCACGCTCTACGAACGCGCCGCCTGAAGGGAGATCTCGACGTGATCGATCACACTTGGATCGGACGAACCCTGCCGGAATCCCGGCTGGACCTGGAGCGCGGCCGCTTGCGCTTCTTCGCGCGCGCCATCGGGGAGACGAACCCGATCTACACCGACGTCGAGGCGGCCCGCGCGGCCGGATATGCGGACCTGCCGGCGCCGCCGACCTTCCTCTTCGCCGCCGAGCTCGACAGCGGCGCGGTGGTCAAGATGTTGGAGGAGATGAAGGTGCCGTTGTCGAAGCTGCTCCATGGCGAGCAGGGCTTCAGCTACTTCCGGCCGGCCTGCGCAGGCGACACGATCACGGTGACCTCCCGCATCACCGACATCTACGACAAGAAGAACGGCGCGCTGGAGTTCGTCGTCAAGGTCTCCGAAGCGCGCAATCAGGACGGTGATCTCGTCGCCGAACTGCGCACGTCTCTCGTCTGCCGGAACGCGTGAGGTAGCCATGACCATCGACGCCGACATCCGCATCGGTCAGGACCTGCCGCCGCTCACGCTGCCGCCGGTCGACCGCACCACGCTCTTCCTCTTCGGCGGCGCCTCGGGCGACCACAATCCGATCCACGTCGACATCGACTTCGCCCGTCGCGCCGGTATGCCGGACGTCTTCGCTCACGGCATGCTCGGCATGGCCTGGATGACCCGCATGTTGACGGGCTGGGTCCCGCAGAGCCGGTTGCGCAAGATCGACGTCCGCTTCCTCGGCATCACCCATCTCGGCAACGCGATCACCGTGACCGGCAAGGTCACCGACATCGTCGTCGAGGACGGCGAGCGCCGGGCGCGGATCGCGCTCTCCAACACCAATCAGTTCGGTCAGTCGAAGATCGTCGGCGAAGCGACCGTCGCGCTCGCCTGACCTCACCCCTGAACAACGAAGGCAATCCCATGAAACTCGAAGGAAGAGTGGCGCTCGTCAGTGGTTCGGGTCGCGGCATCGGTCGCGCCATCGCCCTGAAACTGGCCTCCGAAGGAGCGCGCGTCGTCGTCAACGATCTCGACGCCGATCCGGCGATGGAAGTGGTCGAGGCGATCCGCGCCGCCGGCGGCGAAGCCGTCGCCTGTCTCGGTTCGGTCGCCGCGACCGATTTCGCCGAACGCTTCGTCGGCACCGCGGTGGAGACCTTCAAGGGCCTCGACATCGTCGTCAACAACGCCGGCTACACCTGGGACAACGTCATCCAGAAGATGACCGACGAGCAGTGGTACGCCATGCTCGACGTCCATCTCACCGCCCCGTTCCGCATCCTGCGCGCCGCCCAGCCGGTGATCCGAGCCCAGGCCAAGGCCGATGCCGACGCCGGCCGCCGCGTCGTCCGCAAGGTGGTCAACATCTCCTCGGTCGCCGGCCTCTTCGGCAACGCCGGCCAGACCAACTACTCGACCGCCAAGGCCGGCATCGTCGGCATGACCATGACGCTGGCCAAGGAATGGGGCCGCCTCGCCACCACGGTGAACTGCGTCGCCTACGGCTTCATCAAGACCCGCCTGACCGAGGTGACGGCCGATGCCGCCGCCACCGCCAGCATCGACGGTCGCGACATCAAGGTCGGCGTCAACCCCGACCTGATGGCGATGATCGAGAAGACCATCCCGCTCGGCCGCGGCGGCACCCCCGACGAGGCGGCCGGCGCCGTCTACATGTTCTGCATCCCCGAGAGCGACTACGTCAGCGGCCAGACGCTGATCTGCTCCGGCGGTCTGACGGGGATCTGAGCGATGGCCCTCGCTCCCCCTCTCGCCGGCGTCCGCGTCGTCGAGTTCGAGAGCATCGGCCCCGGCCCGCTCGCCGGGCGCATGCTCGCCGGCATGGGGGCCGAGGTGGTGCTGATCGCCCGGCCCCAGGCGAGCACCGTCACCGAGCTCCTCGGCTCGGGGGCAGCGGACGTCTTGGAGCGGGGCAAGCGCCGGGTGATGCTCGACCTCAAGCGCTCCGACGCCGACCGCGCGACGGCGATGGACCTCGTCGCCGGTGCCGACGTGCTGATCGAAGGTTTGCGGCCAGGTGTCATGGAGCGGTTGGGGCTCGGTCCGACCGACTGCGCCCGCCGCAATCCGAAACTGGTCTACGGCCGGATGACCGGCTGGGGCCAGAGCGGACCACTGGCCGCCGCCGCCGGTCACGACCTCAACTACGTGGCGCTGAGCGGCCTGTTGTCGCTCGGCGCTCGCCCCGGCGGGCTCCCGGTGGTGCCACCGACGGCGCAGGGCGACGCCCCCGGCGCACTCGGCCTCGCCTTCGGCATCGTCTGCGCTCTGCTCGACGCTCGGACGACCGGGCGCGGGCGGGTGGTCGACGCGGCGATCGTCGACGTCGCCGCCATGCTCGGCAATCTGGCTCAGTGGGTCCATGCCGCCGGGCAACTCGCCGGTGAAACGCCGTCGCCGTTCCACGACTCGCCCTTCTACGACGTCTACGAATGCGCCGACGGTCGCTTCGTCACCATCGGCGCGATCGAGCCGCAGTTCTGGGCCGATCTCTTGCAGCGGCTCGGCCTGACCGACGTCGATCCGCGTCGCCAGCACGTGGTCGCGGACTGGCCGGCGCTGAAGGAACGGTTCCGGGCGGTCTTCCGCTCGAAGAGCCGCGACGCGTGGTGCCGCCTGCTCGAGGGCACCGACGTCTGTTTCGCCCCGGTGCTCGGCCTCGCCGAGGCGCCCGACCATCCCCACAACGTCGCCCGCCGCACCTTCGAGGCGACCGCCGACGGCGCCCGCTACGGCGCGATCGCGCCGCGCTTCCTCCCCCTCGACGCCGACTGACGCCAGGAAGGACGACCCATGTATCTCACGCAGCCGCTTCATCGCGCCCTCCAGCAGTCCCCGGACAAGGTCGCCCTGAGCTTCGGCGAACGGAAGACCACCTTCCGCACACTCGCCGACCGCGTCGCCCGCCTCGCCGGCGCCCTCCGGGGTCTCGGTATGCGCCCCGGCGACGTCGTCTCGATCCTGGCGCTGAACTCGGATCGCTATTTCGAATACATCGTCGGCGTGCCCTGGGGCGGCGGGGTGCTCAACCCCTGCAACATTCGCTGGTCCGCGGCGGAGATCGGCTATTCGCTGGACGATTCCGGCTCGCGCATTCTGCTCGTCGACGACGCCTTCCTGCCGGTGGTCGAGAAGCTCGCCGCCGAAGGCGAGAGGCCGCCGATCGTCGTCCATTGCGGCGACGGGCCGACCCCGGCCGGCCTCCTCGGCTACGAGCAGTTGATCGCCGAAGCCGCCCCGGTGCCGGACGCCGGTCGCCGCGGCGACGATCTCCTCGGCCTGTTCTACACCGGTGGCACCACCGGGACGCCGAAGGGCGTGATGATCGGCCACCGCAGCATCTACGCTTCCGGCCTGGCGTTGCTCGCCGACGGGCTCGGCAGCCCCGGCAGCGTCTACCTCCACGCCGCACCGATGTTCCACATCGCCGATTTCGGCATGTCCTGCGTCCAGTGGATCTGTGGCAACACCCAGAGCTTCGTCGGCGCCTTCTCGCCGCAGGGCGTGGCGGCCGCCATCGAACGCGATCGGGCGACCCACGTCCTCCTGGTGCCGACCATGATCCAGATGCTGGTCGACCACCCGGAGGTGCTGGCGAAGCACGATCTCTCCAGCCTCGCCTGCATCGTCTACGGCGCCTCGCCGATCTCCGAGAAACTGCTCGACCGGGCGATGGCGGCCTTCCCCGGTGTCGACTTCATCCAGGCCTACGGCATGACCGAGTTGTCGCCGCTCGCCACCGTCTGCCCGGCCCGCTACCACACCGCGGAGGGCCGCAAGCTCGGCAAGCTGCGCTCGGCCGGCCGCGCCGGATACTGCACCGAGGTACGGATCGTCGATGCGCAAGGCCGCGAGGTGCCGCGCGGCACCGTCGGCGAGGTCGCGGTGCGTGGCCCGAACGTCATGCTCGGCTATTGGAACAAGCCCGAACTGACCGCCCGGACCGTCCGCGACGGCTGGATGCACACCGGCGACGGCGCCTACATGGACGACGACGGCTTCATCTACATCGTCGACCGGCTCAAGGACATGATCATCACCGGCGGCGAGAACGTCTATTCCGCCGAGGTCGAGAACGTCCTCGCCCAGCACCCCGCCGTCGGCAGTTGTGCGGTGATCGGCGTTCCCAGCGCCGAATGGGGCGAGAGCGTCCACGCCATCGTCGTGCCGAAACCCGACGCGGCCACCACCGCCGAGGACATGATCGCCTTCTGCCGCGAGCGGATCGCTCACTACAAGTGCCCGCGCAGCGTCGAATTCGTCGACAGGCTGCCGCTCTCCGGCGCCGGCAAGATCCTCAAGACCAGCCTGCGCGAGCCTTACTGGCAGGGCCGAGAGCGACAGGTCTCCTGACCCGTTTCCCTGCCGGTCGACCGGAACCCATGTGCGTCCCCCTCCCGATATCCTGACGAGGAACCGCCGCATGATGCCCCGCCTCCATCGCCATCCCTGGATGGACGAAGACATCGAAGCCTTTCGCCGCGAGGTCCGTCGCTGGATCGAGAAGGAGATGGCGCCGAAGCTCGAAGAATGGCGGCGCCAGGGATACGTACCCCGCGGGGTCTGGCGCCCCTTCGGCGAACTGGGCTTCCTGCTGCCCGAGATGCCGATCGAATACGGTGGTTCCGGTGCCGATCTCGCCTACCAGTTGGTGGTGCAGGACGAACTCGGCCGCATCGAGATGCCCGCGATCACCGGCGTCCATTCCATCGCCGCGCACTACATCCTCGATTACGGCACCGAAGAGCAGAAGCGGCGTTGGCTACCGGGGCTGGCGAGCGGGCACTATCTCGCCGGCATCGCCCTGACCGAGCCGAGCGGCGGGTCGGACCTGAAGGCACTGCGCACCCGCGCCCGCCGCGACGGCGATGAGTGGGTCATCGACGGCGCCAAGACCTTCATCACCAACGGTCGGACGGCGAACCTGCTGGTCGTCGCGGTGCGCACCGGCGATGCCGGCGCCAAGGGCATCTCGTTGATCGTGCTCGAGACCGAGGACCTTCCCGGCTTCCGCGTCGGCCGCCTCTTGAAGAAGCTCGGCCAGCACGCCTCCGACACCGCCGAGCTGTTCTTCGACGGTGTCCGGGTGCCGGCCGACCATCTGATCGGTGAGACCGAGGGCACCGGCTTCGCCCAGTTGATGAGTCAGCTCCCCTACGAGCGCATGCTGCTCGGCGTCTCGGCCGCCGCGGCGATCGACCTGGCGCTGGACCTCACGCTCGAACACACCAAGGGGCGCAAAATGTTCGGGACGACGCTCTTCGAGATGCAGAACACCCGCTTCGAATTGGCCGAGGTGGCGACCATCGCCCACGTGGTGCGTAGCTTCGTCAACGACTGCATCCAGCGCCTGCTCGACGGAACCCTCGACGCCCAGGCCGCCTACATGGCCAAATGGTGGTGTTCCGAGCAGCAGTGCGTGGTGATGGACAAGTGCCTGCAGCTCTTCGGCGGCTACGGCTACATGGCCGAATACCCGATCGCCCGCCTCTACGCCGACGCCCGCATCCAGAAGATCTACGGCGGCGCCAACGAGGTGATGAAGGAGATCATCGGCCGGGCGCTGTGAGGCGCGGCGGCGCGGGTCCTCGCTCGCGGTGGGCGCGCCCCCCCGTCAGATCATCCGGTGATCGCGGGCGGTGCGCACCGCGCTGGAGCGGTTCTTCACCCCCATCCGCGAGAACAGGTTGTGCAGATACCACTTGACGGTGGGCACCGAGATGCCGAGGCGCTCGCCGATCTCCTTGTTGCTCAGCCCGGCGTCGAGGAACTGCAACATGTCGGCTTCCCGGGCCGAGGGCGTGAAGTGCTCGAGCGCCTCGGTGGTCTTGCGGTCGATCGCCTGAGCGTCCGGATCGGTGTTGCGCAAGAAGGCGACGAACCGGCGCCACCCGATGGGATCGTTGCCGAGCGGCGCCCTTTCGCCGGCGTCGAAGAGCGCCGGGAAGAGGTCGCCGACGAACTTCTCCTCGTCCTTGAAGAAGCGGAAGAGTTTCGAACGCACCGCGGTCTCGGCGGTCTGGATGAGGAGGCGCAGGGCGGCCGCCTGCTTGCCCTGCCTGAGGATCGCGGCGACTTTGAGCAGCGTGAGCTTCTGCTGCATCAGGCCCCGCCCCTGCCGTTGGCACTCGCCGATCGCCTGATTGAGGCGGCGAACGGCGACATCGCACTCGCCACGCCAGATCAGCGCTCGGCAGCCGAGCGCCACGGAGAGATCGCGCAGGCACCAACCATGGGCCTGCAGGTTCGGATTGTCCGCGGCGAAGGAGGCCAGCCGGATCTCGAACTTCTCGTGGAGACGACCGATCGTGGTGGCGTCGGTGCTGCGCTGCATGGCCGCTTCGACCTCGAACCCTTCGGCGAGGAGAGCGATCGCCGGCGAATTGGGAGGGTTCTCCGCGCCGAGACCGACCCAATCGAGCCCGAGTGAACGGGCGATCGCGGCGGTCCACACCGCGACGAAGGGGAGATTGCGCTCGCCCTCGATCAGGCGCAGCGACGACAGGATGGCGGCGGTCTCCCGATCGTCGCCGCGCTGATGGGCGATGATCGCCCGGACCGTCTGCGTCACCCATCCGACCTGAGAGGTGAAGCCGGAGTGTTTCGACACCAGATCGGCCGCTTCGGCGATCGCCGTCTCCGCCTCGTCGGTGCGCCCACGCAAGAGGCAGACCAGCGCCATCAGGATCAGCGCCCAGGTCCGGCCGAAGGCGCTCTCGGTCTGTTCGATCGAGAACTTGGCGCGAATGACGTGTTGGAACGCGGCGTTGAGGTCGCCACGGGCGGTGCCGGCGATCGCCGAGAGCGCCCGGGTACTGGCGAAATTGAACGGGTCGCTGGCGTTGGCGCCCGCAGCGGACCGCTCCAGTGCGCCGACGAGCGCCTCCTGATCGTCGGCGAAGACGGCGATGACCGCATCGACGAGGGCGGTCCGCGCGTTGGAATCGGTCGTCTGGACGTTGCGCGCCGCCGCCCAGCGGCCACTGAAGACGAGGCTCCAGCGGTACCAGTGTTCGAGGATCGGGCTCAGCGCCTCGCCGAGCCGCAACAGCGAGGCGATCCACTCGCAGAACAGCATCAGATTGCCGTCACCGACCAGACGCAGCTCGGCATAGCGCTCGAGCAATCGCTTCGATGCCGGACCATCGGCCGCGCGCAGCGAATAGACGATCGCCTGCGAAGTCTCACCGCGTCCCTCGTGCCAGGCGGCGGCACGCCGGAGGATCTCGTCGGGCGGCAGTGTCTCCTCGTTGACCCGCTGTGACAGGAGGAAATCGCGGAACAGCGAATGGAAGCGATGGACCGCCGATCCGTCACGGGTCTCGATGAGAAAGACGTTCTCTCGGGTCAGATCGGCGTATTCCGCCGCGGCGCGAAGGTCGCCGGTGATGAAGACGACGAGTTCCTCGTTCAGGAAGTCGACGACAGAAAGATTGCACAGCAGGCGCCGCTGCGATCCGGAGTATTGGCGGAAGAGCGTCTTGTTCAGGTAGTCGGCCACGTCGGCGCGAGTGCCAGAGAACTGCAGCTCGTCGACGGCGCGCTGGCCGAGCTGATTGAGCGCCAGGCGCAACAGTTGAACCCCGGCGGGCCATCCCTCGGTCTTCTCGACCAGTCCCCTCAAGGCTTCGGGGTCGGCATCGGGGACCGACGAGGCCAGGTAGTCGATCGCTTCGGCCGTCGTGAACGCCAGGTCGCGCACGTTGAACGAGGCGAAATCGTCCTCGAGCTTGTAGATCTCGTGCAAGAAGCCCGGCGTCTTCTGCGAGGAGACGACGAAGTGGACGGAACCGGCCGTCTCGCGCAGGATCCCGTTGAAGTAGCTGTTGATCGCCTCGCTCTCGATGTGATTCCAATTGTCGATCAGGACGACGATCGGCCGCTGCGTACAGGCGCGGTGGACGAAGTCGACGAAGTCTTCGTCGGCCTCCTTGTCGATGCCGAGTTGTTCGGCCGTCAGACCGAGGAGGATGCGATCGATCCACAGGGGGTCGCGGTCGGCTTCGTTGACGCCGAGCCAGACGTGCGGGATGCCGAGATCGTCGAAGCGGCGGAACGTGGCGGCGAGAAGCGTCGTCTTGCCATAGCCCGACGGTGCGGTGACCAGGGTGATGCGCTTCGCATCGGCCGCTTCGAACACCCGGTCGACCAGTGAACGGCGCGGCAACATTCCGGAACGCTCACGCGGCGGTCTGACGCGTGTCAGGGTGTTCGGGGGACGATCACGCGTGTTCTGAACCAACCTCACGATCTGCATCTGCACTCTTCTCGTCACTTGCGATCGATGGTCGGCGACACCGGCGTTTGCTTCGGCCGATCCGGACCGATGAGCGGATCGTCGAGCGACGTCGAGCCTCGGCCGACGGAATCCGGGCCGGCATCGCGCCTCGGCGACGTCGCCCGCCTCGCCCATCCGGTCCGAGCCGCACCGATCGCCCCGCGACGTGCACAGACCCGGCGGATCATAACCCGATGCGACGGCTTCGAAAGACGCGATCGCAGCACCGGCGCATGGCGCAGCTTCACCCTCGCCGCACCGGTTCGATCACGCCTTCTTCCCCCCGCACGCGATACTCGCCGCCCCTCGAGCAGTCTCTGCCGGGCATTCTGGCCGACCGCGGTCGATCGACACCATACCAAGGTTGGGTGCCCCGTCCTCGAATACGAATTTCCTTTTCCCCGCCGCGGCCGAGCCCTTTTCCGAGGGCGGTGACCGCCACCGAGTCCCGCGAGGTCTCGGCGCGAACGACAGGGAGAACGGGCATGTCGGAACCGACGACTTTCGAGGAATACGCGGACGATCTCGAGGGGCGCCTGCGGGCGCTCGGCAACCTCGGCGTCACGGTCAAGTTCGTCCTCGAAGGGATGGGCAATCTCTTCATCGACGCGCGACACGATCTGCCGATCCTGAGCCGCAACGACGAGACCGACGCCGACTTCACGGTGATCGGACCGTTCAAGGTCTGGTTGGATCTACGGGCACGTCGGACGGTGCCCTATGCCGCCGTGATGACCGGCCGGGTCAAGTTCAAGGGCGACCTGAAGCGAGGCCTGAGCTTCGCGCCGAAGTTCATGTCGATGTTCGCCTGAGCCCGGCCGCACCTCGAACCACGTTCCGCCGCACCGTTCCCGGCCACCGGTCCGGCCGGGCCGGCCTATCTTTGGATGGGTCATCGCTCCGTCGGAATCGAGCAGATTGCCCCGAACTCACCAGGAGGAGACTGGAATGACACGCGTCCGACGTACCCATGCGTCCGCCCATTGCGGCCTGGTCCTCGCGATCGTCGCGGCTGCCGGTTCGGCACGAGCGGGCGAGGTTCCGGTCGCGAAGAGCCCCATCGCCGAGACACTCGCGGTGACGTCACCCTGGTTCTTCCGCCTCGGTGCCGCCGGCGTCCTCTTCGACTCGAGCGCTACGCTCAAGTTGGCCGGCGCGCCCGTGCCGGGCGCCTCGGCAAAGGCCGCCGACAACGTCACCGCGATGTTCGAGGTCGGGTACTATCTCGACCGCAATGTCTCGCTCCGGTTCACCGGCGGCTTCCCGCCGACCACGAGCCTCACCGGCAAGGGGTCGATCGCCGCGCTGGGAACCCTCGGCAAGGCCACCTACGGGCCGGCGGCGCTCTCCGCCAGCTACCACTTCACCGATTTCGGGGCCTTCGAGCCCTATGTCGGGGCCGGTGCGCTCTACGCCATCATCTTTTCGACCAAGGACGGCGCGGTGACCGGTCTCGAGGTCGACGGTGCTCCCGGAGCCCTGGTCCAGGCCGGGTTCGACTATTCCATCGACAAGAACTGGTCGGTCTTCTTCGACGCCAAGAAGCTCTTCCTCGGGGTCGATGCGCGCGGTACCGCCCTCGCCGCGCCGGTCACGGCCCACATCCGCTTGGATCCGGTGATCGTCAGCACCGGCATCGCCTATCGCTGGTGAGGGACGGGCCCCGGCGACGACGTCGCGAATGGCGCCACCGGGACCGATCCGTCGCGGCCCGCCGACACGATGGCCGCTCGAGCCGAGTTCGTGCGCGATCCGCCCGTGTCGGCACCTCCTTCGGATCGGCTCGCGAACACGATCATCGGGGTCTTTCCGCACCGACTTGCGGTGTGTGCGGTGTGTGCGGTGTGTCGGGACCGACCGGCGCCGTGTGGTGGCGTTCCCGGGAATGCGCCGATGCTCGTCCGATCGACGCGGGCCGAAGCCTGCTCCGATCGGGCGGGTACCGATCGAGCGGTCGGTGCACTCCCCGGTCGGGCGGCGCGACCCACCGTGCCCGGCGCCCCTCGGGTGATGGCGCCCCTCAGGTGATGACGTTCGGCCGATCGCGGCCCGTCCGTCTCTCGATGCCGGCGATCGAATTGGCCGCCTCCAGCACGCCGGCGAGCACCATCTGCGGGTCGAGGTCCTGGCGCGTCGGATCCGGCTCGTAGATCTCGACGTAGAGGCGCAGCGTCGCGCCCTCGGTGCCGGTGCCGGAGAGCCGGAAGATCGCCCGCGAACCGTTGTCGAAGCCGATCCGCACCCCCTGTTTCGTCGATACCGAGCCGTCGGTCGGGTCGGTGTAGGCGAAATCGTCGGCGCTCTCGATCAGCAGGCCGACCGAGACCCTGCCCGGCAGGCTCGGCAGCGACGCGCGCAGGTCGGCGAACAGCGCGTCGGCGATGTCGGTCGGCAGCGCCTCGTAGTCGTGGCGGGAATAGTAGTCGCGGCCGTAGGTCTTCCAGTGGTCGTGGACGATCTCGGCGATCGACTGCTGGCGGGCGGCGACGATGTCGAGCCAGATCAACACCGCCCACAGGCCGTCCTTCTCGCGGACGTGGTCGGAGCCGGTGCCGGCGCTCTCCTCGCCGCAGATGGTGACGCGGCCGGCATCGAGCAGGTTGCCGAAGAATTTCCACCCCGTCGGCGTCTCGTACATGCCGACGCCGAGCTTCTCGGCGACGCGGTCGGCGGCGCGCGAGGTCGGCATCGAGCGGGCGATGCCCTTGACGCCGGCGGTGTAGCCCTTGGCGAGATGCAGGTTGGCGGCGAGCAGCGCCAGACTGTCGGACGGCGCCACCGAGATGCCGCGGCCGAGCACGATGTTGCGGTCGCCGTCGCCGTCGGAGGCCGCGCCCATGTCCGGGGCGTTCGGCCCGAACATCAGGTCGAACAGCGCCTTGGCGTGCACCGGGTTGGGATCGGGATGGTGGTGGCCGAAGTCGGGCAGCGGCGTGCCGTTGACCACGGTGCCGGCCGGCGCGCCGAGCTCGCCCTCGAGGATCGCGGTGGCGTAGGGGCCGGTGATGGCGCTCATCGCGTCGAAGCGCAGGGTGAAGCCGGAGGCGAAGAGGGCGCGGATGCGGTCGAAATCGACCAACTCGCGCATCATCTCGACGTAGTCGACGACCGGATCGACGATCTCCACCTCCATGCCGGCGAGGTCGAAGCTGCCGAGCGCGTCGATCGACGGGGCGGGTTCGTCGACGATGCGGTAATCGCCGATGCTCTTCGTCGCGGCGAAGATGGCGTCGGTCACCGGCTCGGGCGCCGGGCCGCCGTTCGAGACGTTGAACTTGAGGCCGAAGTCCTCGTCGGGGCCTCCCGGGTTGTGGGAAGCCGAAAGCACGAAGCCGCCGAAGGCCCTGCGCCGGCGGATCAGATTGGAGGCGGCCGGCGTCGACAGAAATCCGTGCTGGCCGACGATGGCCTTGCGGGCCCCGTTCGCAGCGCACATGCGCAGGATGACGCCGATCGCCACGTCGTTGAAGTAGCGGCCGTCGCCGCCGACGACGATCTCGCGATCCTTCACCCCGCCGACACCCTCGATGATCGCCTGGACGTAATTCTCGAGATAGCCGGGGGCCATGAACACCCGGGTCTTCTTTCTGAGACCGGATGTGCCGGGCTTCTGACCGTCGATCGGGGTGGTGGGCACGATGCGGACGGCCATGGCGAACTCCTCGAGGCGTTGCGGGCGACCTGTTCTCCCTAGCCGAGGCCGCGGCGGAATTCCATACGCGGTCGACCGAGGGCCCGAGCTCTGCGTCGCACGCAGAGCGGCCGATTTGAAATCAACATCGACGGCGCAAGAAATTGCGAACACCATCGTCGCGTTCCGAGAACCGCGAAGCGGCCGGGAACTCGGGTGAAGAGCGCCCGCGGAGGAGCCGTCGACGTCGGGCCGAATGCGACCATCGATCGATGGAGGCCATCATGATCCGTCTTCTCGCCGCAGCCCGCCGTGCCCTCACCCGCCCGTCCCGACCCGCCGTCGATCGCGGCATGTGGGAATCCTCGACCTGCGCGACGTTGCGTCGCCATTGGCTCGATCCGCTCGATCGCGGATGATCCCGCTCCATCCGTTGCGCCCGAGGGATCCGCAGTGTCCGAACAGCCGCCGGCCGGTTCCCCGGTCATCCGCACCATCGCCATGCCCGGCGACACCAATCCGGCCGGCGACATCTTCGGCGGCTGGTTGATGGCCCACATGGACCTCGCCGCCGGCAACGTCGCCACTCGCCGCGCCCGCGGGCGCGCCGCCACCGTCGCGGTTGAGGCGATGGCCTTCCATCGGCCGGTGCTGGTCGGCGACGAGGTGAGCTTCTACGGCACCATCGTCGGAACCGGTCGTACCTCGGTGAAGATCCTCATCGAAGCCTGGCGCCGGCCGCGCGAAGTCGACGCCATGGAGAAGGTGACGAGCGCCGTCTTCACCTTCGTGGCGATCGGCGAGGACCGAAAGGCGCGAGTGCTGCCGGAGGAGTGACGGCCGCGACGCGCATCGGTGGCGACGCGAGGTCGCTCGGCAACGACATTCCACGGTTGCGATACCCCCGCCCTCGGCGTCATGATCGCCCGCACGCGGCTGCGGCCGCGGCGACGGGAGAACGGACCATGGCGCGGGTCAAAATCACGATCATGAACTTCAGCACTCTGGTCACCACGGAGGACCTGAGGCCGGTGGCCGACGCGTTGCAACAGCAGGTCAGTGGGGAATTCGCGCTGGCCTGGGGGATGGACGCCGAGTTGTGGGTCGATCCCGCCGATTACCGGGGCGTCACCGACCCGCGGGTCGTGGCGGATACGGGTTGGACCCTGGCGCTGTTCGACGATCACGACGCGTTGCTCGGTCCGAGCCATCCGCTGAATGTCACCTATGCCGGGTCCAATGGTTTTCACGATTCCCGCAGCTTCGGTCGGCCGTTCGGCCGCGTCTTCATACGCAAGGCGATCGCCGCCGCGACGCCCTGGAGCCTCACCGCCTCGCACGAACTGCTCGAGATGCTCGCCAATCCGTGGCTCAACGCGGGGGTACGTTTCGGCGACTACGGTACGGCCGACGGACGACTCATGATCTGGCGCGAGGTCTGCGACCCGTGCGGCGCGGCCGGCTACCCTATCGACGGCATCATGGTCGCCGATTTCGTCCATCCGGCATGGTTCGAGAACCACTGGCGGTGGAGGGAGCGGCCCTTCGATCAGATGCGCAAGATGGACCTGCCCCTGCAATTGCTGCCCGAAGGAGACATCTGGGTCGACCGCCTCACCCTCGGCTGGACGAAGGTGCGGAACAACGCCCAACTCGCGGCCGAACGCGCCCTGGCACATCGTACGGAAGATGCATCGGCGATGGGGGCCTCGACCACCTCGGTCGTCGCGGTGCCGGTGCCGACGCCGCCGCGCGCCTACGAATTCGAAGCCAAATACCGACGCAAGTTCGCCAAGAAGGCCAAGAAGAAGTGACGGTCGCACCCCGACCGATTCCGGTACATCGATTCAGCCGGAGCGTCTTGTGCGGCGCGCGGACCGGGCGCTGATTCGAACCCGTAGAATAGGACGGACGACAGGGCGGGCGGCAGGTTGGTTCGGGCCGTTGGGTGCCATTGCGGCGAGGTGTGTTTCGAGGGGACGCTCGTCGACGGTTTCGAGACGGTTCGCCGCTGCACCTGTTCCTTCTGCCGGATGCGTGGCGCCGTCGCCGCCTCGCTGGAAAGGGAGGAGATCACCTTCCTCCGGGGTGAAGGGGTGCCGACCAGCTACCGCTTCGACACCCGTACGGTGGAGCACTTCTTCTGCTGGCGCTGCGGCATCTACACCCACCGTCGCCGGCGGTCCGACCCCGATCTCTTCGGCGTCAACGTCGCCTACCTGGACGGGGTGAACCCGTTCGATTTTACCGAGGTGCCGGTCATCGACGGCGTCGCCCACACCAGCGACATCGGCGCGCCGGGCCGGCACCTCGCGCTTCATCCCGGCCGAGGTGCCGGCGCCGTCCGGAAACGATCGCGCTCCGTCCGACCGAGAGTCCGACGGTCGGTGAACCGTTCATCTCTGGGGTAGGTTCCGATCGAAACCCGCCGCCGCCCGTACGGGATCGATGCCGTCGCCGCGCCCACACGCCGCAGATCACCCGGAGGGAACCGGGAGTAGAATCCAATCCGGCGGCCGGGGTGCCGCAGCGATGCGGCCTCCCGGCCATGGCCGCGAAGCGGAGGACACGACCATGTCGTGGATCGTCTCCGTCGTCCTCTTCCTCGGACTGGCTCTCGTGACCTACCGCGCCGCGAAGCTGCGCGGCGAATGGTCGTGGCCGGCGTTCTTCTGGACGCTGGGTCTGATCCTCGTCTACGTCGGCCTCGTCGCCGCGATCGTCGTCGCGACGATCGCCTGGGGACCGGATCCCGCCATCGCCACCGCGGCGATCGTCGCCGCGGTTCTCGTCGGCGCGGTGCCGCTCGGCATCGTCGCCAAGCGCATTCAGCGCCACTACCTCGGCCCGCACGTCTGAAACGGCGGGCGGTACCGGGTGGGCGGATCGAACAGCCTCGACGCGGGCTTCCCGCTCCTCGTTCCGCAACTCGATCCACCGGCGGCGCCATTCGAAGAGGGGGCCGTGATGATGTTCCCGACCAGACGCACCTTCCTGGCGAGCGGCGCTGCCGCCGCGGCGGTGGCGGCCTTCATCCGCGATGCCGGCGCCGAGGAACGGCCGGGTCCCGGCGCCCGCCTGACCTGGTACGGCCAGACGGCCTCGATCCCCGGCACCTACAACCAGTTGGCACCCGACGCCGACGGCGAATGGATCGATCAGCGCACCGGCGAGCGCTACACCGAATTCCCGACCCCCGGCGCGGCGGCCGCGGGTTTCGTCACCCTCGACCTCGAATCGACCGAGGGCGGCGAACTGGTGCTGTGGATGACGCTGCTCCTGGCGCAGGGCAGCCGCGCAAGCGGGTTCATCGACGCCAACGGCCTCGTCGGCACCCGCTCGGTCGCCGACTACTGGATCTCGCCGGAGAAACTCGCCGAACTGGCGCCGCGCGCCACCGGTTCGCCGCGGGTGATCCGCGGACCCTATACGGCCGGCGGCAAGACCTACGACGTCGTGCGCATCCAATCGCAGAGCGGCGGCGGATGGAGCCAGCACACCTACGATCTGAAGTCCGGCGTCTGTCTCGCCTCGGGCACCACCGTGGTCGGCGCCGCCCCGCTCGTTCGCGATACCGGGAACATGACGGGCCGCGGCGCCGGCAGCACCTCGATCAGCTGGCTGAGGATCGCCGGCCTGCGCCGCACCTCGCTGCCCGGCCCCGGCGCTCGCTTCCCCGGCGCGGTGATGAGCCTGCGAACCGTGCGTTATTCCGGGACGCGCTCGGCCGGCGCCGCCGGGTCGTCGCCGCTGACCCTCCCGATCGACGCGACCTTCACCATCCGCTCGGCCCGGCCGACCCATCTCACCGCCGGTCTGGTGCTCCCCGGCGCCGGCGACCTGGAGCGGGTGGTGGTGCCGGGGGTGATCGGCTCGCTGTGGATGGACCCCGCGACGCTCACGTCCTCCGGCCGCGGGTCACGTCTCGACACCGACTCCCTGACCGGTGTCGAAGCGATCGCACTCGGAGAGCAGAGCGGGACGGTGAGTTTCTCGCTGCACGCGGGCGCGGCCCGTCGCACCTACGGTTACGACCCGCGCTCGGGCCTGCTCACCCGCTTCGAGTTCCGCCAGCGCGCCGGCCTCGCCGACGAGGTGACGGCGATGCGTCTGGCGCGGGCGAGTTGAAGGCACCAGGGTGGCGGGACGCGGCCGGATCGCGCAGGCGATCGCCGCGCGGGGTTCGGGCGTCCTGGGACCGGGCCGTTCAGCTCTGCGAACGGCGAAATCGTGGTGACGCCATCGCGATCAGGGTGAGGACCGCCAGAACCAGCGGCGCGAAGGAGACCATCAGCACGGTGTTCCAGCCGGCGACGGTCAAGAGACCGCCCGAAGCGAAGGAACCGATCGCCATCGTGCCGAAGACCAGGAAGTCGTTGAGCGACTGGACGCGGGTGCGCTCCTCCGGGCGATGGCTCTCGAGCACCAGGGCGGAGGCGCCGACGAAGCCGAAGTTCCAGCCGAGACCGAGCAGGATCAGCGTCGCCCAGAAATGGGCGACGTCGACGCCGAGCAGGCCGACGGCGGCGGAGGCCGCGATCAGCGCCAGTCCGACGGCGACGATCCGTGCGGCGCCGAAGCGAGTGATCAGCGTTCCGGTGACGAAGCCCGGCGCGTACATGGCGATGATGTGCCACTGCAGCCCGAGGTTGGAATCCTCCTGCGACAGGCCGCACAGTCGCATGGCGAGCGGCGCGGCGGTCATCAGGAAGTTCATCAGCAGATAGGAGACGACGCCGCAGACGACCGCGGTGACGAAGAGCGGCTGACGGGCGATGACACCCAACGGCCGGCCGCCGGCGACCTCCGCCTTGCTCGGCATCGGGATGCTGACGCCGAAGAGGACGAGCGCGGCGACGGCGGCGACGGCGGCCTGGGCGAGATAGGTCGCGGCGAACAGGTGGGGTTGCCAGAGATCCATCGTGTGGGTGACGAGTTGCGGGCCGATGACCCCGGCGAAGACGCCGCCGGCCATGACCAGCGACATGGCGCGGTGGCGTCGCGCGGCGGGGACGCAATCGGCGGCGGCGAAGCGGAACGACAGCACGACCGCGGCATAGGCGCCGCCGAGGAAGGTCGCGACGCAGAACAGCCAGAACGAGCCGGTGACGGAAGCGAACGCGGCGAGGAGGCCGGCGAGGACGCCGGCCCCGGTCCCGATGAGGAACGCGGCGCGCCGGCCGTGACGGCGGGCGATGGCGCCGACCGGCAGGGTGCAGGCGGCCATGCCGACGACGAAGATCGAGAGCGGCAGCGTGGCGAGCGCGTTGTGGGGCGCCAGGACGTTGCCGACGATGGCACCGGTGGCGTAGACGACGGCGGCATTGCCGCCGGCCAACGCCTGGGCGATGGCGAGCCGCAGCACATCGGCATTACCGGAGGGTGCCGGCATCGCGCCCTCGCCGTCGGTCCGTCCATCGCTACGAGACATCATGTCCTCGGTTTCGAGCTCATCGGCTCTGCCCGTGTCGATACGCTCGCCCCCGATGATCGGTCGCGACGCTTCGATAGCTCGACGAACAGGTGAAATGGCCTTCGTCGCCGTCGACACCTATCTCACCCGAAGGCACCGAGCCATACCGGCGGTCGCAGACCTTCCGCTGTCCTGCACCGCCCCCCGTTCGTCCGACGAGTCCCGCCCCTCACTTCCGCCCGAACGCGAAGAACCAAAGCACCGATCCGACCTGCAACGCGATGCCGCCGACGAGGAGCCAGCCGAAGGTCCACGAGAGGCTTCCGCGATCCTCTGTCCAGGAGATCGCCATGCCGAGCGGCACGCCGGCGGCGGCGACGGTCAGTTGGCCGAGGCCGAGGCCGGCGAGCATCCACATCTGGGCACGGATCGAGAAGGCACCCGAGTCGTTGGCCATCAGGCCGCCCGGAATCGAGAGGACGGCCCAGACGAGACAGAGAACGAGCCACAGGACGGAGACGGCGATGCCGAGGATGGTCATGAGTCCGCCGCCACCGGCATCAGCTCCCACGGCCCCTTCCACCCCGGCAGCGCCGCGAGGCGGTCGGCCCAGGCCTTGATCGCCGGGAACTTCTCCCAACGGTCGAGGCCGGTCTCCTCGGTATAGTAGACGTAGCCGGCGAGCGAGAAGTCGGCGATGGTCGGGCGATCTGCGACCATGAAGTCGCGATCCTTCAGGTGCTTCTCCACCACTTTGTAGGCGTCGACGACGCGGCCGCGCAGGAACTCGGTGACCGGGCTCTCGGGGAGCTTCTTGATCCCGACGAGGAAGCGCAGGGTGGCGAAGTAGCTGGTGAACTTGTGATTGTCGAAGAGGATCCAGCGCCAGATCTCGCGCTTCTCGGCCGGCGTCGTGCCGCCGAACTTTCCCGTCACCTCGGCGAGGTGGTCGAGGATGACGCCCGACTGGGTGAGGACGAGGTCGCCGTGTTCGAGCACCGGTGCCTCGCCCATCTCGTTGACGCCCTCGCGCCATTCCGGCGCACGGGTGGCGCCCTCGAAGAAGGGCACCCACTTCGGCCGCCAATCACAGCCGGCGAGTTCCAGCATCAGCGCCGCCTTGTAGGAGTTGCCGCTCTCGCCGAAGCAGTGCAGGACGAAATCGCTCATCGGGATCTCCAGGGGATCGAGAAGGGTCAGGCGACCGGCGCACAGGCGCGGTCGAGCCAGGCGCGGGTCGCCTCGTCGAGGAGCGGTCCGATCACCGCGGCGACACGGGCGTGATAGGCGTCGAGCCAACGGATCTCGTCGCGGGTCATCAGCGAGGTGTCGACGAGGCGGGTGTCGATCGGCACCAGCGTCAGCGTCTCGAAGCCGAGCATCGGCCGTTCCCCGCCCTCGACCAGACGCGCCTCGTGCACCAGCTCGAGGTTCTCGATGCGGATGCCGAAGGCGCCGGTCCGGTAGTAGCCGGGCTCGTTCGACAGGATCATGCCGGGCTCGAGCGCCACGGTGCCGGTCTTGGCGATGCGCTGCGGCCCCTCGTGGACCGAGAGGTGGCTGCCGACCCCGTGGCCGGTGCCGTGGTCGTAGTCGAGGCCGGCCTTCCACAGGGCGATGCGGGCGAGGGTGTCGAGCGCCGCCCCGTTGGTTCCGATCGGGAAACGGGCGTTCGCAATGGCGATGTGGCCCTTGAGCACCAGGGTGAAGGCGCGCGTCATCGCGGCGCTCGGTGTGCCGACCGCCAGCGTGCGGGTGACGTCGGTGGTGCCGTCGCGATACTGGGCGCCGCTGTCGAGCAGGAACAGGCTGTCGCGATCGAGCTTGCGGTTGGTGGCGCGGGTCGAGTGGTAATGAACGATGGCGCCGTTCGGCCCCGCTCCCGAGATGGTCGGGAAGGAGAGATCGACGAGGTCGCCGCCGGCGGCGCGGCAGGCTTCGAGCTTCTCGCAACAGGTGATCTCGTCGGTCTCATGCCCCTCGGCGTCGAACCACGCCAGGAAGCGGGCGAGCGCCGCGCCGTCGCGGACATGGGCGGCGCGGGCACCGACGATCTCGGCGGGGTTCTTGCGCGCCTTCGGCAACGTCACCGGGTCGTCGGCCTCGATCACCGAGGCACCGGCCTGGGTCAGGCGGCGCGCGAGGATCTCCGACGTCCAGGCCGGATCGAGCAGCACCTTCGCCTTCTCGGCGCCGAGGGCCGCGAGCGCCGGAAGAAGATCGGCGGGGGCCGCGAGATCGGCGACCGGAGCGAGATGGGTGCGCATCGCGTCGTCGACCTTGGCCGGGTCGACGAAGAGGGTCGCACGACCTTCGCGCGACACCAGGGCGTGGGCGAGCGGCACCGGGTTGTGCGGCACGTCGCGGCCGCGGATGTTGAGGATCCAGGCGACCGAATCGGGCTGGACGATCAGCAGATGGTCGGCATCTGCCTCACCGATCGCCGCGCTGATACGGGCGACTTTGGTGCCCGCATCGTCGCCGGCGAACGCCGTCGGCTGGACGACGAGACGGCCCTTGGGCGGAGCAGGACGATCGGCCCACACCGCATCGAGTGGGTTGCTGGCCACCGGCACCAGTTCGCCACCGGCCGGTTCGACCGCGCTGCGGAGTTTGCGGACGCCGGCGACGGTGTGGAGCCAGGGGTCGTAGCCGATGCGGTCGCCCGGCTTCACCCGGCCGGCGAGCCAGACGTGGGGCGGGACGGCGACGATGTCGCCGCGGGGGAAGACGGTGGTGTCGACCTCGTCGTCGACCTGTAGGGTGTAGCGACCGTCGACCAGGATCACCGCCTCGGTCGCGAGCACGACGGCCGCGCCGGCCGAGCCGGAGAAGCCGGTCAGCCAGCGCAGGCGTTCGGCCGAGGGCGGTACGTATTCGGCCTGGAACTCATCGGCGCGCGGCACCAGAAAACCGGTGAGGCCACGCCGGGCGAGTTCGGCACGAAGCAGCGCCGCGCGAGGGGCGCCGACCGAGGGGTCGGCATGGGTGTCGAAGCTCTGGAACATGGAGCCGACTGTAACGGCTCCCCGTCATGTGACAACGGGGAGAGCCCCACGGCTCTCCCCGTTTCGTCCGATGTTCCATATGCGATCAACGGCGGGCGGCGGCCGAGTGGATCGGGGACCGGCCAGCCCGCGAGGTTCTAGCCCGCAGCGAGAAGAATCGTCTCGATGTCAGCGATCGTATGCCGGGTCAGATCCTTGTCGATCTCGGCCCTGACACAGGATTTCGCCTCCTTGCTCAGATCCTGGCGCAGTTCGGCGAGGATGCGCGGCGGGGCGACGAGGATGAGGTGTTTGTAGCGCCCGTCATGGGCGGCCGCGTTGAGCTCGGCGGCGAGGCCGGCGGCGAAGCGGCGGGCTTCTTCCTCGTGCCAGTCGGTCGTTTCCATCGACGAACGCATGCCGCCTACGCTGGCGAAGGCGCGGCCCGGAGCATCCGACCCTTGTTCGCGTGTCGCGGGGTTCTCCTGCTCGCGCGTGGCGATGCAGTGGAGATTGGGTTGCTCGGCCAGACCATCGTTGCGAAGGAACAGGGCTTTCCGGCCGTCACCGACCAGGATCCAGGTTCCGTTGGCGATCTTCATACGGGGCATCGTCTTGCTCCCCTGATCTTGCGATCCACGAGAAGCATCAGACACCCGAACGGTCGATCCGTCCTTGATCGGGCGCAAGGATCGACGGAAATGCCGAAGTGTGGTGAACGGTCGGCGACGAACCGTCAGCGATTTCCCGTTTCCAGTACCAGTGCCAGCCAGCCGTCGCGCTCGACCTCGAAGGCGAGGCGCAGGCCCTGGGCGAACCAGGCGGAGAGCACGAGCTGGCGCTCGACCGTTCTGAGCCCCGACAGCACCACCGTCGAACGCCGCGCCAACTGCGCCGCCACCGGATAGGCGAGCCTGGTCAGCGGCCGCGCGAGGATGTTGGCCACCACCAGATCGTAGGGCCCCTCGCGGATCAGCAGATCCGCCTTCATGCCGTCGGCGACGATGCAGCGGAAGTCCGACGCGACACCGTTGAGCGCCGCGTTGCGGATGGCGATGTCGACGGCGACGCGATCGATGTCGGTGGCCAGCACCGGCACGCGCAGGACGCGGGCGACGGCGATGGCGAGCACGCCGGTGCCGGTACCGAGGTCGAGCGGTCGCTCGTAGCGGCGTGTTTTCAAGAGCCGATCGAGTGCCATCAGGCAGCACCAGGTGGTGGCGTGGTGGCCGGTGCCGAAGGCCATCTCCGCGTCGATCTCGATCGACACGCCCGAGGGCGGCCGGCGATGGCGATCGTGGCTGCCGTGGACGAAGAAGCGTCCGGCCGAGACCGGATGGCGGATCTCTTCGCTCATGGCGATCCAGTTGGCGTCGAGATCGAGCACGGTCGTCGTCATCTCGGCGCCGAAGGCATCCGACCCGAGGGCGTCGCGTACGAGGGTCGCGGCGCCCTCCTCGCTCTCGGCGTCGAAGATCAGGACGTCGACCGACCACACTTCCGAATAGGCCACCGTCTCCTCGCGGGTGACGGGATAGCCCTCGACCTCGAAGGCCTCGCCGAGC
>CALMFH010000239.1 GCA_937864925.1 uncultured Alphaproteobacteria bacterium | reverse complement strand
GAGGAGGCGATCGAGGTGGCGATGATCGAACCGCTCTCCGACGACCGCGACGTCAAGCAGGGCCTGCGCGATCTGGTGTCCGCGGTGTTCGGCTGAGGCGGACGTCGCGGCTCGGCCCGGCCCCTCGGGCCGCAGGCCGGTTCCCTTCTCCCGCAAGGGGAGAACGAAGAGCCGGCCCGCGGCCGGGGAACGTCCGCGACGGCGCCGCGACCGTCGAGACGGGACGGCGGTGCCGACGGCGACACCAGGGGAGGGAACCCCGATGGACTGGCACTCCTTCTTCGAGCCCGAGGAGACCGTCGGCCGGCTGTGGCATCGACTGGTCGGCGAGAAGGCGACGTTGCCGCGCCACGCGGAGGCGGCGGTCGCCTTCACCGCCGTCGCCCGCTCGCTCGGCATCGTCTTCCGCGGCCTCGGCGGCCTCGCTTCGGTCGAGATCAAGCCGGCGGAGGAGGCCGTTTCCACTCATCGCCTCACCTGGCGCCAGCGCCTCGGCCGCGACGACGAACGCATCGCCGCGGCGCGGTACACCGGCGAGGCGCTGTTCCTGCCGGCCGAGATCGCGCTCTTCCCCGACGCCGAACTCAATCGCGCTCTCTATCTGTGGCTCGCCGGCTGGGCGGTGGCGGCGGCCGAAGTTCCGCTCGAGAAGCCGTGGGATCCGCTCGCCCGCGACGTCGCACGGCTGCGCCACGCCCACCGCGCCACCGAGATCGCCAGAGCCCGCTTCCCCGGTCTCGCCCGCTCCTGGCAGATGCTCGCCGCCGCCACTCTCGCCGCCCGCCCCGAGCGGCGCCTGCCACCGGTGGAGACCATGGTGGAGGCGCTGGTCACGCATCTTCTCGGTCGTCCGGCGCCGATCGGCGATGCTCTCGACCTCGCCGGGCTCGTCGCCGATCCGAGCCTGCCGCTCGATCACCTCGTCGCACCGGCGAGCTACAAGCCCTACCTGCCGGTGGCGGTGTGGGGCGATTTCGATCCGACCCGCACCGCCCCCTCCGGCGGCCGCGACGAGAACGAGGCCGAGCCCGGCTCCGGCAATTCCGACTCGTCCGAGCGCAAGTCGCGCCGCGCCCGCCGCCGTAAGAGCGATCAGGTCGAGCGTCCCGACGCGCTCTTCATCCACCGCTTCGACAAGATCCTGTCCTGGGCCGAGTTCCTCAACCTCCACCGCGACGTCGAGGACGACGAGGAGGATCAGGCCAAGAAGGCCGCCGACGATCACGACGAGATCGGCCTCGCCCAGATCAGCAAGAAGGCGGCGACCAAGCTCGCCTTCGATCTCGACCTCGCCCCCGAGGAAGTCGCCCGCGACCGCCTCGCCGGTCGCCACACCTATCCCGAGTGGGACTGCCGCAAGGGTGTCTACCTGCCCGATCACACCTCGGTGCTCGCCGGCCTCGCCGAACCCGGCCCCGAGGGCTCGTGGAAACTCGATGCCGGGGCGCGACGGCGCATCCGCGAGGTTCGCCGCCGCTTCGAGGCGCTGACCGCCGGCCGCGTCCGCCATCGCGCCCAGGTCGACGGCGCCGAACTCGACGTCGATGCCCTGGTGCGCTCGACCGCCGACCTCCGGGCCTGCGGCGAGGGCTCCGACCGCGTCTTCGAGCAGATCCGCAACACCGATCGCGACCTCGCCGTCACCGTGCTGGTCGACACCTCGCGCTCCACCGAGTCCTACGCCGACGACAGGCCGGTGATCGCGGTGGAGAAGGAGGCGCTGATCGCCTTCACCGAAGGTCTGACCGCCATCGGCGACGCCCACGAGATCCTCTCCTTCTCGTCGTTGAAGCGCACCCGCGTCCGGGTCGAGACGCTGAAGACCTTCGACGAGCCGCTGTCTCCCGCGGTGCGCGCCCGCATCGGCGCCATGCGACCGGGCCACTACACCCGGCTCGGCGCCGCCATCCGCCACGCCACCGTCGGGCTGGCCAAGCGCCCCAACCGGCGCCGGCTGCTGATCGTGTTGACCGACGGCAAGCCCAACGACCTCGATCACTACGAGGGCCGCTTCGGCATCGAGGACAGCCGCAAGGCGATCGAAGAGGCGCGGGCCGCCGGCTGTTCGGTCTTCGGCATCACGGTGGACAAGGAGGCGCGCGCCTATATCCCGCGCATCTTCGGCGCCAACGGCTTCGCCGTCATCGGCCGCCCGTCGAAACTCGCCGAGGCCCTGCCGGTGCTCTACCGCCACGTGGTCGGGGCGTGAACGTCCGCGCCCGAAACGACTTCGGGCGGCGTGTCGCCACGCCGCCCGCCGTCTCGGCCCGTGAAGTCGGGTCTCAGGCCGCCGCGACCTGCCGCAGGAAGTCGGCCACCCGGCCGCGCAGATCCGTGACCTGGGTGCCGAGCTCGCGCGACACGCCGTTGACGTCGAGTGCCGCTCGGCTGGTCTCGGTCACCGCGTCGGAGACCTGGCGGAAGTTGTCGGAGAGTTCGGTGGTGCCGGCCGCCGCGGCGCCGACGTTGCGGGCGATCTCGACCGTCGCCGCACGCTGCTCGTCGACCGTGGTGGCGATGGTCACCGTCATCCGGTCGATGTCGTCCATGATGTGGACGATGTCCTCGATCGCCTTGACCGCACCGGTGGTGGAGGTCTGGATGCCGCCGACCTGGGCCGAGATCTCCTCGGTCGCCTTGGCCGTCTGCTGGGCGAGGTTCTTCACCTCCTGCGCCACCACCGCGAAACCACGGCCGGCCTCACCCGCCCGCGCCGCCTCGATGGTGGCGTTGAGGGCGAGGAGATTGGTCTGCGCAGCGATGGCATGGATGAGGCCGACCACTTCGCCGATACGCTCGGCCGCACCGGCCAACTCGTGCATCTCGGCCCGGGTCGATCCGGCGACCTCGCCGGCCCGGCCGACCACGTCGCGAGCCGAGCCGATCTGGCGGTTGATCTCCTCGATCGACGCGGTGAGCTCCTCGGTCGCCGAAGCGACGGTGGCCACCGTCGACGAAGTCTCCTGCGCCGCGCCCGCCACCACTTCGCCGCGGCCCTCGGCGTCGGTCGCCAGCATGGTGAGACCTTCGGCGGTTTCCAGCATCCGGGCGATCTGGGTGTCGACCGTCACCAGGATGCGCTGCACCGTCCGATCGAAGTCGTGGATCATGGCATCGACCAGCCGCTGCCGTTCCAGCCGGCGCTCGGCGGCGACGACCTCCTCGTGCTCGAGCCGCGCCCGCTCGCGCATCGCGTCGCGGAAGACGTCCACCGCGCGCGCCATGTCGCCGATCTCGTCCTTCTTGTCGGTGTCGGGGATCGTCGCCTCGATCTCCCCCTTCGACATGACGCGCATCACCTCGGCGAGCGCTTCGATCGGCCGCGTGATGGTGCGGCGCATGTACCAGGCGAGCACCGCGGCGAAGACCAGCATGATGCCGAACTGAGTGAGGGATGCCGTCCGTTCCGCCGCCAGACGCCGCGCCATGGTGGCGATCGCCTCGTTGACGGTCGACTGGACGGCCTGTGCCGAAGTCTCGGTGACCGACACGATTCGCTCCAGACTCCGGCGCATCGTCTCGGCGCGCTCGTCGAATTCCGGCATCATCGCGTTGCCGCCGACCGGACCCTCGGCGACATAGACCTTCGCCATCTTCCTGCCGGTGGCGAGGAACGGTCCGAAGGCGTCGCGTGCCTGGTTCACCGTGGCGACGAGTTCCGGCTCGCCGAGCTGCGCCGCGAGCTTGCCGAGTACCTCGATGTCCCGGCCGAAGGCGGCGGCCTGCTTCTCGGCCTCAGCGAATCCGTCGTCGAGGCCGTCGAGACCGCGGGTCGCCGAGACGTCCGAGAGGAACTGTTGGACCTGGGTGACGTCGAGCTGGACCTGTTTGGTGGTCTGCACCAGCGGCAGGATCACCGAGTCGAGCAGCGCGTAGCGGCTCTGCAGAGCCGCGAGTTCGTGTTCGTCCTCACCGGCATCGATGTAGAGCAACGTCGAGAACAGGCCGAAGACGAGCACCACGACGGCGGCGATCGCCTTGATCCGGGTGTCGATGGTGAGATTGCGCGACATGAGCCCCTCGTTCCGCACATCGTTTCGCCACCGCCGATTCGGCGGCCGGTGGTTTCGGTTCGGTGCGAAAATCGGCAGCTCACCCTTAAATGCTCGTAAAAATTTACAGGATTTCGTGAGAAGTCGATCGATTTCAGTAATATTGCGTACACACCGTAGCGCGCCGTCATCGAAAGCGTCCTCGTCTGCCGAAAAATTCATCGAGGGCCGGATCATGATCATGAGCGACTTATGACATTTCGGCATTGCGTCGCGTAATCGCTACGACCGTCATCGAATGCTTTCGGTCTCACGGGCGTTGCTGGAGGTGCAGCTGCCGTTTCGTCAGTCCCACGCCTCACCGCACTCCGAGCCGCGCCAACACTTCGCCGGGGATTCCATAGATGCGCACGGCGTCGTCGTGGCGGCGGAAGCCGACCAGTTCGCGCTGGATGAAATAGGCCCACACCGCCTCCGCTGCGTCCCGGAGCAGCATCGCACGCGTTTCCGGAGGTCCGGGGCACGCAGAGAGCGCCGCGAGACACTCGGCCACCCGCCTCCCGGCGCGGCCGAGCGCCGAGGCTTGCTCGCCGGCGATTTCGTAGTCGAGCGCCGCGAAGCCCTGCGGCGGCAGGCCGGAAGGGGAGGGGCGACCGGGGGGGCGAAGCGACATCGGTGGCGGCCTGGAACGTACGACCCGCCCGACGATGCCATGGTATCCGCCGGGCAGGGAAGGGCGCGGTCGGGGTGACGGTGGCTCGGGATGGGCGGTGGCATGGTCGGTCCCCGGCGCCGTCGGGACGGGCGCTTCACTCGGCATCGCCGCAGACCGCCGGTCCGGTGCGACCCGAAGGTCGTTGTGATATCTCACAAGTCATTGTAAAATAAAATGTAGAGGCCTTCGAGGTGGTCCTCTGCCGGACTGCCTCCATCCGAGGAGGTCGACATGACGAAGCATCGTCACGGCGTCTCGGCAGTGGTCGCGCTGCTCCTCTGCATCGCTGCCGTCGGACTGGCTCCCGACGCGGCGAATGCGCAGAGGAACTGTCAGCCGTGGTTGACGGCGGCGGAGCAGGAGGCGGCCCGCGGCAATACCCGGATCGCCGCAGAAGGCATTCGCATCTACAACGAATGCGTGAAACAGGCACGAGACTCGGGAGCCAAGGCCGGTACGTTGTTCGGACGCAATCTGCACTGGGTGAATCCCGAGTACTATGGGCTGGTCATGGACGGTGTGGCCAACCCGCCGGGCCCGCGGATCGTCAGGATCCCCGGCTACAGACCCAACCTGATCCCCGGTCGGCCGCCCGGCCCGATGGGCGGGCTGAATCCGGGGTCGTCCGGCCAGATGGGTGGTTCCACGGCCTGTCCGGGCGGCTGTCCGCCGAGAACCGGCACCGGAGTTCAGCCGAAATCCTTCCAACGGTCGGCCGTTGGCCGGAGTGGTGCGACGGGCTTCGCCGGCCGCAACGCCCTCGCCGTCCGGCCCGGCGCCCGGACGGCCTACGGCGGGCGCGCCGCTGTGGGAAGCAGATCGGCCTACGCCACTCGCGCGGCCGTCGGTCCCCGTACCCTGTCGGCCCGGCATCCGTCCTACGCGGCACGCTCGTCCTATGGCGCGAGGGCTCGGAACGTCCAGTACCGTCGCCCTTCGATGGGCCGCGGTCGCTACTGAGTTCGGAGGCGACGTCGCTCGTCGCCGTCCTGCTCCGCGGCTGCCCCGGCTGCGGAGAGTCGGGGAGGTGGACACACCTCGGCACCGAGAGTGTGGACTCGGGCGCAGGACATCGGATTTTCGCAGGAGAGCCCGTCGGGATCGGGCGGATGCGGATGGTCGGAGTGGCAGGATTTGAACCTGCGACCCCCTCGTCCCGAACGAGGTGCGCTACCAGACTGCGCTACACTCCGTGACCGCGAGGCGCTGTATAGCGACCACGCCCCGCCCCCGCAAGTGCGTTTTTCCCGTGATCGCGCCGCGCCGGGGACGAATTCGCCGGCGCCGATCGCACGATCGTGGTGAGGCGCGGAATTCCGCCACGGGCGTCCGGTGAAGCCGGCCCGGCCGAACCCGCGTCTCGCCGCCGCGTTCCGCCGCCACCCCGCCGCGCGCGACGGCGCACCTCCTCCGCGAGCCCGGATGGTGTCGGGGGCGGCGGTGTCGGGGACGCGCGGCTCCGATCCTCGCCGGCTCGCCACGCGCCGTCGACGCGCTTCCCTGTGCCGTCACCGGGGTCTTCGGCACAGGCTCCGTCACCCTGTTGCCCGCCTCCCGTGAAGCCGATATAGGAACGCCCGTTCCGGTGAGCCGCGTCCCTAGCGGACCGCACCGTTGGGGCGTCGCCAAGTGGTAAGGCAGCGGATTTTGATTCCGCCATTCGCAGGTTCGAATCCTGCCGCCCCATCCAGCTCCGTCGAACGCGACCGCCGCCGCACGACCGTCGCCACGAGGGGCGCCTGTCGACGACGACGGCTCGTCGAGGTCACATGTCCACCCGGTGTCCGGCCGGGCCGACGTCCGGCGTGCACCCTCACATGGCGGTGATCGCGGCGGCCGTCCGGCCTCCGGTCGTGATCGCCCCCCCCCGCCCGATGGCGAACCACCATCCCGGCGGCGAGGCCGTGCCTCGTGTCGCATCGGAGGGCGTGCGAAATCGTCGGCCCGTCCCTTGTCCGACGGCGGCTTCCGCGCCACCTTCCGCACATGGCGCCTACGTCTTTTCGATCGCTTCTCTCGCGGGTGCGTCCCTGCTATCAGAGCGCGGTCATTCTGTCGCACCCGTGCGCCACACGCGATCCATCAGAAGGGTCAGTCATGTCGATGCTCGCTACCTACCGTGCCCACGTCGCCGAACGCGGCGCTCTCGGCATTCCGCCGCTGCCGCTCTCCGCCAAGGAGACCGAGGCGTTGATCGCGCTGCTGCGCGAGCCGCCGGCGGGCGAGGAGGCCTTCCTCGTCGACCTCCTGACCCATCGCGTGCCCGCCGGCGTCGACGATGCCGCCCGCCTCAAGGCCGGCTTCCTCGAGGCCGTCGCCAAGGGCAAGGAGGCGAACGCTCTGGTCTCGCGCAAGCTCGCCACCGAGCTGCTCGCCACCATGCTCGGCGGCTTCAACATCAAGCCGCTGATCGACCTGCTCGGCGATGCCGAGGTCGGCGCGGTCGCCGCCGAGGGTCTGAAGAAGACCCTGCTGATGTTCGACTACTTCCACGACGTGAAGGAACTCGCCGACACGGGCAACGCCAACGCCGCCGCCGTCATCCGCTCCTGGGCCGAGGCCGAGTGGTTCACCTCGCGTCCCGAGGTGCCGCAGTCGATGAACGTCACGGTCTTCAAGGTGTCGGGCGAGACCAACACCGACGACCTGTCGCCGGCTCCCGACGCCTCGACCCGGCCCGACATCCCGCTGCATGCCCTCGCCATGCTGAAGAACCCGCGTCCGGGCATCACTCCGGACGAGCCGGGCGCCCGTGGTCCGGTGAAGCAGCTCGAGGCACTGATCGCCCAGGGCCACCCCGTCGCCTATGTCGGCGACGTCGTCGGCACCGGCTCGTCGCGCAAGTCGGCGACCAACTCGGTGCTGTGGTTCACCGGCGAGGACAT
>CALMFH010000238.1 GCA_937864925.1 uncultured Alphaproteobacteria bacterium | reverse complement strand
GCACCGTCACCGCCCGCCACGCGCTGCAGCAGTCGCTCAACATGCCGGCGGTGCAGCTGCTGGAGAGCGTCGGTCCGCAGGCGTTGATGAGCCGGCTCAAGAATGCCGGCGGTCGGCCGGAGATCGACGAGCGGGCGCCCGTCGGTCTCGCCGTCGGCCTCGGCGGCGTCGGCATCCGGCTCGAGGATCTCGCCCGCCTCTATTCCGGCCTCGCCCGCGGTGGCGAGACGTTGCCGATCGTCCGCCGCCTCGGGGAGCCGGCGGCGGCGAGCGAGCGGCGACGGCTCACCGACCCGGTGGCGGCATGGTACATCGCCGACATCCTGCGCGGCGCGCCACCGCCGCAGAACGCGCTCGCAGGCCGCCTCGCCTTCAAGACCGGCACCTCCTACGGCTATCGCGACGCCTGGGCGATCGGCTTCGATCGCCGGCTCACCGTCGCGGTGTGGGTAGGACGCCCCGACGGCGTGCCGGTGTCCGGCCTCGTCGGCCGGTCGGTGGCCGCACCGATCCTGTTCGACGCGTGGCAGCGCATCGGCTTCGAGCCCGAGGCGATCCCGGTGCCGCGCGGCATCCTCAGGGCGACCTCGGCGAGCCTACCGCCGCCCTTGCGCCATCTGCGTCGCGATGTCCCGAAGACCATCGCCGCCACCCTGAAGCCGCGGCTCGAGATCACCTTCCCGCCCGACGGCGCCCGCCTCGACCTCGGTCTCACCGCCGGCATCGCCGACCCCGGTCCGGTGAAACTGCAGGCGCACGGCGGCGTGCCGCCCTTCGTCTGGCTGGTCGACGGCCGCCCGGTGGCGGAGGCCGACGGGCGGCGCGAGAGCCTGTGGCAACCGACCGGACCCGGCTTCGCCCGCCTGTCGGTGATCGACGCCACCGGCGCCTCGGCTTCGGTGCAGGTGCGGCTGGAATGAATCGCCCCGCCGGCCCCGCCGTCGTGTCGCGCAGACGTGGTCGCCGGAGGGGGAGCCCTGCGTCCGGCGCCTGGATCCTGCCGCGGCCGCGGTCCATACCGGAGGCTGCTACGGGGTTCGGCCGATCGTTCGGCGACACCGGACCCGCCTCCCGCTCGCGATCCGCCCGCCGATGACCGTTCGCCTCTCCCGCTCCGTACCGCTGATCATCGCCTCGGCCCTGTTCATGGAGCATCTCGATTCGACGGTGATCGCCACGTCGTTGCCGGCGATGGCGGCCGAGCTCGGACTCGACCCCATCCGCCTCAACCTGGCGATCACCACCTATCTGGTCACCATGGCGGTGTTCATCCCGGCCTCGGGCTGGGTCGCCGACCGGCTCGGGGCGCGGCGGGTGTTCACCGGCGCCATCGCGGTGTTCCTCGCCGGTTCGATCCTGTGCGGGGCGGCGCCGTCGCTTCCGGTGCTGGTCGCCGGTCGCGCTCTGCAGGGTCTCGGCGGCGCCATGATGACCCCGGTCGGCCGGCTCGTGCTGCTGCGTTCGGTGCCGAAGTCGGAGCTGATCTCGGCGATGGCGTGGCTCACCATCCCGGCGCTGATCGGGCCGGTGATCGGGCCGCCGCTCGGCGGTTTCATCACCACCTACGCCTCCTGGCGCTGGATCTTCTGGATCAACGTACCGATCGGCCTCGTCGGTATCGTCGTCTCGCTCCTCCTCCTGCCGCACATCCGCGAGGAGGAGACCGCACCGTTCGACACGCTCGGCTTCACCGTCTCCGCTCTCGGGCTCGCGGCATTGGTCTTCGCGCTGGAGACCGCCGGCCGCGACGTCGTTCCGGGTGCCGTCGTGGGGGCGGCACTCGTCCTCGGCCTGGTACTGCTCGGCCTCTATCTGCGCCATGCCCGGCGCGCCGCACGGCCGCTGATCGACCTCGATCTCCTGCGCCTGCCGACCTTCCGCGCCGGCGTGGTCGGCGGATCGATCTTCCGCCTCGGCGTCGGGGCTCTGCCCTTCCTCCTGCCGCTGCAGCTGCAGATCGGTTTCGGTCGGACGCCGCTCGAATCTGGGCTGACCACCTTCGTCGCGGCGATCGGCGCCATCACCATGAAGCTGACCGCCGGCCGCATCATCACCCGCTTCGGCTTCCGCGACACCCTGGCGGTCAACGCCCTCGTCGCCGGGGCGATGCTGGCGGCGGTGTCGGCGATCGGACCGGCGACGCCGGTCGCGGTGATCATGGCGATCCTCCTCGTCGGCGGCTTCTTCCGCAGTCTCGAGTTCACCGCGATCAACGTCGTCGTCTTCTCGGAGGTCGAGGACGCGCGCATGAGCCGCGCCACCTCGTTCTCCGCGATGATGCAGCAGCTGTCGCTCTCGGCCGGCGTCGCGCTCGGTGCGACGACCCTGCATCTTCTCTCCGCCGCCTCCGGCCGTCCGCCCGGCGCAGACGACTTCTCCCTCGCCATCGCCATGGTCGGCGGCCTGTCGATGATCGCGGCGGTCGTCTTCGCCCGCCTGCCGGCCGATGCCGGGTCCGAAATGCTGGAGAAGGTCGGCGGCGGCCGTCCCGAGAGCTGACGCTCGCGCCGGACGATGCGGCTCCGACGTCGGGCTTAGGTTTCCGGCGGCTTCAGGCCGAGGGCGCGTTCGCGCCAGACGATGGCGATGCCCGAGGCGACGATGACCGCGGTGCCGATCGCCAACGTCACGGTCGGCACCTCGTCGAACAGCCAGAGTCCGGTCGCCACCGCCCAGATCATCGAGGCGTATTCGAGCGGCGCCACCACCGAGGCGTCGGAGTGACGATAAGCCAGCGTCAGAAGGATCTGGCCGATGCCGCCGAAGAGGCCGCAGGTGATCAGCAGGACGAGATCGGACCCGGTCGGGACCACCCATCCGAAAGGCAATGTGAGGAGCGCGAACAGGGCACTGCCGATCGAGAAATAGACGACGATGGCACCGGTCTTCTCGGTGGTGGCGAGCTTGCGCACCTCGATCTGGGCGAGGGCCATGAAGAAGGCCGAGAAGAAGCACATCGCCGCGCCGGTGGCACCGACGTCGTTGCCGATGTGCTCGACATCGCCGAGATGTGGCGACAACACGATCAGCACGCCGAGAAAGCCGACGGCGACGGCGCTCCAGCGATGAACCCGAACCACCTCGCCGAGCATCACCGCCGCCAGCGCCACGACCACCAACGGCGCCGCATAGGTGATCGCCAACGCGTCGGCCAGCGGCAGGCGCTGAACCCCGGCGAACCACAGCGACATGGCACTGACACCATAGACCGAGCGCATGACGTGGCCGCCGGGGCGCGCCGTGGTCAGGCCGTCGCGCAACTCTCCCTGCCACCACACCATGGCGACGACCGGGAAGACGGCGAAGGCGGAGCGGAAGAACACCACCTCACCGGAGGGGACGCGGGCCGCCAACAGCTTCACCGCCACCAGCATGACGGCGAAGGCGAGCGTCGACAGCACCTTGAACAGGGGACCGAGGAGGGACAAGGGGGAGCGACCGTCGTCAGGAAACGAAGCGGACCGACGGTTAGGCCGCCGGTCCGTGACGACGTGACCATAGAGCCTTCCCCGACCTCGGTCGAGACTCGCGGCGCAGGTCCGCCCTGCGACGGTCCGGCGGATGGTCGGGCGGTCGGGGCCGGTCGGGCGGTCGGGCGGTCGGGCGGTCGGGACCGGCTCCACGGGTGCCGGCTCGCCGTCCACCATCGCGGGCGTGGACCGGCGACGGGGCCGGACGGAGGCGCGATCCGATCGGAGGCGGCGAGCCCGCTTCGCCACCGCGGGACGCCTGTCTCGGCATCGACATCCACCGCGCCGTCGCCGACCGCCGCGTGACGAGCGGCGCCCTCCCCCGGGGTCCTTCGTCGGCGCGGGTCAGCGCCGGGGGCGGCACACCTCCGCGCGTCTTGTCGCCGAGGCGAGAAAATGCGTCCGCCCTGCTTTCCGGACTTGCCAGTCGAGGAGGAACCGGTTAGAGAACCGCTCCGACGCCGGGGACACCTCCCGGGCACGTCACGGCAGGCGCCCGTAGCTCAGCTGGATAGAGCACCAGACTACGAATCTGGGGGTCAGAGGT
>CALMFH010000237.1 GCA_937864925.1 uncultured Alphaproteobacteria bacterium | reverse complement strand
TGGAGCCGCACGAGGCGTTCAAGCGCGAGCTGTGGCGGATGGCGACCGAGGTCTCCGACCTGTCGGTCTCCTCCTTCTACGAGGGCATCGATCCGCGCTTCTTCTTCCTGCTGGAGGAGTTGCACGGCTCGGAGGTCGCCGACGGCGAGGGGCGGGTGGTGACGGGGCGCGGCGAACGGCTCAAGGCGCGGTTCAAGGTGTTGAAATTCCATCCGCCGGAAAGCTGGGTGGAGACGTGCCTGTGGCATTTCCTCGACCGGCTGGAGTTGCGCCATATGGAGCGCGAGCTCGACCGCGAGGTGGCGCAGGTCGGCGCCGACGCCGACGAGGGCGTCGAGGCGCGCATCCTCGGCCTGTCACGCGACATCGCCCGGCGGCGCGAGGAATTCGCCCGGCGCGAACAGGAACTGGCCGAGGAGGCCAAGGAGATCCGCCGCGCACACGGGGAGAACGGCGGCGGCGGTCTCGCCGCCGGCGGGATGCCGGGCGGCTGAGGTGACGCGGTGCGCGACATCGGGCCGACGTCGTCGGCGCTCGGGACCGGCGATTCGCCTCGCCGCGCGAATCGTGCGACGAATCACCCTTGCGCAATCCGATTCGCTCGTTAAATAAGCCCTTTCCGGACACTCGGCTCCCGTATCGGCGCAGCCCATACTCGCGCGATCGAGACGAGATCTGGAGAACAGGTTCCCCGGCGCCCGCGCCGACGAGCGATGATGGGGGAAGCCTCCCTCACGCGATCGTGCGACGACAGTTAATCGGAGCTTAGGACAAGCGCCGTAAATCAACCTTTCGGCCGTTCGACCCCGAGGGTTCGCCCCTCGACGGCTTCGTTTCCCCTCGTGCGCCCGCCCGGGCGACGGGGTGACGAAGTCCGGTCGCCTCGGCCGCGCGTTCTTCCAGGAGACCATCCATGGCGACGAAGGCAGGCGAGCAGGAAGAGGCCGAGGTGCAGGCCCCGGAAACGCCGGACGGTCCGCTGCTCGATCTCTCCGATGCGGCCGTCAAGCGGATGATCAAGCTCGCCAAGAAGCGTGGCTTCGTCACCTACGACGAGCTCAACGACGTGCTGCCCTCCGAACAGGTCGCCTCCGAGCAGATCGAGGACATCCTCGCCATGCTCAACGAGATGGGCATCAACGTCGTCGAGACCGAAGAGGCCGGCGAGGAGGACGAGAACAAGGGCGAGGAGGAGGAGGCCGAGGCCACCGACCTCGCCGAGGCGCCCTCGACGATGCCGACCCGCGTCACCGCGGCGCGCGAACCGGCCGACCGCACCGACGATCCGGTCCGCATGTATCTGCGCGAGATGGGCTCGGTCGAGCTGCTCTCCCGCGAGGGCGAGATCGCCATCGCCAAGCGCATCGAGGCCGGCCGCGAGGCGATGATCGCCGGTCTGTGCGAGAGCCCGCTGACGCTGCAGGCCGTCATCATCTGGCGCGACGAGCTCAACGACGGCAAGATCCTCTTGCGCGACATCATCGACCTCGAGGCGACCTACGCCGGTCCCGACGGCAAGGCCGGCGGCCCGCCGATGGTGCCGGTCGACGAGGAGAGCAGCGAAGAGGGCGAGGAGATCGCCGAGGCCGAGGCCTCGGACGAGGACGGCGACGACATGGAGGGCAACGTCTCGCTCTCCGCCATGGAGGCCGAACTCAAGCCCAAGGTGCTCGAGACCTTCGACCGCATCGCCGACGACTACAAGAAGCTGCACCGCCTGCAGGAGCAGCTGGTCGACGGGCGGCTCAAGAACGAGACGCTGTCGCCCTCCCAGGAGCGCCGCTACAAGAAGCTCAAGGAAGACCTGATCACCGAGGTGAAGAGCCTGTCGCTCAATCAGGCGCGCATCGACAGCCTGGTCGAGCAGCTCTACGACATCAACAAGAAGCTGATGGGCTTCGAGGGTCGGCTGCTGCGTCTCGCCGAGAGCTACGGCGTCGCCCGCGACGACTTCCTCAAGAACTACCACGGCTCCGAGCTCGACCCGCAGTGGCTGCGCCGCGTCGCCAATCTCAGCACCCGCGGCTGGCGCGACTTCGTCAAGAACGAGGGCGACACGATCAAGGAATTCCGCGGCGCGATCCACAATCTCGCCTCGGAGACCGGGCTCGAGACCGCAGAGTTCCGCCGCATCGTCCACATGGTGCAGAAGGGCGAGCGCGAGGCGCGGCAGGCCAAGAAGGAGATGGTCGAGGCGAACCTGCGTCTCGTCATCTCGATCGCCAAGAAATACACCAACCGCGGCCTGCAGTTCCTGGACCTGATCCAGGAGGGCAACATCGGCCTGATGAAGGCGGTCGACAAGTTCGAGTACCGCCGCGGCTACAAGTTCTCGACCTACGCGACGTGGTGGATCCGGCAGGCGATCACCCGCTCGATCGCCGATCAGGCGCGCACCATCCGCATCCCGGTCCACATGATCGAGACGATCAACAAGATCGTCCGCACCTCGCGGCAGATGCTGCACGAGATCGGCCGCGAGCCGACGCCGGAGGAACTGGCCGAGAAGCTCGCCATGCCGCTGGAGAAGGTGCGCAAGGTCCTCAAGATCGCCAAGGAGCCGATCAGCCTCGAAACGCCGATCGGCGACGAGGAGGACAGCCATCTCGGCGATTTCATCGAGGACAAGAACGCCATCCTGCCGATCGACGCGGCGATCCAGAGCAATCTGCGCGAGACGACGACGCGAGTGCTGGCGTCGCTGACGCCGCGCGAGGAACGCGTGCTGCGCATGCGCTTCGGCATCGGCATGAACACCGACCACACGCTCGAAGAGGTCGGTCAGCAGTTCTCGGTGACCCGCGAACGCATCCGCCAGATCGAAGCGAAGGCGCTGAGGAAGCTCAAACACCCGTCGCGGAGCCGGAAGCTCAGGAGCTTCCTGGACAATTAATTCGTGGGGCTATCAAATGTTGACGCGCTTGAGGGCTATAAATTTCAAGAAGCTCCAAGAGGTCGATATTGAGCTCGGGGATATTGTTGTCTTTATTGGCCCGAATAATTCGGGAAAGACATCCGCCTTGCAAACACTCTTGCTGTGGTCGGCGGGAGTGAAGGAGTGGGCCAGTCAGCGCAAAACGGGGCTTCCTGGTAAGCGGCCAGGAATAACCATGTCGCGCCTTGGTCTAACGCAGATTCCATTGCGTGATACGAAGCATATGTGGAGAGGCCTCCACATCGTTGATACCTCGAATGGCTCCGGGCAAAAAACTACTAAGCCAGTCTTTCTAGATGTGTTGGTGGAGGGGGAGGATTCTGGCGCTCCTTGGCAATGTGGTATGGAATTTTACTATGCTAACCCTGAGTCGTTTTATTGTAGACCGTTGCGAGGCGCTGGCGGTAACGTTGGGGAGAGGTATTCGGTACCGGAAGTAGCCAAGGACATTAATATCGCGCTACTTCCTCCATTGTCTGGGTTGTCGACAGAAGAGCCGGAGCTTCAACCCGGTCGCATTTCGGTATTGCTCGGAGAGGGGCGCTCTGGAGAAGTCCTTCGGAACTCCTGCATGCGCGTTTTCGAGAGTGATCGCAGTGCGTGGGAGGACGTCAAATCAGCAGTTTTTCGTATGTTTCAAACGCGCTTAGGTGATCCGATTCGAGATGGTGCTCGTGGTGTAATTGAGCTTTCTTATACAGAGAGTGGGGTCGAGCTCGATATTTCAAGCTCCGGTCGCGGTCTGCAGCAAGTTGTACTTCTTCTTGCTCATATGAAGGGTAATCCTGGTTCCGTTCTGTTGCTTGATGAGCCTGATGCTCATCTTGAGGTTCTTCGTCAGAGGGAGATTTACTCGGTGCTCGCTGATTTCGCTCAAGGATCAGGAAATCAGCTTATCATTGCGAGTCATTCCGAAGTCGTAATGCAGGAGGCGATGGATCGGGATGTTTTGATCAGCTTCGTCGGTACGCCCCGTCGCGTAGATGATCGCGGAACGCATGTAAATAAGGCTTTAAAGGAGATCAGGGCGGAAGATTACTATCAAGCAGAACGAAAAGGGTTTGTTCTTTATTTGGAAGGATCGTCTGATCTTGCGATATTGCGTGGGTTCGCTACGCTTTTAGATCATCCTGCCCTGGATGCTCTGACCGAACCCTTCGTTTGCTATGTTGCGAACCAGCCGAATAGATGTTCTCAGCATTTTCAGGGGCTTAAAGCAGTAAAGCCTGACTTAAAGGCGTATTGTTTGTTTGATCGATTGGAACGGAATTTGCCGGATGGCTTTTCTATCGCGTGTCATATGTGGGAACGCAGGGAAATTGAAAACTACATTACATCAAGGGATATTTTGTTGAGATTTGCTACAACTTCTCCGGTTGATGATTTAGTGTCAAGAGCGGAGGCTCTGAAGAATGGGGAAGCTATGGAGCGCGCGATCGATATCGTTGAAACAGCATTTAGAGCGCTGAAAAGAAATGTATGGTCCAAAGACGAAAAATCTTCTGACGATATTCTTGGTCCGATCTTTGATAACTATTATGAAAATCTTGGTCTAAGAAATCGAATGAGGAAGACGGACTTTCATGCGCTTGTTCCCTATATGCGCGTTGATGAGGTCTCGGAGGAGATCGTAGCGGTACTCGATGAAATATGGAAGGAATATAGCGCGGCGCAAAGAGATATGAATTCGTTTCCCAAGGTGCAGTAGAGGTAGTTCATGTCCCTCTTCAAACGCCTCTTCGGCGGTTCCTCCTCCGCCAAATCCTTGCCCGAGCCGACGATGGAATTCGACGGCTTCGTCGTCCGCGCCACGCCGTTCGAGGAGGGCGGGCAGTGGCAGCTCTGTGGGGTGATCTCGCGCGAGGTCGACGGGGCGACGAAAGAGTATCGCTTCGTCCGCGCCGATCGCTTCGCCGATCGCGACACGGCGATCGAGATGGCCTTCCACAAGGCGAAGCGGATCATCGCCGAACAGGGCGCGCGCATGTTCGGTTGAGCGCGGTCGTGTCCGCCGGGACGGGCGCGGGAAGGGGGTATGTGCGGCGATGCTTGTCGGGTGCCGCCGGCTCGGCGATGCTCGACGGGATCCGCCGGAGGCAAACGTCCATGTTCGATCCCCCCGTTCCGCCCGCCGATGCCGAGGCGCGCCGCGCCGCGCCTCCCGTCGTCACCTACGCGGTGGAGCACCTGCCGCCGTTCGACGCCGCCTTCTACGAGCGGGCGCGGGAGGGGATGGAGAAGATCGACGAGGTGATCGTGCCGCCGCGCGACGCCGCCTCGTTCCGGGTGCCGGCGGGCCACATCTTCCGGATCGTGTCGATCGAAGGGCCGCAGGTCGGCGACCTCAATCTGTGGAACGCCAACGATCCGACCGAGCGCTTCTTCTCGGGCAAGACACGGGCGCTCGCCGCCACCCACGTCGGGGTCGGCGACCGGCTGTGGTCGAACCTGCCGTACCTCAGGGCGATGGCGACGATCACCGCCGACACGCTCGGCTGGTACGGATACGATGCCGACGGCGCCGGCGTCCACGACGTCATCGGCACGCGCTGCGACCCCTACACCAACCGACTGCTCAAGGGTGTCGACTATCACCATTGCTGCCATTCGAACCTGACACGAGCCCTCGCCGGGGCGACGGGAATGCCGCTCACGCAAGCCGAGCCGCTGGTCCACGACGTGCTCAACGTCTTCATGTGCACCGGCTTCACCCGCGACAGCCACCGCTACTTCATGAAGGCGAGCCCGGTCCGGCCCGGCGACTTCCTCGAGCTCTTCGCCGAGATCGACCTCCTCGGGGCGCTGTCGGCCTGTCCCGGCGGCGACTGCGGCGCGACGCACTCGTCGGATGCGGTCGCCTGTCATCCGCTGTCGGTCGAGATCTTCCGGCCGCGGGCCGAGGCGCTCGTCGGATGGCGACCGGCCGCGGTCAACCCCTATCCCCGTACACACGGGACGTGAGAGCAGGGGTTCTCTCGCCGCGCCGCGCCCTCTAACGTTGCGGCGACGCCATCATCTCCGAGGATCCGCATGACCGATTCCCCCGCCATCATCGAGCAACCGCGCGGCGATCTCACCGTCCGGGTCATCGCCATGCCGGCCGACACCAACGCGAACGGCGACATCTTCGGCGGCTGGGTGCTCTCGCAGATGGACGCCGCCGGCGGTATCCGTGGGGTGGAACGGGCGCGCGGTCGGGTGGTGACGATCAAGGTCGACACGCTGATCTTCATCCGCCCGGTCCAGGTCGGCGACGTGCTGTGCGTCTACACCGACGTCGAGAGCGTCGGCCGCACCTCGATGAAGATCCACATCGAGGCCTGGGCACAGCGCTTCCGCACCGTGACGCGGGAGAAGGTCACCGACGCCACCTTCACCTTCGTCGCCGTCGGCGACGACGGCAAACCACGGCCCATCCCGCAGGAGGGGTGAGGACGGGCCGTACGATCGGCCTTCCGATCGAGGCCACGCGCCGCCGGATATGAAAACGGCCCCGTTCCGAGGAGCGGGGCCGTTTCTTCGCCGTCTTCGATCGGGGTCAGCGGTCGGAGGTGGCGGTTCGGTCGATCATCAGGCGATCGGCTTCGGTGAGGACCGGTTTGCCGACGGATTCGGTGCGGGCGGTCGAGCCGGTCGTTTCGACTTCGAGCGCAGCGACCCGGAACGAGCCCGCCGGTCCGGTCGACGGGGCGGTATCGACCGGTTCCAACGCGACGCGGGTGAGGCCGGCGCCGGTGAAGCCGAGGACGTCCGCGGCGCCGCGCGACAGGTCGATGATGCGGCCCCTGACGAAGGGACCGCGGTCGTTGATGCGCACCACCACCGACTTGCCGTTCCTGAGGTTGGTCACCTTGAGGCGGGAGCCGAGCGGGGCGGTGCGGTGGGCGGCGGTCATGGCGTTCATGTTGAAGCGCTCGCCGGAGGCGGTCGGGCCGCCGTGGTGTTCGCGGCCGTAGAAGGAGGCGATGCCCTCACCCTGGACCTTGGCCTGACCGGCGAAGGTCGGGGTGGTGGCGAGGGCGAGGAGGCCGGCGGCGAGCAGGGCCCGACGCGGTGCGGTGCCGCGCGAGGCGGCATCGAAGGTATGGGTCATGCATTCCACTCCGATGGGGCACGGCCACCCGCCATGGGTCTCTTCGGCTCGTGCACTCGAGGGCATCCGGGGCTCGGCGAGCTCACGCGGATCGGCACCTCTCGGGTCGACGGACGGATCGGGTCTCCCCCCGATCGGAAGCCGTCGGCTCTGGTTCCGGGATCGCATCGGCGCGGATGCCCGGATACCACTGGACTCACCCGCGACCGCATCGGCGCTGGTCGGCGGGCGTCCACATCATCCACTCCCGGGCATCAGCCGGTCGTGGGGATGGAAAGTCGTCTTGTGATCGAGGTCTGCGCTGGTCTCCGAAGGGAGCGCTCGGCAGGGGTCTCGGCGAGACCCGGGCGGTTCGCTCCGGTCGGCCCACGGGGACGATCTTGGTGTCGTCTCCACCGTCGGCGGTGACGGACGGGCACATCGGCCCCCGTCTCGGTCGAGGTCGGGGCCGCTGGATCCTCCTCCGGCGGCGGCGATGCTTCGGCTTTTCCACGAGGAATGTGTCGTGATCGTGGCGCGTGCTTGTCGGGTGGCCACACGCCGTGTTAGGCGAAGCGGCGACTCACCCGCCCTCGCGTCCTCGTGACGGGCCGGGTCGGGCCTGTAGCTCAATGGTCAGAGCCGGCCGCTCATAACGGCTTGGTTGGGGGTTCGAGTCCCTCCGGGCCCACCAGTTCCTTCCCACGATTGTCGATCTCCGCGTCGTCGCCCTCCGCCGGTCCCGGCAGACGGCGATCGCGCGCGACCAGGGCCAGGAGTGCGCCGTAGGCGGCGATCCAGGCCGCGGCCGCGGCGAGGAGAAGTCCCGCCGGCAGAGCGAGGGCACCGGCGGCCAGGCGCAGCCCGGCGGCGAGGAGGAGGAGGCCGACGATCGCGTCGGCGAGGCGGCTCACCGTCAGCGCCTTGCCCGAATAGCGGCGCACCACCGAGGTCATGATCGCCGCGCACATCAGCCCGAGTGTGCCGGCACCCCAGGCATGGGCGGCGATGTCGACCAGAGCGACGTCGTCGCGGAGGATGGCGACGGCCATGATGGCGAAGCCCAGCGGCAGGAAGGCGTAGCCGAGGTGAAGCGCCAGGAACGGCGGGCGATCGAGGGTCGACCGGCCGCGCCAGGACGCGAGCCGGACGGCGTTGAGGACCGCGGCGGCGACGAGATCGACGGCGGTGGCGGTCTCCGATGGCGTGACCACCCAGGCGGCGAGGGCGGGGACGGAGGCGACGAAGACCAGCCATTCGATGCGCCGGGACGTCGGCGGCGCCTCGGGGCGACCGCGTTGGGCGGCGAGATGGCGGGTCAGCGCCGGGGCGATGCGGCCGCCCATCACCATGGCGATCAGCACGGCGGAAGCGAGGGCGAGGCGGAGCGCGAGGGAGGCATCGCCGCTCGGCAGGGTGACGAGGAAGAGGGCGTCGGCGGTGGTGAGCGCGGCGAGGAGGGCGAGGAGGCCGTAGTCGCGACGATCGCCGGCCGAGACGATGCGGAAGCCGGCGTAGGCGGTGAGCGCGGCGAGGGCGAGCGGTGACAGCCACAGCCATACGGGGTTCGGCGCCACGAGGTAGGCGAAGCGGGCGGCGAGGAAGAGGAAGGCGAGGGTGACGACCATCGCCGGCGGCATCGACGGCCGTCTGGTCCAGCGCGGCAGGGCGGTCAGCATCACCCCGGCGAAGGCGGTGGGGAAATGGCCGAAGAGCATCTCGTGGGCGTGCCAGTCGAAGAGCGACAGGCCGGCGGGCGGCATCCAACGACCGTCGAGTGCGGCGACGGTGAGGGCGATGCTCGTGATCGAACCGAGGGCGGCGAGGGGGAAGAAGACCTCGTAAGCGGCGAGGCGAGTGGAGAGCGGCTTCATCGCCGCTCGTCCGTGTCCGACCGCTCGCCGGTCCATTCGACGGCGTGGGGCAGGCCGGGGAGATCGAGCAGGTCGACGGCGCGGTGGGCGATGTGATCGACGATCGCCGCGACCGAGGTCGGCTTCAGGTAGAAGGCGGGAACGGGCGGCGCGACGATGGCGCCCGCCTCGGTCACCGCCGCCATGGCCCGCAGGTGGCCGAGATGGAGCGGGCTCTCGCGCGCCACCAGGACGAGGCGGCGGCGCTCCTTGAGATGAACGTCGGCGGCGCGGATCAGGAGGTCGGAGGCGGCGATCGCGGCGACGGCGCCGACCACCCGCATCGAGCAGGGTGCGACGATCATCCCGGCGGTGCGGAACGATCCGGAGGCGATGGCGGCGCCGATGTCGCCGATCGGGTGGCGGACTTGGGCGAGGCGCTCCAGCCGGGCGAGGGCGTCGGGGCCGATCTCGTGGGCGAGGGTGCGCTCGGCGGCGGCGGTGACGACGAGGTGGGTCTCGACGCCGCCCTCTGCCAGGATCTCGGCGACGCGCAGGCCGATCGCCGCGCCGGAAGCACCCGAGAGACCGAGAACGACGCGTGGCATGGTGTCTCCGTTCGAATGAGGGTCGAACCGGCGGTTCCCTACTCGACCTACCCTATTCCTCTTCGGTGAATTTCGGCCAGTCGCGGACCGGGATCGACGAAGGTGCTCTCATCCGGTCCTCTCCCCTTCCAGGGGGGAGGGGACGATGGAGGGGAGCGCTTGCCCCGCGCGCGGTTCATCGGGTGGGCCGGTCGATGCCTCGTGAGTTCATCACACTCCCAATTTCCCCCACAACGCATCGACACGGGCGGCGACGTCGGGGCTCTGTTCGAGCACCCGGCCCCATTCGCGCTCGGTCTCGGTGCCGATCTTGGTCGTCGCGTCGAGGCCCATCTTGCCGCCGAGGCCGGACTTCGGGGAAGCGAAATCGAGGTAGTCGATCGGGGTGCGGTCGACCAGCATGACGTCGCGCGACGGGTCGGAGCGGGTGGCGATCGCCCATAGGACGTCGTCCCAGGAGCGGACATCGATGTCGGCGTCGACGACGATCACGAACTTCGTATAGGCGAACTGCGGCAGCATCGACCACAGGCCCATCATCACCCGGCGCGCCTGGCCGGGATAGGCCTTGCGGATGGCGACCACGGCGACCCGGTAGGAGCAGGCCTCGGGCGGCAGCCAGAAATCGGTCACCTCCGGGAACTGCTTCCTCAAGAGCGGCAGGAACAGCCGGTTGAAGGCCTCGCCGATGCGCGAGGGTTCGTCCGGCGGGCGGCCGGTGAAGGTCGAGAGATAGATCGGCTGCGCCCGCATGGTGACGGCCGAAACCTCCATCAGCGGGAAGTCCTCGACCGAGTTCCAGTAGCCGGTGTGGTCGCCGTAGGGACCTTCGGGGTGCGTCTCGGTCGGCGACACCCAGCCTTCGATGACGATCTCGGCGTCGGCCGGCACCTTCAGGGGCACCGTCTTCGCGGGTACGAGACGGGCGCGTTCGCCGCGGGTGAGGCCGCAGAAGTGGAGTTCGGAGAGATCCTGCGGCAGCGGCAGAACGCCGGCGAGAATGGTGCCGGGATCGGCGCCGATCACCACGGCGACCGGCATCTTTTCACCCTTCGCCACCCAGGCGCGATGATGATGGGCGCCGCCGCGATGGGCGAGCCAGCGGGTGATCAGCCGATTGCGGCCGGCGACCTGCAGGCGATAGACGCCGACGTTGTATTTCGCCGTCGAGAGGGTGTCGGGTGGTCGGGTGATCACCAGTGGCCAGGTGACCAGCGGAGCCGGTTCGCCGGGCCAGCAGGTCTGGACGGGGAGGCGGGCGAGATCGATGTCGGCGCCGGTGAGGACGAGGTCCTGGCACGGAGCCGAACCGACCGTCTTCGGCCGCATCGACATGGCGGCTTTCAACAGCGGCAGCTTGGCGAGGGCATCCTTCATGCCGTCGGGCGGGGTCGGGTCGCGGAGTGCCGCCAGTTCCTCGCCGAGGCGGGGGAGGTTTCCCGGTTCGATGCCGAAGCCGAGGGCGACGCGCTCGACCGTGCCGAAGAGATTGACCAGGACCGGGATCGACGAGGGTGTGCCGTCCGGAAGGATCGGGCGCTCGAACAGCAACGCCGGGCCTCCGGCATGGAGGACCCGGCGATGGATCTCGGTGACGTCGAGGACGGTCGAGACCGGCTCGGCGATGCGCCTCAGGAGGCCGCGGGCGTCGAGCAGGGCGAGGAAGGCGCGCAGATCGCGGAAGAGCGGGAGATCGCGGGTCGGCACTTCGCCCTCCTCGGGTGGCGATCGGTGCCTCAGAGGAGGGGAAGTGCGCCGCCGGCGCTTTGACCTCGGTCAACGCGCCGGTCGAGACCACCGCGCCTCAGATCGTGGCGCGGCGGGCGATTTCGCGGATGTCGCAGCGGGCGATGCCGAGGTCGGCGAGTTCGCGATCGCCGAGCCGGCTCAGCTCGGCGACGGTGCGGTGGTAGAGGTGATAGCGACGCAGGCTCGAACCGATCGCACGGGCGAAACGGGGCAGGGGCATGGCAGGACCTTTCAGACTTTCGATCCGCAATTTGCGGTATTTGTGAAATTGATTTCATCATCAATCTAGTGTGCATTGCAGCAATCCAGAAGTGCCGCGGATGGGATTCCGGCATGCGCGACGCGCATGGGATGCTTCGTATTGTCGCCAAGATCCACGCCGTCCCGCCACGGTTTCGCCTTGAATATCAATGCGAAATCGATCCGGCACGGTCGAGGCGGTAGGCCGGCGTACCGGGAAAAATCGCCGAGCCATGCGTGATCGGATGGGCGTGGTCCGAGATCGGCGATCGTGCGGTGCAAAAGCACCCGACCGGAGAGCGGGTTCCGCTCTCCGGTCGGGTGGGTCGATCGGGCTCGTTCGGACGGGACGATCTCGTGTCAGGCGGAATGCGCGTTCATGGTGAGGAGGTCGTAGGTGGCGCAGGTCTCGCCTCCGCTCGTGATCTCGACGTCCCAGCGCACCTCGCCGTAGTCGGCGTTGCGCGGATTCTTCGACTTCACCGTGAGGCGCACCTCGATCGCCTCGCCGGGCTGGACCGGCTTGAGGAACCGCAACTCGTCGAGGCCGTAGTTGGCGAGCACCGGGCCGCGGGCCGGCTCGACGAAGAGGCCGGCGGCGAAGGCGAGCAGCAGATAGCCGTGAGCGACGCGGCCGGGGAAGAAGGGGTGGCCCTTCACCGCCTCCTCGTCCATGTGGGCGTAGAAGGTGTCGCCGGTGAAATGCGCGAAGTGCTCGATGTCCTCGAGCGTCACCACCCGCGGCTTCGAGCGGAAGCTGCGGCCGAGTTCCAGCTCTCCGAAGGTCATGCGGAAGGGATGGACCTCGTCGATGATCTCGGGGGCGCCCTTGATCCACGAGGCGCCGATGGCGGTGAGCAGGGCGGGCGAGCCCTGCAGGGCGGTGCGCTGCATGTGATGATGGACGCCGCGGATGCCACCCATCTCCTCGCCACCGCCGGCGCGGCCCGGGCCGCCGTGGACGAGTTGCGGCAGCGGTGAGCCGTGGCCGGTCGATTCCCCGGCGCAGTCGCGGTCGAGCACCAGGATGCGGCCGTGCGAGGCGGCGATGCCGAGCACCACGTCGCGGGCGACCTGCGGGTCGTGGGTGACCAGAGAGGCGACGAGCGAGCCCTCGCCGCGATGGACGAGGTCGATCGCCTCGTCGAGATCGCGGTAGCCGAGGAGAGTCGACACCGGGCCGAAGGCCTCGACCGCGTGGACGAGGCGGGCGGAGGCGGCGTCGCGGGCACGGAGCAGGATCGGCGCCAGGAAGGCGCCCCTGTCGGCATCGGCACCGTCGACCGCGAAGGCCCCCTCGCCGCAGATCACGTCGGCTTCCGTCTTGAGCTTCTCCACCTGGGCGAGGACGTCGCGGCGCTGGGCGAGGCTGGCCAACGCCCCCATCTTCGTCGTCTCGAGGCCGGGATGGCCGATGCGGATCCGGGCGAGGCGTTCGGCGATCGCCGCGCCGACCGGCTCGACGAGATCGGCGGGAACCAGCGCTCGGCGGATGGCGGTGCACTTCTGGCCGGCCTTGACCGTCATCTCGGCGACGACGCCCTTGACGAAGAGGTCGAACTCCGGCGTGCCGGGGACGGCGTCGGGGCCGAGGATCGAGGCGTTGAGGCTGTCGCGCTCGGCGACGAAGCGCACCGACTGTTCGGCGATCTTCGGGTGGCGCTGGAGCGCGGCGGCGGTCGCGGCCGAGCCGGTGAAGGAGACGACGTCCTGGCCGGTCAGGTGATCGAGGAGGTCGCCGACCGAGCCGGCGACGAACTGGAAGGCACCGGCGGGCAGGATGCCCGACTCGGCGATGAGGCGGGCCAGCGCTTCGGCGAGCGGCGCGGTGGCGGTCGCCGGCTTGGCGATGACCGGCACGCCGGCGAGGAGGGCGGGGCCGAGCTTCTCCAACAGGCCCCAGACGGGGAAGTTGAAGGCGTTGATGTGGACGGCGACGCCCCTGAGCGAGGTGAGGATGTGGCGGCCGACGAAGGTTCCGTGCTTCGACAGGCCCTCGACCGGGCCGTCGAGCAGGAAGGTCGAGGCCGGCAGTTCACGGCGACCCTTGGAGGCATAGGCGAAGAGGGTGCCGATGCCGCCGTCGATGTCGATCCAGCTGTCGGTCTTCGTCGCGCCGGTGTCGGTGGAGAGCGCATAGAGCGCCGGCTTGTGCTCGCCGAGGTGGACGGCGAGCTTCTTCAGCAGGCCGGCGCGCTCGTGGAAACTCAGCCGTCGCAACGCCCGGCCGCCGACGCGGCGGGCATGGGTCGCCATCGCCGCGACGTCGAGGCCGGCGGCGGAGACACGGGCGATCGGCGCGCCGGTCACCGCCGAGTGGACCTCCGGTGCCGGGCCGGCGGCGGCGAACCAGCGGTCGAGGGCATAGGAGCGGAGCAGCGGCAGTTCGGCCATGGGCGGGAGCCTCGGAACGTCGAGCGGGGGACGCCGCCCACGGGGTGCGGGCGAGCGTGGCGATGCGGTCGATGTCGGGGAAGACGATCGTCGCCGCATCGCGGCGCGACCGAACGCACGTCGATCGGCCGTCACCCGTGGCGACGCGCGGCTCGATCGTGCAGGATCTTCCTCCCGGATCGGAGGCCTTCTCGCGACCGGTTCGATCTTGGCGATCGCGCCGGGCCGGGGTCTCTCGATGGCGGCGAGTATATATTGACCAACCGGTCGGTCAACTATAAAACCGAGAAGGTCGACGGCCGGTAACGGGCCGCGACGGGGAGGAATCCGAGATGTCCGAGACCGCCGGCGCGGTGTCCGCGCCCATTCTGGTCGAGCGCGACGGTGCGGTCGCCCGTGTCGTGCTCAACCGTCCCGACCGGCTCAATTCGTTCAACGTCGACATGCATCGGGCACTGCGCGCGGCGATGGAGGCGATCGCGGCGGACGACAGCGTCCGGGCGGTTCTTCTCACCGGCGCCGGTCGCGGTTTCTGCGCCGGGCAGGACCTCGCCGATCGAGCGGTGGCGCCGGGGGCGGCGCGGCCGGACCTCGGGGCGTCGGTCGACACCTGGTACAACCCGTTGATCCGCCTCATCCGCACCATGGAGAAGCCGGTGATCTGCGCCGTCAACGGGGTGGCGGCCGGGGCGGGGGCGAACATCGCGCTCGCCTGCGACATGGTTCTCGCCGCGAGGTCGGCGACTTTCGTCCAGGCCTTCGCCAAGATCGGGCTGGTGCCGGACTCGGGCGGCACCTGGGTGCTGCCGCGGCTCGTCGGCGAAGCACGGGCGCGCGGACTGGCGTTCACCGCCGAGCCGATCAAGGCGGAGCAGGCGGAGGCCTGGGGGATGATCTGGAAGGCGGTCGACGACGCCGATCTGGCGGCCGAGGCGGTGGCCCTCGCCGAGCGGCTCGCCGCGGCGCCGACCCACGGGCTGGCGCTGATCAAGCGGGCGCTGTTCCTGTCCTCGACCAACACGCTCGACGCTCAGCTCGATCTCGAGCGCGACCTGCAGCGCGAGGCCGGATCGACGCCGGACTATGCCGAGGGCGTCGCCGCCTTCGTCGAGAAACGCAAGCCGGTGTTCACCGGCCGGAAGGGGTGAGGCGATGGACGAGGAGACCCTGGCGCGGACCTGCGCCGATCTGATGTGGGCCGACGACAGGGCGGCGCAGGCCCTCGGCATTCGCCTCATCGAAGTCGGGCCGGGGCGGGCGCGGCTCGCCATGACGGTCGGACCGACGATGGTCAACGGCCATCACATCTGCCACGGCGGCTACATCTTCACCCTCGCCGACACCGCCTTCGCCTATGGCTGCAACAGCCGCAACGATCGGGCGGTGGCGCAGCATTGCTCGATCACCTTCGTCGCGCCGGCGCGCGAGGGGCAGGTGCTGGAGGCGGTGTGCGTGGAACGCCAGCGGGCCGGTCGCTCCGGCGTCTACGACATCACCGTCACCGACGATCACGGAAAGACCATCGCCGAATTCCGCGGGCTCTCCCGTACCATCAAGGGCACGTTCCTGCCGCCGGAGGCGGTGGACCTCGCCTGATCCGAGAAGGTGGCCCGTCCGCCGAGCGACGGGCCGGCCGCGAGCGGGCGCAAGACCCGCGGCACGACGCGAACGACGTTCAGGAGGAAACCCGATGTTGGACCTCACCCCGGATCCGAAGACCCTCGATCCGATCGAGCGCGCCTCGCGCGACGAGATCACGGCGCTGCAGACCGAGCGGATGAAATGGTCGCTGCGCCACGCCTACGACAACGTCGAGACCTATCGGAAGAAGTTCGACGCGGCCGGCGTCCATCCGAGCGATTTCCGCCAGTTGTCGGATCTGGCGAAGTTCCCCTTCACCACCAAGGCGGATCTGCGCGACGCCTATCCCTTCGGCATGTTCGCGGTGCCGCAGGAGCGGATCGCCCGCATCCACGGCTCGTCGGGGACGACGGGAAAGCCCACCGTGGTCGGCTACACGCTGAAGGACATCGACACCTGGGCGACGGTGGTCGCGCGCTCGATCCGAGCGGCCGGCGGCCGGCCGGGCATGAAGGTGCACGTCTCCTACGGTTACGGCCTGTTCACCGGCGGCCTCGGCGCGCACTACGGGGCGGAGAAGCTCGGCTGCACGGTGATTCCGGTCTCCGGCGGCATGACCGAGAGGCAGGTGCAGCTCGTCCACGACTTCTCGCCCGACGTCATCATGGTGACGCCGTCCTACATGCTGGCGATCCTCGACGAGTTCAAGACGCAGGGCTTCGACCCGCGCGAGTCGTCGCTGGCGGTCGGCATCTTCGGCGCCGAGCCGTGGACCGAGGCGATGCGGCGCGAAATCGAAACCGCCTTCGACATGCATGCGGTCGACATCTATGGGCTCTCCGAGGTGATCGGCCCGGGCGTCGCCCAGGAGTGCGTCGAGACCAAGGACGGGCTGCACATCTGGGAGGATCACTTCTACCCGGAGGTGATCGACCCGGCGAGCGGCGCGGTGCTGCCCGACGGCGAGAAGGGCGAACTGGTCTTCACCTCGCTGACCAAGGAGGCGCTGCCGATCATCCGCTATCGCACCCGCGACCTGACGCGGCTCCTGCCCGGCACGGCGCGGTCGATGCGACGGATGGAGAAGGTGACGGGGCGCTCCGACGACATGATGATCGTGCGTGGCGTCAACGTCTTCCCGACCCAGATCGAGGAGCTGTTGCTCGAGGTGCCGGCGCTCGCCGGGCACTATCGCATCCTGCTGACCCGCGAAGGTCGCATGGACGAGATGACGGTGGAGGTGGAAATCCGGGCCGAGTCCGACTACCCCGACGTGGTGGCGGAATCCGGCAAGCGGCTCTCCCGCCGGATCAAGGACACGATCGGCATCTCGGCCAGGGTGCAGGTGGTGCCGCCGGGGATGCTGGAGCGCTCGCTCGGCAAAGCGAAGCGGGTGTTCGATCAGCGGCCGAAGGGGTGAGGGCGGGACGTGGCGAGACCGAGGGCGGCGGATTACGACGCCAAGCGCGAGACGATCCTGAAGAAGTCGGCCGAGCTCTTCGCTCGCGCCGGCTACGACGGCACGTCGCTCACCGACATCGCCAAGGCCTGCGGCACCTCGAAGGCGCTGCTCTATCACTACTACGAGAACAAGGAGGCGCTGCTCTGCGACATCATTCGCGCCCATCTCCAGGAGCTCGTCGACGTGGTGCGTGAGGCGCGGACGGTCGAAAGGGCGCCGCGAGACCGGCTCGAGGCGCTGGTGCGCGCCCTGCTCGAGGCCTATCGCGATGCGGATGCCGAGCACGTCATCCAGATCAACGAGATGAGCCGACTGCCGAAGGAGGCGCAGGAAGAATTGAAGGCGATGGAGCGCGAACTGGTCGCCCACGCCAAGGAGGCGATCCTGGCGGTCGAGCCGGCGCTCGCCGAACGCCCGGAGCTGGTGAAGCCGGTGACCATGTCGTTGTTCGGCATGATGAACTGGAGCTTCATGTGGTTCAAACCGTCGAAGGGTATGAGCCGCGAGCAATACGCCGGGCTCCTCACGACGCTGATCGCCGACGGAGCGAAGGCGTTGGTTGGGTGAGGGGGCGCAGCGGGGTCAATCGGTGCCGGCGAGGGTGGCCGCGGTCCGATGGCCCGCCAAGCGGTCGCTGGTCAGCGATTTCAGGAAGGCGGCGATGTCGGCGACCTCCGTTTCGGTGAGGGGCGAGGGGGTCCGGCGCGTCAGCCGCTTCGTCTCGGGCGACCATTCGACCTGCGTCGCGACCGGGCCGTCGCCGACGACGCGACCGGCCTGGACCGTCGCCATGATCCGCACCGCTTCGGTCAGATCGGCGACCGAACCGTTGTGGAAATAGGGCGCGGTGAGTTCGACGTTGCGCAGCGACGGGATGCGCCACAGGCCGGCACGACCGGTCTTGGCGGCGCCGAGGTCGTCGGTGAGGCGATAGCGCGCCGCGTAGGGCGAGGCGAGCGAGGGGAAGAGGCGGAAGCCGGACGACCCCGCCTCGGGGGCGAGCAGGCTCGCACGGCTGAAGCCCGGACCGGCGTGGCAGACGATGCAGCCGACCGTCTCGAACAGCGACATGCCGCGGATCTGCTGCGGTGTCAGCGCCGCCGTGTCGCCGGCGAGGAAGCGGTCGAAGGGAGCGTCGGGGGTGATCAGCGTGCGCTCGAAGGCGGCGAGTGCCCGGGCGAGCCGGTCGGCGTCGATCGCCGTGCCGGGGCCGTAGGCGGCTTCGAAGGCCGCCACATAGGTCGGATCGCGGCCGAGCCGGGCGATCACCTCGTCGAGATCGGCGCCCATCTCGATCGGGTTGGCGATCGGTCCGAGCGCCTGCTCCTCGAGGCTTCGGGCGCGGCCGTCCCAGAAGAGCCGGGCCTGGAAGGCCGCATTCCACACCGCCGGGGTGTTGCGGGTCCCGATGGCGCCGTCGATACCGACGGCGGTCGGTCGACCGTCGGCGCCGCCGGCGCGCTCGAGGTCGTGGCAGGAGGCGCAGGAGAGGGAGCCGTCCCGCGACAGGACGGGGTCGAAGAACAGGCGCCGGCCGAGCGCCACCTTGGCAGGTGTCGACGGATCGTCGGCCGGGGCGGGGGCGACGGCGGGCAGTGCCTGCCACGCCGGGCGGCCGACCTCGATCACCGGTCCCGGATCGGATCGGTCGACGCCGACGAGAACCGGAGCGAGGTGGTCGCGGCCGGTGTGCGACAGGGTCTCGATCACCGTCAGCTTGAGGCCGAAGGCGATGACGCCGCCGGCCAGCGCCACCACCAGAGCGACGCGCTGGATCGAGGAGAGGCGGGCGACCGGGCCGAGATCGCGCCAGACGATGAGGATCGCAGCGACGAGGCCGACCGCGATCGCTCCCACGCCGGTGGCGAGGAGGAGATGATCTTCGAACATGGGACGATTTCCGAACGACGGCGGCGGATCAGCCGGCGAGGTGGGCGAGCGCCGGTGGATCGAGCAGGGTGATCCGGCCGGCGGTGGTGGCGACGAGGCGCCGGGCGACGAGGCCGCGCAACAGGCGCGAGACGACTTCGCGCGAGGTGGCGAGGTGGCGGGCGATCTGATCCTGGGTGACCACGACCGCCGTGCCGCCCTTGGCGCGGCGCAGGAGAAAGGCGGCGACGCGCGCCTCCAGCCCCTGGCTGGCGGTCTCCTCGATCAGCGCCATCAACTCGAAGAGCCGACCGGAGAGGACCTCGAAGGTGAAGTTCTGCACCGCCGGCTCGGTGGCGAAGAGGCGGCGATAGACGTGGCCGGGGACGATCGCCACTTCCGTGTCGCCCTCGCTCTCCACCCAGGCCGGGTAGGCGAGGCGGGAGAACATGCAGTTGAGCGCCAGGATGCAGGACTGACCGGG